>DCHM01000045.1 GCA_002314835.1 Clostridiales bacterium UBA1752 | reverse complement strand
ATATACTGACGGGCAGTGAATACTATTGCTACGACGGATATACGGTTGGCACGGTGTCGGGATATATCCCCACCGTTTCGATTGCGACCGAGCCGAGCGGCGCAGGCACAGCCTTTGAAGAAATCAATCTCCTAACCGACAAGCGAGCGCAGAAATACAGCGCGGACGGCACGAGTACAGTTTATCACCTTGCTGAAACGGGCATAAACGAGGTTACGTCAGTCACGGTAAACGACGTGGAATGTCTCGATTTTACCGCCGACACGGTAAACGGCACGGTTACGTTTGACACCGCACCTACCGAAGGCATAAACAACGTAGTCATTATCTACCGCAAGGTACACGGCATGCGTACGCGCATCACGCACAGCAGGTTCGCCATTCCCTTCGGCGGCAGCGTAGACACCAGAGTATTCGTTTACGGCAACCCGGGATATAGCTGCTACCGTTTTCATTCCGAGCTTACAAACGGAGTCCCGAGTGCGGAATACTTCCCCGTCAACAATTTCACCGTCATAGGCAACACGGCGATTACCTGCATTTCGGAGCAGTACGACAGACAGCTTATCTTTACCAAGGACAGAGCCTATTATTCGCCCTGCGAGGTGCGTCAAAACGCACTCGGAGCCTATTATACCTCGTTCCCTGTGTATAACCTTAACGGCGTCAAGGGCAGCGTACAGACCTGCCACGGCACCGTGATAGGCAACGAGCCCGTCACTGTTTGCGACGACGGCATCAATATCTGGAACGCCACGAGCGTACAGAATCAGAGCAACGCCAAGGTCGTTTCGAGCGAGATTTATAAGTCTTTTACGCCACTGCTGCACGGCAGCGTAAAGCTATACGACCGCAAGTCGGCGTCAGAGCTATTTGTCGTCACGATGTCGGCGACCTTCGTTTACAACTACCTTTTAAAGGTGTGGTACCGATATTCGGTCGTTTTGCCGACGGCTATGGCAGAAAAAAGCGGCGAAACCTACTTTGCGATGGCAAACACCATCTACAAGCTCGACCCTGCCGTCAAGGTGGACGACGCCGACCCGATAACGGCTTACTGGTGCAGCCCGCTTATGGCGCTATCGGACACCGCACACCGTAAAAACCTCGACGAAATAAGCCTGTGTATCGAATCAGTCGGCGGTGGCTCGCTGACGGTCGCCTGCTTTGACGACATAAGCTCTACGCCGGGCACGGGATATACCGTCACCGCCGGCATCGGTACTACGGTTTGCTCGGTCAGGGCGCACCGCAAGCGAATAGCGCGTGCAGGCGTATATATTTCCACGAGCTCGCACGGCACGGACGAGACGGTAAGCGAACTCGTTTTGATAACCAAAACCAAAGGAAGGAATGACAAAAATGGATTACAGTGATTACGCAGAGGAGCTGCAAAAGCGCATAAAGAGCTTTGACCAAACGAAAGCCGAGCTCAAAAAGGCGTACGAGCAAACTCTAAAGGCAAACAGCGACGCATACTCGGACACCTTGGATATGCTGAGGAGCGCCAAGCATAGCGAGCAAAACGCCGCCGCGGCAAACAGCGCACTCGCCAAGCAAAGTGCAGACGTTGCACTGACACAGCGCGGTCTTGCGTCATCGGGCGAAGCGGCGCAGAGTGACATAGAGCACAGCCTTTCGCTCGGCAAAGCCCTCAGTGATATAGACAAAGACTACGCCGAGCGAGAGCTTGCGGCGGAGCAGACTAAGTCAGACGCCGACACCGAGGCGGCAAAAGAGCTAAAGCGAGGCGCCGACGAGCTGCAAGCCGAGCTTGACGAAACTAACACCCTACTTGACGAAGCGCAAAAAGCCGACGCCGAGCAAAAAGAAGCACTTTCGCGCGAGATAGCCGCCGCTGAGGAGGCAGTCCACGACGGCAAGGCGGTGGAAAGCGAGGAAGCCTACAAGCCGCCCGTTTCGGCAAAGCAGATGGCGTCAAACATACTGTCGGCGTCAACGGCGTCGGGCACGGTCAAGACCGAGCTTGACAATGCCAAAACCTATATGATGCTGCAGGAAATGCAAGCCGAATACGGCTTTGACAGCGATTACGTCAAGGATTTGACCGTCGCGCTCAAAAGCAAGGGCTACAGGCAGACGACAAAGCAGGAGGCTGAGGCTCAGATTGCCGCCGACTACGCCGAGAGCCACCTTTCGGACTGGGCAGGCAAGGTTTACAAGCAGCTAAGCCGCAGCACTGCAAGCACCCAGGACAACGTAGAGTCGGCTCGCAAAGCCGCACTAACCATGCAAAAGCAGTACGTTTATACTCATTGCACCTCAATCCAAGCCGTCAAGAGAGCGTTTAAGCTGCTCGGCTTCAGCGACGAGGATTTTGTAGCATACAGAGCCGCCGCCGAAAAAGACGGGCTCGAGCTCGGTATGGACGCAGATTAAGGCGCAAAAGGTCCTCCTATACGGAGGGCCTTTTTTAATTGCTTGACAAAGAGCGGCGCGATGTTATATAATCAATCAAATACCACGGAGGCGCACATGAAACACTTAAAGACAGTCATAATACCCGTCGCGGCAGGCATACTGCTCGCTGCTATCGTCATAGCATGCTTTTTGCTGTTTGTCAGCGGCGAAGCCACCCCCGAGGCAGCCGTATGCGGTTATCTCAAGGCGTGTATGCTGCAGGATGTTGACGGGATGATAAAGCTGTCCTCCGACTACGCCAAGGCGACGCTCAACGGCGGTGAATTGCCATCAGACAGCGACCTAAAGAGCAAGCTGTCAAAGATATACGACGAGGAAGACAGCGTTTACAAGGGTTCAAAGATAACCTTTGCCATCACGTCAAACACAGCACTTGATTTGTCGGGCAGTGACGCCGTGGATTTTATCGCCACCTACTCGTCGCGCGCCGACATAAGCGCGGTCACCGAGCTGAGGCTCGTGTCGGTCACGGTTTACGTTGACGGCAATTTGCAACAAAAAGGCAATTGCTATGCAGTCAAAGTAGGCTCGCGCTGGTATTTTGCTTATCAATACTGATAAAAACCTTTGCAAAATAAGGCGTTTGAGAAATCATAAAAACTTTTTTTGATTTTTTAACATTTTTTTGCAAAAAGGTATTGCAAAATGAGCATTGATGTGATATTATAATCAAGCGCGCTGGGTTAGCAATATATGGCGCCATAGCCAAGCGGTAAGGCAGAGGTCTGCAAAACCTTCAACCCCGGTCCGATTCCGGGTGGCGCCTTTTGCGGATTTAGCTCATTTGGTA
>DCHM01000033.1:3863-5665 GCA_002314835.1 Clostridiales bacterium UBA1752 | reverse complement strand
CCGAAAGTGTTACTTGATTGCTGCCATTATACATCGTGTTATCATAAGAGTCGGTCCACGAAGTGTAGTATTTACCATCTTCAAGAAAAAGCAACGGTCCGGTATAAGTAACACCACTTTTAACGTATTTATAGATAGATTGCTCGTATTGAGTATTTAAATACGTAACGCCACCGGCAATATTATACGGTTCCTTATAAAGATTTGGGTTAGTGTGAGCGTTTTCAGTTGAGTTACCGAGTAAAGTTAAGCCGGAAGGTGTAACATTCCAAAATCTCAGCGTAGCAACACGGTCACGGTAAAGAGTGATGCCAACCCAGAATCTATCTGACCAGTTGCCATCACTGGCAGAATTGGTTTCGAAAGCTAAAAAACTGTCCCATGTTTTTTGCAACTGTTCTGAAATGCCAGTTCCTTGGTTTACAACAACCGTAGAACTACCAAAAGTATTACCGTGCTCGTCTTTGTAAACCGTATCACCTTGACTGAGCGTAAACTTTACGTCAATATTGTAATAATCTCTCAAATACGACAAGCTCATATTCAGATCTTGCGAAGAGCCGAGATTGAGTATCTTGTAGTTATTCCAGTTTTCGACAACTTGTGCATTTGTCATCCCATTTATAGGCGAAGATATCGTGTTGCTTGCGACGGTAGCCTTTAGCTGTTCGGACGTTTGACTGTCAACGAGGTCGAGGGCAGTATAAGACGTTGTCAGCGCATCCTCGCCGCTACCTGCAGTATAATTGCTGTTTTGAGCGAGCGTTACGAGGTTTTGTTTGCCGTTGGAATCCTGATAAACTATATATACTTTTTTGCCTGCCTTTTCGAGAGCTTTAAGCTCATCAACTGAAGTTAATTGCTTGACGTAAGAGACGACTGCTTTGTTGCCCGACGAGGTATTGGTCTGCCAGAGCGAAGCAGTGCTCGAACCGACGTAAAAAGTGTCTGCAGTGTTTCCGTCCCAAGTTTTTTCGATAGTATCTGTAGGGTCGGACAAAGCAAAAGTAAATACGCCGTCGTAAAAATAGCATCTGTCTGTCGTCTGTGTCCAGCCCGTAATGGACGAACCTATACGGCTACGCTCATACTGAGAGCACAGACGGGTAAAAGACGCGGAATCAGAGCTTTCTTTTGCTGCGTATCTCATCGAAATGCCCGTAGAAACAACGTCTGAAACGTCAGATAAACTATCCGAACCGGTAATATAATATTGATATTTACTGTTGGCTACGTCGTAAACGACAAATTCAGCCCAATCCTGGCTGCTGGATTGCGTGTTGCCGAAAAAGTCCTGATAAGTACTGTAAATGGTAGCGACATAGGTCGCACTGCCGCTCGGCTTATGCACGTTGACGGGAGTAACGCCGTCTTGCAACGAGCACCATGTAGTTTTGTCATCGTCATAAGACAAAGGATTTGACGCATCAAGCAATATAACGAGGCCGTACTTATAGGTATTGGTCGTATATGTGGTGCCGTCGGGGTTACTTTCGGTATAAGGTATCGTGCATTTAACGATTTCGCCGGAATCGTGATAACCCGAGTATATTTCGACTGCGGTAACGTAACCACGGCCATAGCCCGACTCGAGACCGCCGCCGGTGCCTACACCGCCGCTCGAAACCTCGATATCTGCGTTGCTGATACCGCCTATGGTTATCTGTCCGTTTGCCTGCACGGAATTCATTTCATAACAAAATCCGAGTATGCCGCTGACGGAATAAAAGTTGCCTACAGTCGTTTCGCCTGCTCCGAGAGCATATTGGACGTCGATAGCGGCTACGTCGTCACTGCTGTAA
>DCHM01000033.1:0-3749 GCA_002314835.1 Clostridiales bacterium UBA1752 | reverse complement strand
TACGTAATTTCTATAAGAGAAAAGGTGCTGTGCGATAATATCGGCGAGAGTGGAGAGTGCGCTCTTCTTATCCACGACTACTTTGACGTCATAGAGCAATACGTCGCGAACCGTAGATGCCGCGCCGCTAAAGGTGTTGCCCTCGGACGGGATAGTGCCCAAAAAGCCGATCTGTCCAAAGAGGCCGATATCCAAAACGTCAGTCTCTGAGTTAACGGACAGATTATATATAACCGATTGGTCGCACGTTTTGCCGCCGACCGTCGCAGTGCCGCCTGCAAAAGCGCCGCCGAAATAGCCGATAAACGGATATTTTTCGTTGCCGATATACTCAAACTCTTTGCTCGAGCCGTCAATCAAGGCAACAGAGCCGTCGGGTTCGCAAACGAGGAAGTAAGGCAAATCCGACTCCTTGAGACCAGTGCCGATGTCGTCTCTGAAATATCCGCAGTTTTGCAGAACGTAGAGATTTTGCAGGTGGTTGATTTTGGAGATAATATAAGGATTAGAAGCACTCCCCCACTCTGCTTTGCTGTTATACGCATACTCGTAGCTCGGAGCTTCGGCAGTGCCGACGTTGATATAATAGACGGTATTTGACGCCATGGTACCACTGCTATACGCAGTACCGCAGCTGGTATCCGTGCACTTGATGCCGAGCGACGTGCCGTCGGCAACTTTGGTGGCGTTGGTGCTGTTTATCTCGTCAAAAAAGGTGTTTAGCTCCATGCCCATCTTAAAATAAGTGTTTGAGCCGTCGTCTGTATAGAGCTTAACCTGCGTCTTAAAATAAGCATAGACGACAAGAGCGGTGCAAGACAAGAGCAAAACCGCCAAAGTGACTAATATCGAATTGCGTAAAAAGTGTTTGCGAGAGTTTTTCATTGCGTTTCCTTTTTAATAAATCAAGAGCCCGATTCATCAGGCAAGAGCGAAGAGCTGAATACAGCGTACAGCAGTCTGTGGCAGTAGCCGTAAGAAATCTTATGGGTTGAGGTGGGTGCAAAGCCAAAGTTTTTAAACATATTTTGGTCTGCGTTTGTATTGGGGAAAGTAATACATACCTTTATACGCGCGGCTTGGTTGTTGCCGATGGTAAAATCAACGCCTGACAGCAGCTTGCTGCCCGTAGGGACTTCACTCGGATCGCCGTCGAGCAGATAAACGGGAGTCTGGGGTATGTTGCTGACGGAGGATTGCCAAGTGCCGAGCGTTACTTTGTTTGTAGAGCTTTCGTATGTTGCACTATATATATCTATCTGCTTGATATAAACGGTGACTGACTGTCCGAGGTAATAATAATTACCTTCATATAAAACGGGCACCTCGTCAAAATCGGTGGAATACGTGTTGTTAAACGCGGTGCTGCTGCTCGTCGTCCAAACAACGGGAGCAGCAATGCCGAGCTCGTTTATCGTGATTTCGTGACCCGATTTATTAAAGAGTCCTATATAAAAGTCACCCGATGAGCCGGGCAGATAGCCCGACGGGTTTACGTTAAACTCTGAGTCGTCCTCGTCGATAAAGATATAGTCGCCGCTGCTATTGAGCGCATTCAAGAGGTCGGGGTCTATCGAAAAGCTCTTGCTGTCGTTAGCAACCTTGAGGTTTTTTGAGACCCAAGCGTAAGAGAGCGCCAAGCTGACTGCCAAAGACAGTATGCACGCGCAAAAAGAGACGGCGAGTCTCACTATGCGCCTGTTTAGTTGCTCCGGTTGCAAGGCTTCGCCTCCCCTCTTATGGTCATATTTTACGCGCTGTAAGCTGTCGTTACGATATCAAAGCTGATATTGGTATCAAATATCAGATAAATAGGCATATAGTCTTTGACGTTGGTATTTGTGAGTAAATCCTTTAGAGACTGAGCAGGTACGGTAAAGCGGTAATAAACGTAAACGGTTTTTGTATTAGCGGTATTATTATCGAGCGTGATAGTCATATCACCGCTTATATCTTTTTTGCCGTTTGCGTCCCCCGTAGTAGGACGGCTGTCAAAAAGGGCATTAAGACTATTGTATGCGTCGCTATCACTGCCATCAAGGCGTATTTCGTGTGCCGTAGAGTCAATGATATAGTTTGATTTAACGTTATCGGCAACGCTGTAATAGCAGTCGAGCTGCAAAAAATCGTATGAGCTGCCCGACAAATTTTCCCAGCTGTCGTCACCCGAAACGTTGCTGTCGAGCCCCGACACCTCGGTGATATAGCCGGTGCTCGCTTTAGAATATAAAGTGACGTATTTTGTAGGTAAAGAATAATGCAGTGTTACGGTGTTGGTGCTGTTTGCGCTTAAATTAAAAGTTGCTTTTATATATACAGGAGGGTTATCCTGAGTTTGTACGAGGTTATGTATAGTACCGAAATACAGTGAATATTCGTTTGCCGCCTTTAGATGACCTTCGCTGTCGGTAGTCAATATGGAGTCAAGCACCTTGTTATCTGTCGGGTCATCAACGTCGTCGTAGGTGACAAACCAACCGTCGGTCTCGTGTTTTGTCCATATCTGCATAGCAGGCGCATTGGTACTGGCGGTCGTGATGGCAAAGTCACCGCCGTTCCAAGCGGTAGAAAGCCATGCAAAGGTAACTGTTTCTAAAGTAATAATCACAGCCAAGGCAACGAGCACAACGGCGCATTTAGCTATACGCTTTAATACGTTATCCATATTGTGCCCTCCTTTGTTATGATTAGTTAGATACTGCGTTTACCGCGGTAAACGACAGCGACACGCTGATACCGGTTTTATCGACTGTCGATGACGTCAAGATGTAATTGCCTGACGAATCTTTGAGCGCGCCGTCATAGTAAAAGTATATTTCGATTTCTTTTGTAGTGCCTACGTCCAGGCTCGTGATATCGAGCGACTGGTGATTTGAGCCGTTGAGATTGAGGTTATATCCGTGCCCGTTATAAACGACGTAGCAGGACAGCGCCCTCTGAAATCCCGTTACCGCACCGGATATAGAAACAAAATTGACACCGATGCTATCCATAGTCAAGCTATGAAACGAAGACCCGATATATATCGTCCTCTTATAGTAGTGAGTACCTTCTACGCCCGGCAAATACGACGAATCCGACGTAGGCTCGGAGGTCGCGGGGTTAATAGTCGTAGGGTCGATATAAACGATGGGATGAGTAACGTCAGTCCCCACCGTTGCATTCATCAGCGACGAACTAACGTCGTTAGTCAATTCATACACTGCGGAATCGGTCATGCCGCCCGAGCTGTCCGAGATAACGAGCTGAGCGTCAGCGTTTACAGTTACAGACATACCTTCGGCTGTAACTTTAGGGTTAAAAACAAACCAAGCTGTGGAATTATTGTAAAAAGCATAGAATGCGAGCATCATAATAATGCTGAGAACCAAGGTCATAATAGAGCCTGTATATAGAGGGCTCTTTAACGTTGCTCTGAGCTCTTTGATGCGTTTTAGCATATCTATACTCCTTTCAACAAAAATACAGGGCACGGCGCAGTTTAAAATGCACCGCGCCCCTATTAAGTACATATAAGGCAATATGTCTTTTTTATCTAAAAAACGAGATAAAATAGAAAAATTGCCACGGTCACCTATCGTAGTGTCCCCGGCAACTGGCTGACTGTCTTTATCACAGTCCCTTTAGCTTTGCGTCACGAGCTCGCGCCCGCTTTGCCCATAGCCTATTAAGTTATCAATATAGGATGCGTCTGCCTATATCAAAAGCCATTTTGGGCACCTCGGGCATTAAGCCCGAGGTGCAATAAA
>DCHM01000013.1:1080-5920 GCA_002314835.1 Clostridiales bacterium UBA1752 | reverse complement strand
ACTGCGCCGAGCAGAGTGCCTGCATCCAAAAAGTAATCAAGTCCGTGAGCATCGCAAAAGTCTGCAAACTCGCAGAGGATGTCAAACATTATTTTTTTGTGTTCCGCGAGCTCAATCTTCGCTTGCATTTAATATGTACCTTTCAAACAAATCGTCCTCTATTAGGTCGGGATTTGACAAGTAAAATCCGAGCAAAATCCATAGCATAAAGCACTTTACGCCGGGTCCGAAAGGCGCAAGCTGCTCGAATATGAGGTTGACGGTATAAGTAATCGCTATCGAAAAGAATATTAGAGCGTCTATAGATTCGTTTTTGAGCAGCTTGATGCTCTTGTATAGCGGTATGCACGCTGCGGCGATTACGGCTGAGCCTATGGGAATGCCAAACTCCAAAAGTGCAGTCAGTATAAGAGACTCTCTCTTTTGCCTGCCTTGACCGAGCAACCATTTGCCGTCCATATCGTCAAAAAAATGTTGCCATTCGACTAATCTGCCCGAAGACAGAGCGTCAATGTCGCTGCTCGAACGCCCTGCAAACACGTACATGTCTAACAGTTTATTCAGCAACTCTTGGTTTATCAGCAGATAAACAACAGCCGCGACTGCTATATACATCAGATATTTGCGCATTTTTTTGCTGATGTATCCGTTTAGCAATAGTATTACGAAAAATATGGCGCAGGAAATATATGTTGCGCGGCTGCGCATGATGAGAATCAAAACGCAAAAGAAGACGAGAGACCCGTACTTTATCACCTTGTGCTTTGGGTTTTTGCCGATGAAAAACAGCATCAGAAATATGACTGCCGTCAGAATGATAAGGCTGGTTGAGTTTTTTTCGTCATACTCATACACCGTCGAATTGATGCTGACTCCGCGAAAGAATTGCAGGTAAACGTATGCGCATAGCACCGCAGTCGCAATGACGTATCCCAGCGCCATATACCGTACCGTTTCGCGCCTGATATGCGGCCCGACTTGGATGCCAACGAATAGCATAAACATAGCAACGCTTATGTTGTATGGGAGCTGCGAGGACGCGTAGCGTGAGTTAAATGCCGACATTATGAGGAAATACCCCATAAAAACAAAGTATATGGTATATATCTTTTTTGCTTTTTTCAGATGCATCTTAAAGCGATTGAGATAAAAGCAATAGCCCAAAACTATTATCCATCCGGGAATAGAGAGCACTGAGGTCATACCGTTTGAAACAAAGAAAGGCAACTGTGACAATACAGAAAGAACCGTTGCCGCTACAACGACTATTTCTATAAACCTTTCTCGTTTACTAAGCATGCTTACTCCTGAGCTGTAATCACATCTGCGATGGTTTTTGCCATATTTTCAAATGTGTAATCTTTGATTTTTGATAAATTGTTTTGCCCCATTTGATAGCGCAAATCCGGGTCGGATACCAGGCTGTTTATCCTGTCCGACAGAGCAAGGACATCGTCTGCCTGAACCAAATATCCGTTTATGCCGTCTGCTATCAGTTCGTTGCCTGCTACACAGCTTGTGGTGGTGATTACCGGCAGACCTGTGGCCATAGCTTCGTTAACTACGAGCCCCCACGTGTCTTCACGGGTTGGGAGGACGAATACGTCTGATGCGGCGTAATATTTGAGCAACGTTTGCTTGTCCATGTATTGACTGAAATGTATATTTTTGAGGTCAAGCTCGCTGATTATGCGGTTGTATTCATCAGTCGGAGTGCCGCCGATAATGAGCACGTAAACTCTCTCATCAAGGTCCTTACAGGCTTTGAGCAGGACGTCAACCGCTTTGCGATAGATAAACTGTCCGACGTAAACTACCATACAGTCTGCATTGATGCCGAGTGCATTTCGTGCCTCTTTTTTTTCATTCGGCGTTAATACGGATTGCGAAATATCGGACGAATACAGCGACGTAAACGGATATTGATATACGTTTTGCGGCTTTGCGCCGTAGGTTAGGAAATACTCGTTTTTTAAGCTCATGCCGCTGAGATAATATTCTGCACCGTGCATGAGGAAATACTTGATTCTTTCTTTAAAACCTTTGCCGTCCTTGGCTATGCCGCCCTCGCTTTGCAGAACGTAGGGTATCCTTTTAAGCTTGCAATACAGTATTGCGGCGATGCCTGTGGGCATGGCAGGGTTTGCTATAATTATCGTGCGATTGCGCATCCTGCGGATGTGGCTAATGACTCCGAGCGAAAATGCCGAGTCAACTCCGGTTTTGATGCCTTTTAATATGATTAGCTCAAACGAGGTGACGCTATGTTCCTGCCAGCTTTTGTCTCTCTCGGACGAGGTGTCTCTTTCAAACACCGCAGTTACGGGCATTAGCTTGCCGAGCTCGTTTAAGTATGAAACGTTATACGGGGACGGCACGTTGCTGATAAACAGTACGCCTCTGCGTCGTTGCTCGTTCTTCATATTATTCCTTCCACATTAGGATGTTGTATATTGCTATGTATTGCTCGCACATGGCGGTTTTACCGAATTTTTGCGATGCTTTACCTGCAATCTCGCCAGATGTTTCTTCACATTTTGCAGGGCATTTGCTCAGCAATTTTGCGAGTGAGTCGATATCGCCGTATTTGGTGAAATTAGCTTTGCCGACGAGTGACGTCTCGAGAGTACCGCCAGTATCAAACCCGTAAACGGGGGTGCCGCAGCACTGAGCTTCGAGACAGGTCGTTGGGAAATTTTCTTTAGTGCTGCAGATAACGAATGCATCGGCAAGCGAATAGTACTTTGCCAGCAGATTCGGGTCGCTCTTGCGACCTTCTATTATTACGTTTTGCGGTTTACTGTCGGGTATCTTATCTGCACCGACGAGAATAAACAGCATATCCTTACACAGAGGATGCTCGGCAAGGCTTAAAACGCAGTCGCCGCCTTTTTCGTGGCTCAAAACGTTAGGCGCCAACGCCAGTATTACCTTTTGACCGTCTTTGATATCGTATTGAGTGCGCAGTTCATTAGCGTCGCAAGGGCAAAAAACATCAGTATCTACGCCGTTATGCACCGTCAAAATATGTCTGTTTTTAAAGAAAGACAGCTTTGCGCGGCTCGCGAGCCAATCCGACGGGGCGGTGACGACGAGCTCCTCAATAGCGTCGAAACCGGACTTTTTTTGCCTGAACATGTGATTGGTTCTGTCAAACCACAGGGTTTTTACGTATTCTCGCAAATTAGGACAGTCACGGCACTCGGTTTGCCACTGAGTGCAATCCATAGAGTGCCCGCATTTGCCTGTATATGCAAACTCGCAGTGCAGAGTAACTACGGTTTTGATTTGCTTTGCTTTAAGATGCTCAAGCAACGGCTTGATGTTGACAAAGTAAGCGTGCAGCTCGTGTATATGAACGATATCGGGCTTAAAACTGTCAATATAAGCGATTAGCCTTTTGGTGGAAAGAACCGAAAAGCATCCCGTATAGCCCGTTATGCGTGTCAATAGTGCGTGCAGCTTCGTCTCCCAATCGAGGCCGAACTTGTATATGTTTTTCTCTTCAACGAGGTCTCCGCGCCCGTAACAGACTGCCGCCTCGTTGCCGTTTTGACCGAGATATGAGTATAGATTATATACAATTTTGCCCGTGCTGCTGTTTTTGCAGTTGACGTCTATCAGTAATACCTTCAATGCTCATATCTCCGTTTGCTATTTTCTGATTCGTTTTTCTGCGCCTAAAATTTCAAAGATTCGCGTGCCGAGCTTATACAAAAACTCGTTGCTCTTAAAGTGCTCTGTCGTTCTCGGCATATCGAGCAGCTTCATCAGCTCGTCAACCGTAATATCGAGTTTGTCGGCAACGTCTTTTGCGAGCTCTTGGCATTCGCTATCGTCAAGCGGCGGATTGCTCAGTATCTCGAGCGCCTCGTCTCTCGTCATCTGACCCGTAACTACGAGGCTCGATAACTGTGCGCGGCGGATATCGTGGCCGAAATTATGCGGCATCCAATATCCCTCGAGAAACTTTGTAAGCAGGTCTTCAAAGTGCTTTTGACCGTAGGGAATATAACCGTATTCACTCGCGAGAGTGTCTATCATCTCTTGCTTTGTAAACGGTACGAGATTGAGCAGCTTGAGCGTTTTGACGCCGAGCACGTAAGGTATCCAAACCTTGTGCTTAAAGCCACTCGTAAAGGTGTAATCTTTTATGCGTATATTGCAGTACTTTTTGATTACGTCCTTCATAAACTTGCCGTCGCCAGTGTGTATGCCTTCTTTTAGCCAAGACGACGGGTCAGCGACGATTTCGGTGGAAATGTTATAGCCGTTAAGGATGTATTTGACCCCGAGTTCTATCGACAGTCGGTCGATGAGCGCGATAAACGCATGGTCTTGCGGCGAATCGAGGTCGTTGAGCCCTGCTCTCAGCCAGGCAAGCTGCATTTCTCGCATTTCGTCCCAATTCATTTTTTCGACGTGCAGCTCTACACCGAGCTTGTCCGTCATCTTTTTGATGTTTTGCTCGGCAATCGGCAGGTTCCAACCTGCGTCTATATGGAAGACGTAAGGTCTGAGACCCCACTCCTTGACTGCAAGATGCAGCAGATACGAGCTGTCGAGACCGCCGCTGAAGCCGAGTATGCAGTCGTACTTTTTACCTACGCCCTTACGCTTAATATCTGAGAGGACGGCGGCTAACTCCTGCTCGTGACCGTTGCCGTGATTCCAGCTCGGGAGTATGCGGTTTTTATACTCGTTACAGCGCATGCAAACGCCGTTTTCATCAAACTCGATGAGGTCGTCAGAGGTATCCATGACGCAGCATTTGCAAATCTGATATTCTCTGCTTGACATATTAGCCTTCTTTCATGATTATATCGTAGCTATGCGATAC
>DCHM01000013.1:0-904 GCA_002314835.1 Clostridiales bacterium UBA1752 | reverse complement strand
CCTGCTTGCATATAAGCGAGCAGTCGGCTCGGGAAATTTGGTATGGTAAAGCGGTGGTCGAGGAAGATAAGACCGACGTCGCAAGCGGCAATCATGCGGTCGTAATCGTCTTTCGGCATGCTTTGCATCAGCTTGACGTTCAATGGCTTTTCTGCTTCGACAAACGCCGAAAGCTTGCCGTATTCGGTGCCGCTGCCGACTATCAAAAAGTGTGCATCCTCGATGTCTGCGGCTTTATTTAGACATTCTATGATAAACGGTATGCACTGAGGCTTACCGAGGTTGCCACCGTAAACAAGGATTTTTTTATCGAGCGGCAAGCCGTATTTTTGTCTCATTGCTTGCTTGTCCGCGTCGGTAATATCATTGCGCAAAACCTCTATGCTGTTTGGGCAAACTTCGACTGCCGACGGCGATATGCCGTTATTGTGCTTTAGCAAATAATCGACGTTTCCCAAAGACATACAGCCTATGCGGTCTGATAATGCGTAGAGCTTTTTTTCTTTGGCTCTAAAGTACCTGTATAGAACGCTCTTGACGCCGCTTTTGGACATCATGCCGAGGTCAACTGCGTTTTGAGGAAATATATCCTTGAGCAACAGATACGTCTTTGCACCGTCGCGCTTTTTGACGTATTTAATGGCACCGGTCAGTGTAATCGGAGGCGTGGAATATAAAATCAAGTCAAACTTGACGCCTGCAAAATACTGCTTGATAGCCGCTTTGAACTGCGGCTCTATAAGCAACGTAGAAATGCCTTTTTCCAAAACATTGGTCTTTTGCGTGTTGCCGATTTTGAGCTTTAGCAAACGGCCGCCTTCCTCGAGATGGGTTGCGACGCCGTAACGTCTTTCGGTAGGGGAAATGCAATATACCTCGTGCCCCATTTTGACAAACTCACGCA
>DCHM01000019.1:365-2679 GCA_002314835.1 Clostridiales bacterium UBA1752 | reverse complement strand
AAACTACTTTGAGCCTCTGGACGCCTTATCGAGATATTTTGCGTATATCATCAGGGTAAATACGACTGCGAGAGCGACCTTGGCTATGAGAGTTATAAGATACGGAGTGTCAATTTTATTGAGTGAAAGCAGTACGTTGATTACTTCGCAAGCGACTACCGCGATAGCCAAAGACATCGACTTGACCTTGCCGAGGTTTTCGACAAAAGCGATTAACCACAGCATAATGCAAATAGCAATGGCAGGAATCACTGATGCAATATTAGATTTGCCGGCAATAATATATACTATCTTGCCGTATATCGTAGTCAGAGCATACAGGATATAAACGCCGCAAAACAGCTTAAAGTGTACCGCGGTATTTTTTTTGTAGCCCATAAAGCAATAGATGAGTGCAAAAACGAAGGTCAGGCTCTCAAACACCTTGATGAGGATAAACGCCCAGCTCTCGCCATTGGATGCGTTTTGCGGCACAAAGATAATCGACGTAACGATCGAAGCCGCAATCAGAATGATAAGGATAACCGATACCCATATCGGCACGACTTTTTTCTTTTGCATAAAGCCCTCCTAAAGCGTCATACAGACGCTTTTTATTTTAACTTGATGGATTGACCTATGACTTTATAGCTGACGGTGTCATACTTTTGGTCGTAAATATCGGATATGGTGGTCGTCAGCTTGACGGTCTCGGGTGCGGACGAGCCGATATTAAACTTTAACGTGGTGAGCGTGGTCTCCTTGGTCACGTTTTGACCGTTGGACGAGCTGAACATAAAGTAAATAGTGCCTGCGCTGTAATTGGTAACAGTGCCATCGCCGTCAGTCGCGCTGACGTAGGTCAGTCCGCTCGGTACTGCAAAGCTGCCTTCCATGCCGCAGAACTTGACGGTGCCCTTGACTGCCACGACGACGGTGAGTGTCTTGCCGTCAACAGAGGTCGAAACGTCGATGATATTTGTGCCGCTGTTCATGGTGTATTTTGCGGTAACTGTGAGGTTGGACTTGATATTTGTAAGCTCGGAGCTCCAGTTTTTAAAGGTATATCCCTCTCTCGTGGGAGTAACGGGAGCCTTGGCTGTTTCGCCCTCTTTGACCGAAACGGTGCCGAGTGCAACGCCGTTGTAATCCTTAAAGGTTACGGTATAGGTATTTTTGTCTCTGTAAACCGCAGTAACGACGAGGTCGGACTGTACGTTATTAAAGGCTACGTCCCACTTTGTAAAAACTTTGTCGGTCTTTGTGGGGTTTTTGGGCGCCGTAGCGGCGTGTCCTGCTACGACAGTCTCTCTCTTGAGCTCGGTGCCGTCGGCATCCTTAAAGATGACGGTGTAGCTTTCGGCATCCTTGTAAATAGGGCTAATCGTGAGGTCGGACTTTACGTTGTCAAACTTTTTGTCCCATTCGACAAAGGTTTTGTCGGCGACTACGGGAGCGTCGGGAGCCGTGGCGGCGTTGCCCTTTGTAACCTGCTGCTCGGAAATGGTGTTGCCGTCGATGTCGAGGAATACGACCTTATAAACCTTGGGCGATACGTTCACGCCGACGTAGCCGAGGTCCTCGGTGGTGCCGTTGCTGTAAGTGATAACGATATGCAGGTCGTCGGTGAGGTCAACCCTCGCTACCGTAAACGGGTCGTCGGCAGGAGTGCTGGTTTCGGATTCTTTTGACTCCTCAGACGGCTTTGCCTTGATTTCGCCGAGGTCTTCGGTAGTGCCGTCGGTGTACTCTACTATAACGTGATTGTTGGCGTCGAGGTAGGTGCCCTGTATGCCCGGCTCGCCGCAGCTCGACAAGAGCAGTACGAGCATCGACAAAATCAGTATCAGTGATACAATAGCTTGCTTTTTCATTATCGTTATTCCTCCGTTATCTTAATGAGATAATAGATTTTTTGCTGAGTAATATTGGCGTAAACGGGTGCTATAAACGCCGTCTTGGAGCCAGACCAGGCGTAGCCCGCCTTTGCCTCGGGTATCTGCAAAAGCTCTGTACCCTTGCGAACCGTGCGCTTTATCTGTGTATCGTCGTCGTTTACGAAGGTGACCTCCACCCTGTCACCGAGAGTGACGGGCATCTTGACGACGTACTGAGTGATAATAGTCGCGTCTCTCGACGAAACGGTTGCGGCGCCTGTGTTGTCGTAATCGGCGTAGGCGTTGGCATAAACCTTTTGCGCGTCGGACAGGTTAATCATCTTGACGACGTACTGCTTAATCATGGTAACGTCACGCGAATTGACGTTGCCGTCGAGATTGACGTCGCCGACCTGATAAATCTTTAGCTTGCTAAAGTCGGCTGTATTGACTTTGTC
>DCHM01000019.1:0-290 GCA_002314835.1 Clostridiales bacterium UBA1752 | reverse complement strand
AGAGTAACGAGCGTCTGACCGTCGGTGACGTTAAAGGAGCTGATCTTGATACTGTTACCTTCGACGGTAACGCTGACGCCGCTGACAGCCTTGTGAGACTGATAGGTGACGACGAGCGGATCGTANNGTAAGCACGATTTGCGAGCCTACGCCGTCTATCTGAGTAGCTTTGATTTCGGTGCTGAATTGCAAGCCCCAAGCGGTGACGAAATCGGTGTTTGTGAGCTTAACGACGCGCTGCTTGACCGATATCGAATATTCAGCCGTATAGGTTACGTCCTCGGTGACGG
>DCHM01000009.1:59594-62308 GCA_002314835.1 Clostridiales bacterium UBA1752 | reverse complement strand
TACAGGGACTTTTTTATTATGCTTATCAGTTCGTTTATCGGCATTGAGCCGTCGAGTGTAACGAGCGGACAGGTTAGTTTTTGCTGCCAGAGGTCGTGCTCCTGCTTACTGCGTATCGAAGTGTCGGCGGTGTCGTATGACGCCGCCCAATCCATAAACGACAGATGCTGCTCGTGCATATCGCCGCCCTCGAGTATGCGGTCGCCGAAGCGAGCGTATTCGCGTGCCTGTATGCGGTCAAGTCGCACCTGCGTGTCGGTCACGAGCCTTACGGCGAGAGAGAAACAGGGTATCAGCTCGTCACCCCAGCCGGCCAAAGCTCCCGAAACGACTGCGCCGTGGCTGTCTGCTATATCTTTTTTTATCATTTCGACGCGTTCCCGTGGCTCGCGTCTTACCGTAAACATCGGGTCGGACGGCACCCAATAGTAGTCGTCGGTGTCCATCCATCTGTATCCGAGAGCCGAGGCGAGAGCGGCACCGAGCGTGCTCGTGCCCGAGCCCGACGCGCCGAAAATGTGTATTACCGATTTCATAAAGCTGTCCTTATTGAGAGAATGAGTTATTATACTAAAAAAACACCTGCGTGTCAAGGGTTGACAAAAGACGTTTTGCATGGTATGATAAGTATAACAAATCATACTTTTCATATCAAGGAGGCTTTTATGGCAAAATACGCAGGAGCGGCAAAGGTCGGCGAAAAAGGTCAGATAGTCATACCAAAAGAAGTTCGCGATATGTTTGGTATTACATCGGGCGAAACTTTGATCGTTTTTGCCGACACAGAGCGAGGCATCGCACTCGTACCTGCCGACATAGTGGACGAGGCGACCAAAAACAGAATCTGGGGGCAGGGTAAATGAGTGCTATCGTTTTGAATAACCTTTGCCGTTATTACGGCGAGGTCAGAGCGGTGGACGGCGTCAGCTATGAGATAGGCGAGGGCGAGCTTTTTGCCCTGCTCGGTCAAAACGGAGCCGGCAAGACTACGACTATCAAGATGCTTACGGGGCTCGTAAAGCCCACGGGCGGCAGTGCCACGGTGCTCGGGTTTGATATTGCGAACGAAATGAACGAGATAAAGCCGCTTATTTCGGTATCGCCGCAGGAGACCGCCGTCGCTCCAAAGCTGACGGTGAAAGAAAATCTCGCTTTTATCGCAGGGATTTACGGCATTTCGGACGCGCACAAAAAGGCGGACGATCTGATAGAGACCTTTCATCTGACCGAAAAGCGCGACACATACGCCTGCAAGCTTTCGGGCGGACAAATGAGGAGGCTTTCGATAGCTATGGCACTCATAACCGAGCCCAAGGTGCTGTTTCTCGACGAGCCGACGCTCGGAGTGGACGTCATGGCGCGCAAGGGACTGCAGAGCATAATCAAGTCGCTGCACGGCAGAGTGACCATCATACTGACGACGCATTACCTCGAGGAAGCGTCCTGCCTCGCCGACCGTATCGGCGTGATGTCAAAGGGCAAGCTCGTCACTATCGGCACGCCCGAGGAACTGATGCAGAGCACGGGCACCGACAGCCTCGACGATGCGTTTATCGCGCTCGTTGGCAAGGAGAGTGACTGGGAATGAGGACTTTAATATTTGTAAAGCGCAACGTAAAAGAATTGCTGCGCGAACCGCTTTCGTTTGTATTCTGCATCGGATTTCCTGCCGTTATGCTGTTGATATTCGTTTTGATAAACAGATATACCGGCGGCGCGACGCCGATGTTTGACGTAGCGGTGATGACGCCGTCGATATGCGTCTTTTCATACACCTTCACGACGCTTTTTACCGCGCTTTTGGTGTCAAAAGACAGGACGTCGAGCTTTTTGAGCCGACTGTACGTTTCGCCGATGAATGTGAGTGAATTTGTACTCGGCTACGCACTGCCGAGCATGATGATAGCGATATGCCAGACTGTGCTTTGTCTGCTGCTCGGCTTTGTCATCGCACTTTGTACGGGCGCGGAGTATATGACCTTTGGCGGCGCTGTGCTCTGCGTGGTGCTTAATCTGCCTGCTATGCTGCTTTTCGTCGCGTGCGGCATCATATTCGGCTCGCTTTTCAGCGACAAGTCTGCGCCGGGAATCGCCTCGATAATGATTAGCGGCGGCGGTATGCTGTCGGGCGCGTGGATGCCGCTCGAAACGATGGGCGACTTTGCTACGTTTTGCAGATGCCTGCCGTTTTATCCGTCGGTCATCGTCGCGCGTGCAGCCACCGCGCTTGATTTGGGAGACGGATTTTTGACCGCGTTTTTGACTGTGGTAGCCTATGCGGCGGTGATATGCCTGCTGGCGTTGCCGGCGTTTAAAAAAGGCAAGCAAAAATAAACCGTGCAAGCAAAAAAGCCGCTCAACGAGCGGCTTTTGTCATGCTTTGATTATTTCTTTTTAACTACGATAACGACTACAATCGCGATAACGAGTATGCCGCCGACAATAACTATCCAAATGGGGAAGCTGCCGGAGGGGTTATCAGAGGTTGAGGTTTGAGACTCGGTTTTTGAGGTGCCGTCTATGGACGACGTCTCGGAAACGGTGTCGGCGGAGGACTCAGCTACCGTGCTTTCTGCCTCGGATGCTGCTTGGGATTCTTCTGCCTGAGAATCGCTGCCTGCGGAGGAGGTATCGGCTATCGAAGACTCGTCCTCGGAAGCCTCTGCTTTTGATTCTTGTTTTGACTCCTCGGCTTTGGATTCCTCTTTGCTTAC
>DCHM01000009.1:0-59512 GCA_002314835.1 Clostridiales bacterium UBA1752 | reverse complement strand
TCTTTGCTTACCTCGGTCTTGGACTCCTCTTTGGAGGTTTCCTTGGAGGTTTCTTTGGATGTTTCTTTAGATGTTTCTTTAGAAGTCTCTTTTGACTCTTCCTTGGGCTTGGGAGTGAGCACTACGTAGCTGCCTGCGCCGAGGATGGCGCCGTAATTTGAGTCGTAGCAAACGTTGTCGTCCTCGCCGTTGGGTATAAAGAGCACGATGTCGCCGGTGACGCCGGCTTTAACCTTAAACTTGATTTGGAGCTCAAACTGGTTGTCGCCGCTGACGGGGTTTTTGAATGAAGAATCTGCAAAGCTGAGCATATAATAGTCGTAATCGTCGGCTACGGTGTTGAGCGAGCAGATAACGTCGGGCCACTTTGTGAGCGCGGGCTTGATAAGGAAGGCTTCCATCTCTTTGTTTGAGGTGGAGTCGTTGTTTTTAACCACGGGGTCGAGCTTTGTATCGCTGAAATACAGGTTAAACTCTGTGATAAGGAATGCCTTTTTGACGTTAGTCGCCTTGACGGTGACGGTGATTGTTTCGCCTGCGGTGTAGTATGTAGGCGCGGAAATGGCAAACTTATACTGCGGATTGCTGTTTGCGGTGCCGAGCAGGGACGAATAGTCGGACGATTCGGCATTGACGATAGCAGGGATAACGGCTATCGCGAGCGCGAGCATTAAAAGCAGAGCGATAATCTTTTTGGACATATAATACCTCCGATTTATAGTTGATTTGATATTTCGTCGATGATTTCTGCCTCGGTGTGTGGCGAATCAAAGAAATCACGTGTGGCTTTGTAGGCTACGCCGAGATAGTTGCCGTTTTTGCCCTTGGTTATCGAGCACCAATAGCTGTCGCCGAGGCAATCAAAGCCGTAGGGAGAGCTGAACTTGTATTTAGCCAAGAGGTTAAAGTTTTTGTCGAGGCAAAAGAGAGTTTCTTTGGGCATATACGGCTTGCTGCCGCCGTAGGTGGAGAACCAGAATTGCTCGTTTTTGACGTCGTAATCGAGGTTTTGGATGCCAAAGACCGTGTTGCCCGTGGTAACGTGATATTCGGTCTCGTAATTGCCGTCTAAGTCAAAGCACAGTATGATGTTGTCGGCGTATTTTTCCGCCTCGTTGACGGCGCAGGCAACGTACATGTGAGGCTTGCCGTTTTTGTCCTCGACTATCGAGATGCCGTCTATGCCTTGGAACCCCCTCGTGTCCTCGGGGTCGCTGTCGGCGGATGCCTTGTATTTATAGCATATATCGAGGTCTAATATTTTGTCAACGCTGAGGTCGGAGGCGTTAAAAACGTAAATCTTGAATGACGTCCAGTCGTTCCATGCGTGCCCGGGCTGTGAAAAGCCGAGGTATGACGCATAAACCTTGCCGTCATAATAGTCGCAGTCGCCGAGGTGACCGCCAGATACGAGCGTTTGCAAGCGCATGGTGCCGTCAAGCGTAGTCTTTACGACCGAGTCGGTAAAAGACCAGTACATATAAGTGCCGTCGTTGGAAAAGCCCTGCAAATGATAATTCTGATGCGTAACGTCTATATATTGCATAATATGCCTCCATGTTACAGAAAATTATAGCACAGTATGGGGGCTTTTGTCAATCGGAAAATAATATCAAAAAAGTCCTCTTTTGCAGAGGACTTTTTACTCGAATTATTCTGCTTTTTTATGACGGTATCCTTACTTGTTTTTAATAAAAAAACGGGCACCGAGATGCCCGTTATTGTGCTGAAGATTAAAGCTGGATTTCTTTGCCCTGCTCGGACGAATCGTACATAGCCTGCATCATCTTTGCGGTTACGATAACCGTGTCGATGTGAGAAGGCAGCTTTTCGCCGGTCTTGATGCAGCGGATAAAGCTGTTGATTTCGTTCTCAAAGTGAGCGTTGGGAGTAAAGCGGGGCTTAAAGTTGATGAGCTCGCCGCAAGAGGTGGTGTAGAAGGTAAAGTCGCTGCCGTACTGCAGTCTTGCGCCGCCCTTGGTGCCGAGGAAGTCAATGTAGGTGTCCTGCTCGCCGATGTTCTGAGCCCATGCGCCGTTAAAGGTGATGGTAGGACCTTCGGTACGTACAAAGCCGGTAACGTAGTCGTCAACGTCGTAGGTGCCGTTTACGTTCTTGGTATCTTCTGCCCACATGCCGTTGTAAACGTAGTTGGGCATATCAACGCCGAGCTTGGAGAATGCCTTTGCTGAAACGGTGAGAGGCTTGGGGTCATTCATGCAGTACATAACGATATCGAGGTAGTGAACGCCCCAGTCGATGAGGACGCCGCCGCCTGCGATAGCCTTGGTGGTGAATGCACCGCCGAGACCGGGGATAGAACGGTATGCACGGAAGGATACGTAGATAGCGTAAACCTCGCCGAGGTCACCGTTTTGAATCATAGAACGGAGCTTATTGACGCCTGCGTTAAAGCGGTTTACGACGCCGATGTTAAGAACCTTGCCGGACTCGTGCTGAGCCTGCTGCATAGCGAGAGCTTCGGAGTAAATGCGAGCGGCGGGCTTTTCGCAAAGGACGTTTTTGCCTGCTTTGAGGAAGTCGATGGAAATAATGGAGTGCATCTTGTTTGGGGTGCAGACCGAAACGGCCTCGACCTCGGGGTCTGCGAGTATCTGATGATAATCTTCGACTGCGGTGCCTACGCCGTATTTAGCAACTGCTGCTTCAGCCTTGGAAAGGATGATGTCACAGAAATATTTGATTTCTACATCGGGGTTTTTGAGGTAAGCGGGAATGTGCGCATTGTTTGCGATGGTACCGCAACCAATGATAGCGATTTTCATTTTTGCCATGATTATATCCTCCAAAAAATTATTTGTCTGTATTTTACCACAAGCAAACTCGTTTTGCAAGTGGGTTTTGTTTATTTGTGATAGTTTTTACCTGCCAAAATAGTAAAAGCGCGGTAGGTCTGCTCTGCGAGTATGACGCGCATCAATCGGTGGGGAAAAGTCATGAGCGAAAACGACAGCTTGCAATCGGCGAGCGCCTTTATACTCCCGTCAAGTCCGTGGCTCGAGCCTATGATATAAGTGATGGGCTTTGACAGCGTAACTCTGCCGATAAGCTCAGACAGCCCTTGCGAGGACAACTGTTTGCCTTCGACGCAGAGTGCGATAATATAGCTGCCCTGCGGTATGGCGCGTTTTATGGCTTCGGCCTCTTTTGACAAGGCTTTGCCTATCAAGGCGTCGCTGGCTTCGTCGTCTATGCGCTCCTCTTTTATCATTACGGTGCGGTAACGGCAATAGGCGCCGAGCCGCTTGATATATTCGCTCTCGGCGGCAGCGTAGTACGGCTCTTTGCCTTCGCCGACGTGGATTACTGTGACGTCGGTCATCTGCGCTTTTTGACCGAATAGCCCATGTGACCTATCTTTTTGCCGAGTGTAAAATATTCGCCGTGGCTGTAAGCCATGAGGTGGGCTTTTTCCATGTGGAGTTTGCCTGCTTCGTCGAGCAGCTTTTCGTCAACCGAAATGCCGACTATATCTGCGAGAAACATATCGTGCGAGCCGAGCTCTATCGTCTGAAAGACCTTGCACTCGATGCTGACGGGGCACTCGGCAACCGAAACGGTGCCTATGTGAGCGCACTTTTCGGGCGTGATGCTGAGCTTGCCGAATTTGTCAAAATCTCTGCCCGACTTTACGCCTACAAAGTCGGTGATGCGCGCGAGCTGAGAGGTGGGCAGATTGATGCAAAACTCGCCCGACTTGCTTATCAGCTCGTGGCTGTAACGCGTCTTGCGCAGTGAAACGTAGGTGCGCGGAGGGTTTGTATTGATGATGCCCGTCCAAGCGACGGTGCATACGTTGGGCTTTGCCTCGTCGCCCGAAGTAACGAGGACGGCAGGTACGGGCGCGAGGAGTGCGCCGCCTTTCCAATTAACTTTAGCCATTGTTTATCTCCTTAATTAAATCCTGTATTATTTCGCCTGCTATCATCAGTCCTGCCGCAGGCGGTACGTAAGATATCGAAGCAGGTGTCGCGGTCTTTATCGCCGGAATTTCGGTGCTGTATAAGACCTTTACGCCGTCAAATATGCCGCGTGCGCGCAGTTCGAGGCGAACCGCTTTTGCGAGAGGGCAGGTGTCGGTTTTTTTGATATCGGCTATCTTAAACTTTGTCACATCAAACTTGTTGCCCGTGCCCATGCAGGCGATTATCGGGGTGCCGAGCGCCTTGCAACGCTCGATGAGGTCGCATTTTGCCTTAACGTCGTCGATGCAATCGGCTACGTAGTCGTAGGACGCAAGGTCGATTTTGTCCATATTCTCGCCGCGGTAAAAAAAGTCGTAGGCAGTCGCAGAAATATCGGCGTTTATCGTTTTGATACGCTCGCAGGCGACTAACGCTTTGCTTTGACCGAGCGTTCGGTCGGTGGCGTATAGCTGGCGGTTTTTGTTGCTTGTGCTGTAAACGTCGCCGTCGCAGACGTCAACCCTGCCGACGCCTCCTCGTGCCAACGCCTCTATCACGGCGCATCCGACGCCGCCTGCTCCGAGCACCAAAACCGAGGAATTATGCAGTTTTTGCAGTCGGTTCTCGCCTATCAGCGGCAAAACGCGCTCAAACATCCTTTTGCTCCTTTGGCAAATCCGCATCAACGTACGCGGTGTAATATTTATCGTAGGTGACGTAGCCGGGAGCAGAGCCTGCCGGCTTTTTGACGTATCTCGCCCTCGTATAATCTACGGGCACCTGCTGTGAGCCGCGAACTTCGCTGTGATAGGCGGCGAGCATGGCGGCCTCGGTGTAATCTAATGCGTCGGGCTCTGTGCCGCTCGCGCACATAATGACGTGGCTGCCGTGAAAGCCCTTGACGTGGAACCATATATCGTCTTTTTGCGCTCCGAAGGTGAGATAATCGTTTTGCTTGTTGTTTTTGCCTACCTTGACGGTGTAGCCGTGAGTAGTGGTAAAGGTAAGAGGCTTTGACGGCGGCAGCTTGAGCCGCTTGCCGCCTGCGGAGGCAAGATAACCCGTTTCGCCCAGCTCCCTGCGGATTTCGTCGAGGTCGGCGGTCGAGGTCGCGCGGCGTATGCAGTCGAGCACGCTCTCGAGGTAGTCTATCTGTGAGGTAGCCTTAGCCATTTGCAATGTTAGCTCGGCTTCGGCACGCTTTAGTTTGGCGTATTTTTTATATCTCGTCTGCGCGTTTTGAGCAGGGGTGAGGCGCTTGTCGAGCTTTATCAAAAAGGTTTCGTTCGTCTCGTAGTCGATAGCCTGCAAAAGCTCGTCGCCTTTTTTGATGCGGTAGATATTGGCGGTTATGGCGTCGCCCTCGGCGCGGTAAAGCTCTTTTTGCTTGCAGTCGTTTAGCTCTACGGTCTGCTTGTCCAGCTTTTTGCGCTCGCGCGAAAGCGAGCTCTCAACGCAGTGCAGTATGTCCTTGGCTCTTGACTGGAGCGATGCCTCGCGCTCTTTTTCGCCGTAAAAGCTGAGCAACAGCTCGGCAAAGCTGTCTTTGACCTGATATTCGCCGTACTGCGTCAGAGGCGTAAAGCTATATTCCTTTTGACCGTAGGTCACGGGAGTAAAACGGTTTGTCTCTATGTCTGCGACGAACCTTTGCCTCTCGTCGTCGAGGCGCAAAAGGTCGGTGTCGCAAAGCAGCGTATCAGTCGCGCCCGTCGCGCGGTAGGTTAGCTCTCTCGCGGTCAGAGGCGAAAGGCAGGCGAATGACTGCAAAAGATAGCTGTCACAACGCTTGTCAATGTTTTTGTTGCACAGAGCGATAAACTCGGTGCTCGAAAGAAGGGCAATGTCAAACTTATTTTGTGCAGGTGGCAGAGTGTATTCGATGCCCGTCATGACGGGGCGTGTGCCCTCGGTGAGGTCGGAGGTGTGGGTGGCGCCGAGTATCCTGCCGTCTTGGTTGCAGAGCAGGATGTTGCTGTATTTGCCCATCATTTCGGCGTAAATAATCTTTTGTACTGGATAGCCCATATCGTCCGAGCCGTCAAAGGTAAGCTTTATTATTCTTTCGCCCTTGACTGCCTCGGCGGACGCGAGGTGCGACGAAATAAGGTGCTTGCGAAACAGCATACACAGAGCCGAAGGGGTGTCTTTGCAGGGAATCTGCTCCGGAGTGACTGCGACTATCGGGCTCTGAGCCGACGCCGAAATAATCAGCGTAAGCCTGTCGCCGCCCTTATAAAGAGATAGATAAAAAGCCGAAGGCGAACCTTGATAGAGCTTGTCTATCCGCGCTCCGGCATAGCTATTGATTTCGGCTGCCGCGGCGCGGCAGAAATATCCGTCAAATGCCATATTCTAATGTTTCTGTAAAGTCAAAAATGTAAGTCGTAACGTCGTTAAAACGCGATTTGATATTGGCGGCGAGCGCAGGCAAAACCACGCTCTCGCTGTTGTGGTGTCCGACGCAGATGAGGTTGAGCCCCAGCTCGTGAGAAGCGATATATGCGTCGTGTGAGGCTTCGCCGGTGATGAGCGTGTCACAGCCGTGCTTGACTGCGGCTGACTGTATAAAGCTCTTGCCTCCGCCGGATACTGTGGCTATGCGACGGCAGGTGTCACTGCATTTGACCGCAAAGGGCTTATAGCCTTGGCAGAGTGCGGACGCACGCTCGTACATGGCTTGGAAAGTTATAGGCTCGGGCAGCACCGTCATACGGGCGCAGGGCTCCATAAACATAGCGCATTTAAGTCCCAAAGCCGAAGCAAAGCAGTCGTTTACTCCGCCCTCGACTTCATCCAGCCTCGTGTGGTAGGACAAAAGCCCGATGCCGAGCTTTTTGAGCAGGACCAAACGCCTGAAAACCTCGAGCGAATACGGCTTTTTGAATAGCAGTGGGTGGTGAGTGACTATCAGCTCGCAACCCGAGAGATACGCCTGCTTGATAGCAGGCGTAGAGCAGTCGAGAGCAATCAAAACCTTGGTTATCGGGCGTGAGGTATAAACCATCGCGCCGTCGTTGTCCCAGCTTTCGCTGAGAGAAACGGGATAGCAAGCGTCAAGATATGCGCTTATTTCGTCGTAGTATCTCATTTGAGGAGCTTGTGAACCTTGTCACAAATGCCCTTGGCGTTGAGGTTGTAGTAGTCGAGCAGTACGCCTGCGGGGGCGGACTGACCAAATACGTCCTCGATGCCTACGCGAGCCATCTTTGTAGGCAACTCTTCGGACAAAACCTCGGCAACCGCAGAGCCGAGACCGCCTATTACGGAGTGCTCTTCGGCGGTGACGACGTGCTTTGTCTTTGCCGCGTATTTGATGATAGTTTCTTTATCAATGGGCTTTAAGGTATGAATATTGACGACCGCGGCACTGATGCCCTCGGATGCCAATATTTCTCTTGCTTCGTTGGCGGCGGCAACCATAATGCCGGTGGCAAAGATGGTGACGTCACTGCCGTCGTTTATAACGCTCGCCTTGCCGAGCTCAAACTTGTAGGTCTCTTTGTCAAAGACCGTGGGTACGGCGTATCTGCCGAGGCGCATATAAACGGGACCGTTAAACTTGAGTATCGCTTCGACTGCGGCGTAGGCCTCTACAGCGTCGGCAGGGTTGACTACGGTCATCTCAGGGATAGAGCGCATAAGTGCAAAATCCTCGCAGAATTGGTGCGTTGCGCCGTCTTCACCGACGGTGATGCCGCCGTGGCTGGCGCAAATCTTGACGGGCAAGCCCGTGTGAGCAACCATATTGCGTATCTGTTCGTACGCTCTGCCGCAGGCAAACATTGCAAAGCTCGACGCAAACGCAGGCACGCCCGTGGAGGCGATACCGGCGGCGACGGCTATCATATTTTCCTCTGCGATACCGCAGTTTACAAATCTGTCGGGGTATTTTTTGCCGAAAATAGCGGTCTGAGTAGAGCCGCTGAGGTCGGCGTCGAGAACAAAGAAATCGTATTTGTCACCGAGGTCGGCGAGCGCGTTGCCGTAAGCAACACGGGTAGCAATCTTATCAGCCATTTGCGAGTGCCTCCTTAGCTTGGTTGTATGCGGCTTCGAGCTCTGCCTTGGCTATTGCGTATTCCTCCGGCTTTGGAGCCTTGCCGTGCCAGCCGTAGTTGTTTTCCATAAACGAAACGCCCTTGCCCTTGACGGTGTTGCAGATAATCATAGACGGCTTGTCGCTCGCCAAAGCGGCGGTGACCGCGTTGTCTATCGCGTCAAAATCGTGACCGTCGATGACCTGCACAAACCAGCCGAATGCCTTAAACTTTTCGTCAAGCGGCGTGGGGTTCATGACGCTTCTGACGTCTCCGTCGATCTGCAGGTGGTTGAAATCGAGGAACGCAATGAGGTTGTCGAGCTTGTAGTGGGATGCAAACATAGCCGCCTCCCAAATCATGCCCTCCTGTGATTCGCCGTCGCCTATGACGGTGTAAACGTTATACTTTTTGCCCTGGCGCTTTGCGGCGACAGCCATGCCGCAGGCCGCCGAAAAGCCCTGACCGAGCGAGCCTGTCGAAACGTCAACTCCCTTGGTCGTCTGCATATCGGGGTGTCCCTGGAGCATAGCGCCGAGGTGGCGCAGGTTTTGCAGCTCGCTCTCGTCAAAATAGCCCTTGAGCGCGAGTGCGGAATAGAGTGCGGGTGCGGCGTGACCTTTTGACAGCACAAATCTGTCGCGGTCGGGGTCGTTTGCCTTGTCGGCGCTGACGTTCATACGGTCAAAATAGAGGTATGCCAGCACGTCGGATATGGAAAGGGAACCTCCGGGATGTCCGGAGCCCGCCGCAAACACAGACGCTACTGCGTCCTTGCGAATGGCGGCAGCCCTTTCTTTGAGGTAAAGACAGCGATTCTTTTCCATTATCTTTCTCCGTTTTATATTTTATTTAGTTTGTTTAGTATCTGAATGAAATAATCGGGCATTTCGGCGGTAAACTCCATGGCTTTGCCCGTTATCGGGTGCGTAAACCCGATGTATTTTGCCCAGAGGCACTGTCCTCCGAGGCGGAAGGTATCTTTTTTGTCACCGTAAACGGTATCGCCGAGCAGCGGATGTCCTATCGACTGCATGTGCACCCTTATCTGATGAGTCCTGCCCGTCAAAAGAGTACATTCGACGTGCGTATAACCGTTGTAGCGGCCTATCACGCGCCATAAGGTCGTGGCAGGTCTGCCCTTGGGGTCTATGCACATCCTTTTGCGGTCTATGGGGTGGCGGCCTATCGGGCGGTCTATGGTGCCGGAGTCCTCTTTTAGGTTGCCGAGCACGATACACTCGTACTTGCGGCCGAAGGAGTGACCCTGTATCTGCTCTGCCAGCCCTCTGTGGGCGGCGTCCGTCTTGGCAACCATCAAAAGTCCCGAGGTCATCTTGTCTATGCGGTGGACTATGCCGGGGCGTTCGACGCCGTTTATCGACGAAAGTCTGCCGTCGCAGTGATACAGCAGTGCGTTGACGAGCGTGCCGTCATAGTTGCCTGCCGCAGGATGAACCACCATGCCGCGTGGCTTGTCAACGACGAGCATATATTCGTCCTCGTAGATTATACAAAGAGGCAGGTTTTGCGGCTCGTTGTCGAGCTTTTTGGTCTCGGGCAGGGTAACGGTGACTGTTTCGCCGCCTCTGAGACGGTAATTTTTTGCCACTGATTTGCCGTCAACCTGCACGCCGCCGCCCTCGATGAGCGTCTGCGCGAGACTGCGGCTGACGCCGCTTTTATCTGCGACTAATACGTCGAGCCTCGAGCCTGTGAGCGTGTCGTCGATAACAAAGGTCATTGTGCTTCACCGTCGTCCTTGGGTGCGTCCTGTGCGGAGGCTTTTAGACGCTTTTCAATCTTTGGGTCGATAAAAATAACGTAAACGCCTATGATTACCGCGCCGATGCAAACGAAAGAATCTGCAACGTTAAATACGGGGAAGTCAAAAAACGTAAAGTACATAAAGTCAGTGACCTGACCGAGGATAATCCTGTCTATCATATTGCCGATGCCGCCGCCCAAAACCATGGCGATGCCGACGTTAAGCACGCGGCTGCGACGGTAAACTTTGATGACAAACACCGTAAGTGCGACTATGGCAACCGACGAAAAGACGAGAAAAACCCATCTGTCATCGGCAAATATGCCCCATGCGGCACCTTTGTTTTCGGTATGCGTAAAGTTGACGAACCAAGGTATGACGTCAACTTTATGCCCCATCTCAATGAGCTCGCGTACCAGATATTTTGAAACTTGGTCGAGTATTATAACAAACGCTGCGATAATAGCGACTAACATATAGCGTCGTGGCAACGCTTGCAGAGCTTGCCACCCTCACCGTCGTCGTAGGTTTCGTCACGGTAAGCCCAGCATCTGACGCACTTTTCGCCCTGAGCGAGCGCAACCTTGACCTTGACGCCGCACGCGGTGTCGGCAAAAGCGTCTGCAGGCGCCGCGCCTCTGTCGAGGTGAACGTGGCTGACTATCATTATGGTCTCGAGTTGGTCCTTGTGGCGCTCAAAGAGGTCCATGGCTTCGTTATCGCCGTAGATAGTGACGTCTGCCTCGAGCGACTTGCCTATGAGCTTGTCGGCGCGGGCTACCTCGAGTGCCTTCATAACGTCGTCGCGGCAGGTAAAGAGCTTGTCGTATTCTGCAACGAGAGCTTCGAGCGACGCGGTGTCGTACTCGGGGAGCTTATTCAGGAATACGCTCTCCTGCTTGTCACCCGACTTGTGCTTGATAAAGCTCCAAGCCTCCTCTGCGGTGTAGGAAAGTATGGGTGCCATGAGGCGGATGATAGCTGACAGAGCCTCGTACATAACGGTCTGAACGGCACGGCGCGCGACGGCATCCTGCTTTTCGCAATACAGAGTATCCTTTGTCATGTCGATATACCACTTTGAAAGCTCGATGGTGCAGAACGAAAGCACCTCGTGATATACGACGTGGAATTCATAGTCGTTGTAAGCCTTGACGCAGGTCTTGCAGAGCTTGCCGAGGCAAGCGAGCGCCCACTGGTCGATAGGCGACATTTTATCTACCGCAACGGCATCCTTGTCGGGGTCATAGTCGCCGACGTTGGCGAGCAGGATGCGTATGGTGTTGCGAATCTTACGATAGCTCTCGGAAAGCTGCTTGAATATAGCGTCCGAAACTCTGACGTCAACACGGTAATCGCTCGAAGCAACCCAGAGTCTGAGCATATCGGCGCCGTACTGCTTGATAACGTCCTCGGGAGCGACGGTGTTGCCGAGCGACTTGTGCATCGCTTTGCCTTCGCCGTCAACCGTCCAGCCGTGAGTGAGCACCTGCTTAAAGGGAGCCTTGCCCTTGGTGGCGCCTACTGCGGTGAGCAGTGAGGACTGGAACCAGCCTCTGTATTGGTCTGCGCCCTCGAGATAAAGGTCTGCGACCTTGTCGTCACCGAGTACGTCGTAATGTGTGGAGCCGCTGTCAAACCAGCCGTCCAGAGTGTCGGTCTCTTTGACAAAATGTGTCTTGCCGCACTTGGGGCATACAAAGCCCTTGGGCAGCAGGTCGGATGCGTCCTTTGTAAACCAAGCGTTTGAGCCTTCGGCGGCAAAGACGTTGGCTACGCTGTCGATAGTTTCGGGAGTGCAGATAACCTCGCCGCAGTCCTCGCAATAGAATACGGGGATAGGCAGACCCCAGTGACGCTGACGCGAAATGCACCAGTCGGCTCTTTCTCTGACCATCGACGAAATGCGGTCACCGCCCCATGCGGGCAACCATTCGACGCCCTCGCACGCTTTGACGGCGGCGTCTCTGAATTTTTCGACCGAGCAGAACCATTGAGGAGTTGCGCGGAAGATAATGGGGTTTTTGCATCTCCAGCAGTGAGGATAAGAGTGAATGATGTCTTCGGAAGCAAAGAGCGAGCCGTCTGCACGCATATCCTCGACGATAAGTCCGTTGGACTCGTCGGTAGTCATGCCGGCATACTTGCCTGCCAGCTCGGTCTGTCTGCCACGGTCGTCAACCGGCACGCAGATGTCGAGGCCGTATCTGACGCCCGTGTGATAGTCGTCAACGCCAAAGCCGGGAGCGGTATGAACGCAACCCGTGCCGCTGTCCATAGTAACGTAGTCGGCGGTGACGAGCAGGCTGTCCTTGTCGAGGAAGGGGTGATAAGCCTTGCAATACTCAAAATCCGAGCCGATAAAGGTCTTGACGGTCTCATACTCGGTGATGCCGCCGAACTTCATCGTCTTGTCGCAGAGAGCCTCTGCCAAAATATAATATTCCTTGCCTGCCTTGACGAGCACGTAGGTTTCTCTGGGGTGCAGAGCGATAGCCATATTGCCGGGCAGTGTCCAAGGTGTAGTAGTCCAAATGATAAAATAGGTGTTGTTAAGGTCGCAGACGTCTGCGAGCAGACCCTTGTCCTCTTTGACCTTAAACTTTACGTAGATAGAGGTGCACTTGATGTCTGCGTACTCGATTTCGGCTTCGGCAAGTGCGGTCTCGTCGTGAGCGCACCAGTAAACCGGCTTTAAGCCCTTGTAAATATAGCCCTTGCGGTACATTTCGCCGAATACGCGGATTTCCTTTGCTTCAAACGAGGGAGCCATCGTGGTATAAGGGTGCTCCCAGTCGCCGACTACTCCGAGGCGCTTAAACGAGGTGCGCTGGAGGTCGATGAAGTTTTGGGCAAACTCCTCGCAGTTTTTGCGGAATTCGGGTATTGTCATGCGCTTGCGGTCGAGCTTATTCTTTTTGATAATCGCGCTCTCGATAGGCATGCCGTGGTTGTCCCAGCCGGGAACGTACGGGGTATAGTAGCCCTGCATCGACTTTGACTTGACGATAAAGTCCTTTAAGAGCTTGTTGAGTGCGTGACCGATGTGTATGTTGCCGTTTGAGAAGGGAGGACCGTCGTGGAGTATAAACTCGCGGTTGCCCTCGTTGTTTTTGAGCATAAGCTCGTAGAGACCTATCTCGTCCCAGTGTCCGAGCGTTTCGGGCTCTTTTTGGGTGAGATTAGCTCTCATGGAATATTCGGTAACGGGTAAATTGAGCGTGTCCTTGTATTCTTTTGCCATAAATCAGTTATCTCCTTTGCCGTCGGTGGGTTCTGCTGGAGAATCGCTGTCGCCGGCATTATTGTTATCGTTGTCGCCCGTGTCTTCGAGCGCCGCGCCTCTGACCTCGGCGGTTTCGTCGGGCAGGGGCTCATCCTTGGGTTTGGCTTTGGCTTGCGCCTCGCTGATGGCGCTTTCCTGCTCGAGAGCGCCTGCTACGTCGCTGTATATCTTGCCGATTATCTCGCTCTCGTCTGGCAAAACAATCTGGTCAAGCTCGTTGACGGATATTGATTGCAGCTCCTCTATGTGCTTGCCGTACAGCTCAAAAACGTCCTTTTTAAAATCGACTATCGCCGAGCGGATACGCCACATTTCCTGCTTTTCCGCCTCGATTTGCTCGTGGAAATCGGCTACGACCTTAGCACAGCGTTCCTTGACGGCGGTAACAATGACGTCGGCGCGCTCGTTGGCGTCTCCGATGATGCGGTTGCTCATTTTTTGGGCGCTGACCAAGGTACTGCGGATGGCCTCTTCCTCCTGGCGGAGCTCGTCGTATGAGGTGGTGACGATACGCAGCTTGCGGTCGAGTTCGGCGTTTTCTTTATAAAGCTCGGTGTATTTTTCTATCAAAAAGTCAACGTATTCGTCAACCTCCGACGTGTTGTAGCCCTTAAAAGAGCGACCGAAGGCTTTGTTTTTTAGTTCGTGAGGAGCTAACATTGCAAATACCGTCCTTACTCAAAATGTTTGTTAGTGCGGAATCAGTGACAGCAGCATATTCGTGAGCATGATAAAGCTGTAAGTCACGATAAAAGACAGGTCAAAACCCGAATCGGCTATCGCCTCCGATTTGTTGAGCAATGCTCTGACGGGGGAGACAAGCGGTTCGGTGAGAATGACACATAATTTGACTATCAGACCGTCGCCTTCGGGGTCTGAAAATATCGACAGCAGTGCCCGTGACACGAGTAGTATCTCGAGCACGAGCAATAAAAATTCGACTGCTGTGAATATCAGTTCGGAAAAAAGCTGCATTTAACGCGACTAAAGGTTAAAAGAGGTCGCGCTGTGCGGTGCCGTCAGCTTCGCCGTCTGCATTTTGCTCACTGGTGATGCCGACGTTCTTGGGAGTGAGAATGTAGGTGGACGCACCTGCACGCTTCATATTGCCGTGTACGGCGTAAACGACGCCGGAGCAAAAGTCGAGAATGTGGCGGAGCAGGTCTTGGTTTGCTTCCTCCATATTGAGGACTACGGTTCTGCCGGAGAGGAGCTGGTCGGCAACCTGGGTGACAGACTCAAAGTTTTCGGGCTTCATAATCTTCATCTCAAGGTTGGTGTTGGAGCCGACGCCTGCGGTCTTGGCAGTCTGGGTGCGTGCGGCGGGAGCGGGAGCAGCGGCATGAGCGGGAGCAGGAGCTGCTTCGGCCTCTTCTTCTACTGCTTCGTCTTCGTTTTCGTCATACTCGTCGTCACTGAAAATGCGGGAAAAACGGTCTTTAAGTCCCATGGTAAAACCTCCAAAAAAGTGTATGTTTATTTTAATTTGATTTTTACTGTCTTGCGCCGTATAGCGCACTGCCGAGACGTACGAGGTTGGAGCCGCATTCGACCGCCGTGAGGTAGTCGCCGCTCATCCCTGCCGACAATACGTCTATATTACCATTATCTACTTTTAAGTGCGATATGTCAATGAGTTTTTGAGATAATTTTTTAAAAAGGAGTGCATTTTTTTGTGACAAATCGCATTTTGGCGCCACTCCCATGAGTCCGCGCAGTCTCAAATGCTCAAAACGCGAGAGATTTGACACAAAATCGTCAACCTGTGACAGTTCGACGCCGCCCTTGCTTTCCTCGGAGCCGAGGTTGACCTCTGCCAAAATATCCATCGTTTTGCCTATCGCGGCGCAACGCTTGTCGATTTCGGCGGCGAGGTGCAGCGAATCGACCGAATGTATCATCGTAACCTTATCGACGATATACTTTACCTTGTTTGTCTGCAATCTGCCGATAAAGTGTATCTCGCACTTTGATTTGTCTATCGCGTCGTACTTGGCAAGCAACTCCTGCACGCGGTTTTCGCCTATCAAATCAATGCCGTGATTGATTGTAAAATTGATAACCTCGGGGCTTTGCGTCTTGGTGGCGGCGAGTATTCGCGCACGGGGACCTATTTCTGCCTTGATACGGGCTATATTTTGCTCTAATTCGTCATAGCTGACAGTCATCTGATAAGCGCCCCCTCGTAAACTCCGGTGCCCGAAGTTATCACTATGTCATACAGTGAAAGCTGTGTGGACGAAACGTATGATTTTTCCTGCCGCGACGGGTAATTTGGGTCGGTGGGCAGTGCGCAGATATAATAGCTGCCCTGCCTTATCAGCACGTCAACCGTCTTAAACGCGACTATGTTGCCGTCGAGGACAAATACGCCTGCGACGCCGTCCTGCATACGGAGCGCGAGTGCCGAAATACGCAGTCCGTTGTAGGTTTTGTTGACTACCTGCACGGTCTGTGAGCGAGCGTAGTTAAAGCCGCTCGGCATCTGATTGCACGAGAATATTACGAGCGCGTCGTCGCTGTCGGGCTGTGTTACGGCACGCTGAAAAATACATCTCAGCTCGGTGCCGGACGAATAGGGAAACACTATGGTATAAGCCTTTTCGGCGGTATAAGCGTTGGCAACCTTTTTGGTAGTCTTGCAGAGCAGATACCAAATCTCGGAGGTGACTATTTTGCCGCAGGAGGTGTTAATAAGCGTCTGATTGGGCACGGCATCGGCGAGGCGTTCAAAGCCCGAGAGCGTAATAGCCGAGAGCGACTGGAGGGTAAACTGCTTTTCGTACCCGTCAACCTCGGTGAAATAATAGCCCGAAAGCGGTGAGCCTACCGACGTGTACGAAGCGCCGAGGCTGGACGAAAGCTCGGATTTTTCCGCCTTGAGCGCGGCTATCTGAACGTCGTACTCGTATATGCTCTGCGAAATCGCCTTTGAGCGGTTCATCTGTATGTTGAGCTGCTCTTTGTATCTCTCTGCGGCGTCAAAGTCGTTGTCTAATATCGCGTTGGAAATCAGCGTGCGCAGCTCCTCGATATTGGCGAGCACGAGCGCGTTGTCTGTCGTGGAGGTGCCTTCGGTAATGACAGAGCTTTCGAGCACGGCGATACGCTCGTCGATGGCCGAAATGCGGTCCTGTATGTCTGCGTCCTCCGCCGCGGTATAAATACGCGCGAGCTCGGTGCCCTTGCGGACCTTTTCGCCGTCGCCACGGCAGTAGGAAGCGGCACCGCCGAGCTGACCCTCGACTAACGTTTCATCACGATAAACATAGCACTGCATCTCGGTCATATCGCGCACCGACGCGTACTTTGCCGACTCGACCTCTATATCGACGCCGGCGGTCAACGTCAGCTGCATGACCATAAACACTACGAGCGAGAGCGCCAGTAGCGTGATGAGCAGTTGCTTGATAAAGTTAGCCATTGATAAATCCTTTTGCCTCGTTTAGAGCTGTTTGTGTTACCGCACCGCGGTTGTTATCTGTAACTTCGACGACCTTTTTGCCCTCGAAGGTGGCAAAATAAGTCGTCTGGCGCTTGACGAAATTGCGGGTGTGCTGTTTTACGAGCGAAACCGTTGTGTCAAGGTCCGCAAGCCCCTCGAAATAAGGGTAAAACTCCTTGTAGCCTATAGCCTGCGAAGCGGTGGGCGTGTCCTTTAGTCCTCTGTCGTACAGTGCCTTGACTTCGCCCTCGAGCCCGTCCTGCAGCATGCTGTCCACACGGCGGTCACAGCGGTCGTAAATATACTGTCTGTCGGAGCAATAAAGGTGCAGGTGCAGGGTCTCGAACCTTGACTTTGCGCCCTGAATTTGCTCGATACGGTCGGTCTTGGTAGCGCCGCCCGACGCTATTTCGATAGCGCGTATGACGCGCTTTATGTTGTTTGGATGTATGCTGTCTGCGGCGGCAGAATCGAGCTGCCTTAATCTGTCGTGCAGAGCCTCCGCTCCGTTTGCCGCGGCGTAGTCGTATAGCTCCTTGCGCAGCTCGGGGTTTGCACCGTCCGCGTCAAAAAAGCTACCGCTGACGAGCAATTTGAGATACATACCCGTGCCGCCTACTACGATAGGCAGTTTGCCGCGCGACGTTATGTCCTCTGCCGCCGCGGTGGCGAGGTCTATAAACCTGCTGACGCTAAAGGCTTCGGTTATGTCGGCTATGTCTATCAGGTGGTGCGGCACTGCTGATAATTCGGCGGCAGACGGCTTTGCGGTGCCTATATCCATGCCTTTGTAAATCTGCATCGAATCGCCGCTGATTATTTCACCGCCTAATGCCTTTGCCAGCTCGATGCCGAGCGCGGTTTTGCCGACGGCAGTCGGGCCTGAAATGAGGATAAGCTTCATAAATTACCTAAAAAAGCGTAGGCTTTTTATTTTAATAGCATCGCGTCGCCGAATGAAAAAAATCTGTATCTCTCTTTGACCGCGAGGTTGTAAGCATTCATTATATTGTCGTAGCCTGCAAATGCCGAAACCATCATAATGAGCGTGCTTTCGGGCAGGTGAAAGTTTGTTATCATGCCGTCTATCGCCTTAAAGCGGTAGGGCGGATGAATAAATATCGCCGTTTCGCCCTCGTATGCGTGTACCGTGCCGTCTGCGTCAGACGCCGTTTCGACCGAGCGGACCGAGGTCGTGCCTACGCCAAACACCTTGTGTCCCGAGGCGTGCGCGGCGTTAATCGCGTCGGCGGCCTCCTGCGTGACCTTCATATATTCCGAGTGCATTATGTGGTGTGAAAGGTCGTCCTCCTTGACGGGACGGAAGGTGCCGAGACCTACGTGCAACAGCACGCGGACTATCTTGACGCCCTTTTGCTCTAATTTTTGCAACAGCTCGGGCGTGAAATGCAATCCTGCGGTAGGTGCCGCCGCCGAGCCGTCGGTCTGAGAGTAAACCGTCTGATATTTTTCGGCATCGTCGAGCTTTTTGGTGATATAAGGCGGCAGAGGCACGTTGCCTACTCGCTCGAGTATCTCCATAAATATTCCGTCAAACTCAAATCTGACGAGCCTCTTGCCGTCGTCGAGCAGCTCTGTAACAGTGCCCGACAGCTCGTCACTGAATACGATTTTGTCGCCGACCTTGGTCTTTTTGCCGGGCTTTGTGAGACATTCCCAGTCCTCGTGTCCGTCTGACGGCACGCGTCTGAGCAATAGCGTTTCAACCTCGCCTGCGTGGCGAGGGTTGTGTCCGTAGAGCCTTGCGGGTATGACACGGGTGTTATTGATAACCAGGCAGTCGCCCGGCTGTAGATAGTCGATGACGTCAAAAAACTTTTTGTGCTCTATTTCGCCCGTCTGCTTATCAAGCACCATAAGGCGGCAGGCGTCGCGCCGCTCGGTGGGAGACTGCGCTATCAGCTCCTCGGGCAGGTCGTAATGATATGTAGAACGTCTGAGTAGGTCCAATTTTGTTCCTTCCGCGCACATTTGCGCGATTGATTATATATACTGATACAAAATAGATTATACCACAAATATTACAATATTACAAGCGGAAATTATCATGAAAAAACAAACCGTTTTTGTCGGGTGCGCTACGGCACTCGTCACGCCGTTTGACGGCGGCAGTATAGATTGGCTCAGCTACGGCAGGCTGATAGATTATCAGCTGACGGGCGGTGCGGACGCGCTCGTGGTCTGCGGCACCACGGGCGAATCGGCGACGCTGACTTACGACGAGCAAAAGGAGCTCGTCGCCTTTGCGGTGACGCAGGGCAGGGGACGCGTGCCGATAATCGCAGGCGCAGGCAGTAACAACACAAGGGCGGCTGTCCTGCTCGCAAAAAACGCCGAAAGCGTAGGCGCCGACGCGCTTTTGTGCGTCACTCCATACTATAACAAATGCTCGTCCGAGGGGTTGTACGCCCATTTTGAGGCGATAGCAAGCGCGGTAAAGATACCGATTATCATTTACAACGTGCCTTCGCGAACCGGCATGAACATAACCCCGAGCGAATATCAAATGCTCGCCGAAATCGACAACGTAGCCGCCGTAAAAGAGGCAGGACGCGACATAGGCGCCTTTGCGGAAACGGCTTATCTCGTCTCGGGCAAGCTCGATATGTATTGCGGCAACGACGATATGCTGCTGCCCGAGCTGTCGCTCGGAGCCTGCGGAGTGATAAGCGTAGTCGCCAACGTCGAGCCAAAGGCAGTCGGACGGATATGCTACTCTTATTTGGGTGGCAATCATCTGAGGGCGGCGAGTGAGTTTAGGGCGCTGTACCCCACAATCCGCGAGCTTTCAAAGGGAGTAAACCCCGCTCCGATAAAAAAGCTGATGGCGGACAGAGGTATGATAGTTAACGAGCTGCGCCTGCCGATGGTCAAAATGAAATAAAACAAAAAGCAATATCCGCCTCAATAGGTGGGTATTGCTTTTAGCTTTTGATTGTGAGTTAATTACTCGGCGTCGGATTCGGCAGCTTCGGATTCGACGGATTCTGTCGATTCAGCCTCGGTGCTTGCCTCTGCGCTTGCCTCTGCGCTTGCTTCGGTGCTGGTGGTCGAAGTAGTCGAGGTGGTGCTGGTGGTAGAACCGTTGTCCTTGAGACCGCTGACGATGTTAAGAGCGAGGATGAGCACTGCGAGTGCAATAGCGAGAATCAGAGTGACTCTGTTGAGGAGCTGAGACTTGGTCATGGACTTATTTTTGCCGAAATAGGTATCGGTTTGTCCCATGATAGCACCGGAAAGTCCGTTGTGCTTGCCCTGCTGCATAGAGATAACGACGACGAGTACTACCGATATAACGAGTACTACGATGCCGATAATGAGTTCGAGAGTATTCATATTATTCCTCCAAAAATTATAAAACATAAACAGTCGCATAGGGTACTATATCATACAAAGCCCCATTTTGCAAGAGTTTTTTTACACTTTTTTTAAGTTTGACTATTATCGTCCGACTTTTTGGCGTCTTTGCGGCGCGAAATATAGGTCTGCTGCTCTTTTTTGCGCTTTGATGCGGATATGGCGCGAATGATAAAAAATACGAAAGAAATGACCGCAAAGCCTATTATGACCGCCAAAATCAGCTTGATAACCGTAGTCACCGCACTCGAAAACAGCAGTTCTCTCGCCGTGCCGATAAAGTTGACGAGGCCCGAGGCTTCTATCGAGCCGGTAGTGACGAGCGGCACCTCGCCGAGCACAATGCCCTCGTAGAGGAATACGAGCCTGCCGAGCTGCTGGTTTTTTTCGATAGGGGCGTCAACCATCTTGGCTGTAGTGCCGTTATAGTCGCCGTCGTAAACCGCTTCGTCAAATATGACCGTCTTAGTAATCAATTCGTCGGGAACGGCGCGGTTTATCAGCATTTCGAGGCTCTCGGAGGTGACGAGCTGTACGTAGTCGTAGTTTTTGCCGAGGTTGACCTTGACCTCGGTGACTATGGCGTCCTTTGCAGTCAGAGAACGCATACTAAAGCTCGTGGTTGCCCAAGGTATCAGCACCTTCATATCGTCGTAGGCGTTGTCTGCCTCAAACTCTCTCGTGCCGTCGCTCTTGCGGATTTCGCCGCTCGCGCCCATTACGACAAAGACGTAGGTGAGGTCGTCGCTCGATTTGGCCGCCGTGATGAGGCAATAATCGCCGTTTGCGGTGTTTTGACCTGCTATCAGACCGATAGCCTGCTTCATCTGGTAGCCTACTATCAGCTGGCTCGACATGAGGTAATTTTTGTTGTGAACGGTGCTCTTGCCTGCGAGACGGAAATACGGCTTGTTAGTGAGATTAACCATATCGGTATAAGTAAAAAACTGTGCCGTTATCATCGCGGTATCTATTACGTTGGTATATGCCGCATCGTCGGCGAGACCCGTGCAGTTGCGGTAAACCGTGTTTGTGGCGCCGCATTCCTGCGCCTTGGCGTTCATCAGCGCGATGAAATCCTGCATCGTGCCGCCCATAAGCTCGGTGGCGCAATAGTAGCAGAGTGCCGAGCAGGCGTCGTTGGCGTTGGCGACGAGCGAAGCCGAAATCATATCCTCGATTGTGTAAACCGAGTCGGGCGAAAGTCCGAGTCTCGGAGTGGAAATGTCGCCCTGCGAGCCGATGTTTTTGAGTGCAGGCTGTGCGATGGTTATTTCGGTCGAAACAGGCACGTCGTGCTTTGCGAGCAGGTCCCAGACGACCATCATCGCGGTGAGCTTGGTTGATGCGGTGGGGGCAAAAGCCTCGGTTTCGCGGTTTGAAAATACAAGCTGGCGATTATCGACGTTGACTATCGCCACGGCGTTGTCGCTCGTTAGTGCAGGAGCGTCGGTGTAGGTTTGCTCGCTCGTTTCGTCGGCAAACGCAGACAGCGGCAATATGAGTATTGTGATGCACAGTATAAGTGCAGACAGACGTTTCATAATAATATATCCTTATCTGCCGAGCAGCAGAGAGACGAGCGTATCGTCACCCTCGGCTACGGCGTGTCTGATGCGAGTGGAGCTAACCTTGTCGCCCAATGCTTTTATAGGCGGCAAAACGACGGCCTCAATGCCCGCGTTTGCCAAAACCTTTACGTCGCCGAGAGCTCCCTTGCCGAACCTGAAATCCTCTCCGCATACGGCGGCTTTGACACCGCACTCGGCAAGCCTTGATGCAAACTCCTCGGCAGGTATATCTTTAAGCTCGGCAAACGGTGCCGTGACGACTGCGCCTGCACCGCAGGAGATGAGCAGGTCGCGCTTTTTGTCGGAGCCTGTGAGTGCTTTGCTGTGTTTGGTATTGACGTCAAAGGTAAGGGCTACGGGTGTCAGCCCGTGACCTTCGGCATAGTCGCAAAGATGTGCAATTATCGCGGCGTGACCTATGTGCACGCCGTCAAAATCGCCTATTGCCACCGCGGACGGTGCAAGGCGTGCCAGCTCGTCAAAAAACATCAAACACCACTCCCAAAAGTTATCCTTTGTAATTATAATTTTTTTATACCGTTTTGTCAATGATGTATTGTATATTTTTGTGATTATTAAGACAAAATAAACCCGTAAGGAGTGATGACGGTGATTGAATACGATTACGGCGGAGTGAGCGGCCGCCTAAGTGGATTTGAGGCAGAGGCGCTCGGGCGTGCGCTTTCGGTGCTCGGGCTCGCGCCCAAAGTAGGCGTTATGAGCTATAACAAGAGCGAAGCGGCGGCAAATATCGCCATGGGTGCCGCCAAGGTCGGCTGCAGCGTGAGCGTTTACGGCGAGGGCAGGTTTGCACACGCACAGTTTGCGGCAAAGCGCGACGGACTGTGCTGTATGGCGTTTGTAACGAGTGAATGCAGGGTGTATCTGCTCGGGGGCTACGGCTATCTCAGCCGCAGACAGCTCACTGCGGTAAAACGCGCTCAGAGCTGTGATATTCACGCCCAAAAGGGTGGCGCCATACTCCAAAAGGAGTACAGGGACGACTACAAAGCCGCCGTTATGGCGTCGGTATGCAGTCTCGACGATTGCTACGTTCCGTTTGCCGACAGAGGCAGGACCGAGGCTGAAATCAGCAGTCTTGCCGAGAGCTTGGGTGCGGCGACGGCTTATCGCGGATACGGTTATACCGCCACGGCAGGCGGCAGGAGGGCGTATTACACCGACGAAACCGGCGGAGTGATAGGGTACTGGCAATTGGTTTTACTCTGCTGTAACGGCAGGCACACGGTCTGTCTGCCTCGCTATACTCCGCAGGGAGTGACTGCATTTTTGCGTTCAAAGGGCGTGCAGGTGGTGCTGAGTGACCGTGACATAGAGCCGTTTACAGACGACGCGGCGTTGCTCGTTTTGACGGCAGAAAAGAACCTCGCCTTGACGGGCATGACCTCGGGAGAGGTGTTGCAGGGGCTGCCGAGGATATACGCCGCCGAGCAATACGTTTCAACCGACGTTTTGCCGTCAGTGCTCGGTGAAAGCGGCGTGCGCATCAATTACCGAGGCGGCAGCGTCTGTGTGATACCCGACGTCGGCGGATATCGAATCTACGCAGAGGGCGTTTCGTCCGAAATCGCCGAGGAAATCTGCGAGCAAACCAAAAAGAGAGTAAAGTAACAAAGGGGCGTGTTGCTTAGGTTAAGTAACGCGCCTTAATGTGGATATCCTTTTCAAAAAGGGAATAAGGCATTCCCAAAAGCAGACTGCGGTATTCCGCTTTTAGGGTGGTACTGTCTTCCCTTTTTAGTGTAATACCGTCTTCCTCTTTTGGGAACCTAAATATAAAGATAAAACAAATATTAAAACTTAGAGTTATAAAGACTAACATACAGAACTGTCTGTTCGTCGGCCCAAAAAGCGCATACGCACTTGTTTTAATAAAAAAAGAAGCTTTGCTTGCGCAAAGCCTCGATTTCATTCCATTATGCCTTTAATTTCGGTAGCATACATATAGCCGACGTACACCGACATTTTCAGTCCGCTCTTGTCTATCGTCCACGTCTGCGTATGCGGCTGGTCTGCGTGGGCGAGGGTTACCGTCGTAACGTCGCCGCAGGTGTAGTACGACGCATAGACGTTGTTTGGCTCGGGGCGGTCGCCCTCGTGCAGAGGGATTATGCACGGCAGCATATTGACGAGCGAAACGGCGTTATACACGTATTCGCCGTTGCCGCAGACTATCGTCTGCTTGCCGTGGTCGCACCAAAGCTCTACGTTTAGTCTGTCGCCGTCAGGGACGAGGCATAGCCTCTGCAGGCGGCAGGGGTTTTGCTCCATCCTGAGCGAAAGTGCCTTGGCAGGCTCGCCTTTTTGGGGTGCGTAATAGGTGTTAAGCAGCTCGTTTGCCTCGCCGAGCCTCGACTCGTCGTGGGCGTAGTTGTTGACAAAATCGCAGAGCACGTCGAGCTCGTCCTGCATATTCATCGCCTGAGCGAGCAGGACTGCACAGCAGTGCTTTTGGGGCCAGATGCACATGAGCTGACCGAATGCGCCGTCGCCGCGGTAACCGCCCTTGTCATTCATCCAGAATTGATAACCGTAGCCGGCTATCCAGTCGGGCGAGCCGTTGTTGGCATCGACGGAGTGCGCCTTAGTTGCTTCTTTAATATAGCTCTCGGGTATTATGCCTCTGCCGCCGTCGAGCAGCAGCTTTGCAAACTCGAGAATCTCGTCTGCCGTGACGTGCAGTCCCACGCCACCGTAGCAGATGCCGTCGGGTGACTTGTCCCACAAGGGCTTTTGCAGTCCGAGCGGCTTGAAAATGCGTTCGTACAGATATTGGTCGAGCGGTACGCCCGTGACTGCGGTGACTGCCGCGCCTGCCATCATGGTGCCGCCGGTGCTGTAAACGAAGGTCGTGCCCGGCTCGTAAACCGTATCCTGCTCGAGGAAGGTCTTAATCGAGCTACGAGACGCTATCATCCTGTCGAGGTGGCATTTTTCGTGTCCCGTCTGCATCGAAAGCACGTCTGAGAGCGTCATTTTTGACAGCCTTTCGGACGGGTTTTGCGGCGCGTCCGTCGGGAAAATATCCACGATTTTTGTGTCCGTAGTCAGCAGTCCGTCGCCCACGGCAACGCCTACGCAGGCGCTGGTGAAGGATTTTGACAGCGAGTAAACCTGCATGGCGTCGGTGTCCTTGTAGGGCGCAAAATCGGCTGAAAGCACGGTTTCGCCGTCTTTATAAAAGCGCAGTGAGCGTGGGTGCAGACCTTTTTTGCGTCCCTCGGCGACGAATTTGATAAAGCCCTTAGTGTCCGGCTTTGTGCCTTTGAGTTGATTCATAATTGCCTCCGCCTTATCTGACCGACAGCATCAGCTCGTCGTAGCCGGGATAAGGCCAGTATTGCTTGTCCGTAATCTTTTGCGAAGCGTCTATCGCGGCTCGCAGCTTGTGCATTGCAGGCAGTACGCGGTCGCGGCAGACCGAAGCCGAGGATTGCTTTGTGGCGGCGTGAGCTTCGCTTACCGAAGCCTCGAGCTCGGCTATTGCCTTGGTCGCCTTGGAGGCGAGGTCACAGAGCGTAGCAAGCGTTTCGGACTGATAACTGCTATCTAACTTTGCGTCCACCGTGCGGAGCTTGATAGCCGTGTCGGCGAGGTCGCCGATATAGCGGTTTATAGCAGGCATAATCTGCGTCTTTGCCATCTGTAGCATGGTGAGCGCGTCGATGAGCGTAATCTTGCAGTAGTTGTCGAGCATGATTTCGCATCTCGAACGCAATTCCACCTCTGTCAAAACGCCGTTTGAGGTAAAAAGCTCTATATTTTTGCGGTCGCACATGTGCGAAAGCGCGTCGGGTGTCGTTTTGAGGTTGGACAGTCCGAGCTCTGCGGCACGGGCTTCCCACTCTGCGCCGTAGCAGTTGCCGCCAAAGAGTATGCGGCGGTGGTTTGCGACGGTATCGGCGATGATTTCGTGCAGGTCAGCCTCGAATGAACGGCTGATTTCGAGCGCGTCGGCATAGCGTTTGAGCTCCTGTGCGACGGCGGTATTGATGACCGTGCAGGAGTCGGATATCGACGCCGACGAGCCGAGCATACGGAACTCAAATTTGTTGCCCGTAAAAGCAAACGGCGACGTGCGGTTGCGGTCTGTGGTGTCCTTTGGTATGCGGGGGAGTGCGTGAACGCCTACTCTGAGCAGCTCCTTTTGACCTGCCGAATAGTCTTTTTCGCTCTCGATGGCCTCGAGCACCTTGGTAAGCTCGTCACCGATATAGACCGAAAGTATGGCAGGAGGCGCTTCGCAGGCGCCGAGGCGGTTGTCGTTGCCTGCCGAGGCGACCGAAATGCGCAGTGCGTCCTGATAATCGTCAACCGCTCTGATAACCGCGGTCAAAAACAGCAAAAACTGTGCGTTGGTATAAGGCGTGTCGCCGGGCGAGAGCAGGTTTACTCCCGTATCGGTTGACATAGACCAGTTGATGTGCTTGCCCGAGCCGTTGATGCCGGAGAAGGGCTTTTCGTGCAACAGACAAACCATGCCGTGACGGCGAGCGATGTTTTGCATCAGCTCCATCATGAGCTGGTTGTGGTCGCAGGCGACGTTGACCGTCGTATAGACGGGTGCCAGCTCGTGCTGACCGGGCGCGGTCTCGTTGTGCTCGGTCTTTGCGAGCACTCCGAGCTTCCACAGCTCCTCGTCAAGCTCCTCCATAAACTGCTTTACGCAGGGCTTGATATTGCCGAAATAATGGTCGTCAAGCTCTTGCCCCTTGGGCGCGTTGGCACCAAAAAGCGTGTGTCCCGAAATAATAAGGTCGGGGCGGCGGCTGTATTCTTTTTCGTCTATCAAAAAATATTCCTGTTCGGCACCGACGTTGATGCGGACGCCCGAGACGTCCTCGTTGCCGAATAGCTTAAGGATGCGCATAGCCTGCTTTTGCAGTGCCTCCATAGAGCGCAAAAGCGGCGTCTTTTTGTCGAGCGATTCGCCGCCGTAGGCGCAGAAGGCGGTAGGTATATACAGCGTCTTGTCCTTGATAAATGCAAACGACGTAGGGTCCCACGCGGTATATCCGCGAGCCTCAAAGGTAGCTCTGAGACCGCCCGATGGGAGGGACGAAGCGTCGGGCTCGCCCTTTATCAGCTCTTTGCCGCTGAATGCGGTTATTACGCCGCCGTGACCGTCGGGCATGATAAAGCTGTCATGCTTTTCGGCAGTGGTGCCAGTCATGGGCTGGAACCAGTGCGAATAGTGGGTTGCTCCCTTGGCTATAGCCCAGTCCTTCATCGCTGTGGCGACCGTGTCGGCGAGCTCGGGGTCGAGACGTTCGCCGAGCTTTTGGACGTTTTGCATCGCATTTACGACCTCGGAGGGGAGGTATTGGCGCATGGCTTTTTCGTCAAATACCATAGAACCGAAAATAGCAGTGATGTCCATATAATTACTCCGTCAAATAGAATTGGTCAGCTTTAGCGCCAAATCGGCGCAGGAAGCGGCGTCAACGGTGTATCCGTCGGCACCGATGGAGGATGCGTACTCCTCGGTGACTGCGGCGCCGCCGACGAGCACAAACAGTCTGCCCGACAGACCTTTTTGGTCTCTGAGCCTTACTACCTCCTGCATTTCGGGCACGGTGGTAGTGAGCAGAGCCGAGCAGCATATTACAGACGCGCCGCTCTCGGCGGCGGTATCTACGAACCTTTGCGCAGTGACGTCAACCCCGAGGTCGATGACCTCAAAGCCCTTGCCCCGCAGCATAATCGAGACGAGCTTTTTGCCTATGTCGTGACGGTCGCCCTTGACCGTGCCGACGACTGCAGTGCCGACCTTTTGGTTAGCGGAGGCGGCGAGATAAGGCTTTAGCAACTCAAGCCCCTCGGTCATGGCGCGCGCCGCGACGAGCATATTGGGCACGAAGGCCTGTCCTGCCTTAAACTTTTCGCCCACGTCGTTCATGGCGGCGAGCAGTGCGGCTTGCAGTATTTCGTTGGCAGTAACGCCCGACGCGAGTGCGTCGGCTACGCCCTGCTTTACCTGCGGAACCCTGCCGAGAGCCGTGTTTGTGCGTATTTCGTCAAGTATCATAACGTTTCGTCTCGTTTCTCACCGACTTTTCACCGACAAAATTAGGATGAAATCGACGGAGTAAAGTAATATAATGTGGGTATAACAAGTCCTGAATATCGGATAGCCAAAAAGAATGTCGAACATTTGTTCGTTTTGCTCATTGACAACCAATATTCGGGATGCTACAATGTCGTCACAGATGGCACCAAAGGGGTGTCCTATTAGATGAAGCTTTGATTTAGGAGCAAATTGCAAAGGAGAGAAATGGATTACAGACAACTCGCAAAAGACTTATTAAAACGTAAAAAGCAGCTCGAGGCGGCAGTAAAGTCGCTGGAACTGCAAAGGGAGCAGCTCGACGCCGCACTTACCGACTGCAAGTCGCCTACATACGACGGTATGCCGCATACACGTGCCTACGGTGACGGGCAGGACAGGCTCGCGGCTATCACAGACCGCATAGCCGAGTGTGCGCACCGCACCAAGGTCGTCGAGCGTGAATTACAGATGATAGAAATCGGTATGAGCGTGCTGAGTGACTATCAAAAAGTCGTGCTGACCGAATTTTTTATAAATGACCGCAAGGGCGTTGCGGAGGACCTGTGCGATAAATATTACCGCGAAAGGAGTTGCTTATACACCGACCGCAAAAAGGCGCTCGATATGTTTACGATAGCGGTATTCGGTATGCTCGAAAGTTAGATTTCGACTTTAATCTTGCGTATATCCGCGCCGCAGGCGACGAGCTTGCCGCACATATCCTCGTAACCGCGTTCGATGTGATAAACGTCGTCTATCCAGGTGCCGCCGTTGGTAGCGAGCGCGGCTATAACCATTGCGGCGCCTGCTCTGAGGTCGGTGGCGCGCACGGTGGCGGCGTGCAGCTCGGGCACGCCTTTTATGATGGCGGTTTTTTCGTCAACCTCGATTTCCGCGCCCATACGGCGTAGCTCCTCGACGTACTTAAACCTGTTTTCCATAACGCTTTCGGTCATGCGGCTTTCGCCCTCTGCTATCGCGAGCAGTACCGAAAACTGAGGATGCATATCCGTGGGGAAGCCGGGATAGGGCAGCGTCTTGATACGCGCTTTTTTGAGCGGCAGATTGCCGACGACGCGCACGCTGTCACCGTCAGAGGTGACGTCACAGCCCATTTCCTGCAGCTTGGCAGTGATGGTTTCAAGGTGCTTGGGTATTACGTTGGTAACGGTCAGGTCGCCGCCCGTGGCAGCAGCCGCCGCCATGTAGGTGCCTGCCTCTATCATATCGGGGATGATAGCGTAGGTTTCACCGTGCAGGTCTTTTTTGCCGTTTATCTTGATAACCTCGGTGCCTGCGCCTCTGATGTCGGCGCCGCAGGAGTTTAAAAAGTTGGCTACGTCAACGATGTGCGGCTCGCGCGCGGCGTTGTCGATGACGGTCTGACCTTCTGCCGTAGCAGCCGCGAGCATAACGTTAATCGTGGCACCGACGCTCGCCACGTCCATATATATCTGATTGCCCGTGAGACCGCCTTCGGCGTTGCAGTGTATGCCGCTCACGTCCTGCGTGACGGTGGCGCCGAGCGCCTCAAAGCCCTTGATGTGCTGGTCAACGGGACGTTTGCCAAAGTCACAGCCGCCCGGGCAGGCGGTGTAAGCCTTGCCAAAGCGTGCCAGCTCTGCTCCGAGCACGTAGTACGAAGCTCTCATTTTGCCTGCCAGCTCGTCGGGAGCCGAGCAGGGTATTACGTCACGGGTGTCGATTTCCCACGCGCCCTTGCGGAGCTTGCGCAGCTTGGCACCCATGGCTTTGATGATATTAAGTGCGTTATCTATATCTTTGATTTCGGGCAGATTTTCGATAATACATTTGTCACCGATGAGTATGGTGGCAAACAGGATAGGCAGTGCGGCGTTTTTCATACCGCCGACCTCGATTGTACCTTTTAGCGGCTTGCCGCCGTTGACATACAGTCTTTCCATAGATAAACCTTTCGGTAAAACATATTTATATACACTTTAATCATACCATTTTTTTTGAAAAAGTCAATAATATTATATGCGAACTTTTGGCACTTGACAAAAATAGTATGTTGATACATAATAGTATATGTATAGTTATGTTTATAATAGGAGAAATATATATGGCAAAGACAAAAAAAGACAAAAAAGCCCTCGGCCTGCTCTCCAAAGCAAAGCCCGAGACGGCAAAACAGCCCAAAAAGGCAAAAAAACAAAAATCCGAGCGCATTGACAACTCAAACGTGCTCAAAATCATCCCCCTCGGCGGCGTTGACGGCATAGGCATGAATATGACCGCCTTTGAATACGGCGACGACATCATCGTGGTTGACTGCGGCGTAGCCTTCCCCGAAGGCGATATGCTCGGCATAGACCTCGTCATACCGGATTTTACTTATCTCAAAAACAACAGCGAAAAGCTGCGCGCACTCTTCCTCACCCACGGACACGAGGACCACATCGGAGCCGTGCCGTATTTCCTCGACGAGCTGAACGTGCCCGTTTACGGCACGCGTCTCACGCTCGGCATAGTCGAGGGCAAGCTGCAGGAGCACGGCATCAAAAACGCCGAGCTTATCGACATAGAGCCAGGCGAAACGGTGGGCGAGGGGTGCTTTGACGTCGAATTTATCGGCGTAAACCACTCGATACCCGACGCGGTGGCGTTTTGCATTTCGACACCCGTAGGCAGGATTTTGCACACGGGCGACTTTAAGGTGGATTTTGCCCCCGTGGGACAAAAGCCGATAGACCTGCCGCGCATCGCGGCGCTCGGCTCCAAGGGCATAAGGCTCTTGATGTGCGATTCCACCAACGTCGAGAACCCCGGCTACACCCCGAGCGAAAGCACGATAGCCGACGCATTCGACCGCATTTTTACGGGCTGTGAGCGCCGTATAATCGTGGCTACCTTCTCTACCAACGTGCACCGCATTCAGCAGATACTGAATGCCGCCGAAAAGCAGGGACGCAAGGTCGCACTCTTCGGCCGCTCGATGCTCAACGTCATGAAGGCGGCGACCAAGCTCGGATATATCAAGATTCCCGACGGTCTGCTCATTGACAGCGCCGACCTCAAGCACTATCCGCCCGAAAAAACAGTGCTCGTCACCACCGGCTCGCAGGGTGAGCCTATGAGTGCGCTCTACCGAATGGCTTTCGGCGAGCATTCGGCAATAGCCATAACGAGCGGCGACCTCGTTATACTGTCGTCGTCCTCCATCCCCGGCAACGAAAAGCTGATAACCAACGTCGTCAACGAGCTTTCCAAGCGCGGTGCCGAGGTTATCACGGCGTACAACGACAGCGTTCACGTCAGCGGTCACGCCTGCCGCGAGGAGCTGAAGCTGATACATTTCCTTTCTCAGGCGGAAAATTTCGTGCCGGTTCACGGAGAATATAAGCACCTCGTGGCTCACGCTCGGCTTGCCAAGAGCATGGGCATGAACCCCAAAAATATACTCATTCCCGAGATAGGCAGGGTTATAGAGCTCGGCAAAAAGGGTGCAGTCCACAACGGTACCACCGTCGAGGCGGGACAGCTTTTGGTTGACGGCAACGGCGTAGGTGACGTAGGCACGTCGGTACTGCGCGACCGCAGGCAGCTATCCGAGTCGGGACTTATCGTCATTAACGCAACGGTCGATTTTGAAAACGAAATGCTGATTTCCAAGCCCGAAATAATCACCAAGGGTTTTGTTTACGTCAAGGAAAACTCAAAGCTCATTGAGGAAATCGAGGGCGAGGTCACTCGCATTATAGAGAAGTATTTACGCAAGGGCGTAAACGACCCCGTTACGCTCAAAACCAAGATTCGCGACGAGCTGGGCAGCCTGCTCGGTCAGCGCATGAAACGCAATCCCGTCATCATGACGGTATTTGCACAGGACGTTTATGGATATTAAAAAGGTTATCGTCACGGGAGGCACGCGCGGCATAGGACGCGCGGTCAGCGAGCTTTTTGCCGCAAACGGTTATACGGTCATCGCGGTTTACCGCTCGGACGAAAGTGCGGCAAAGTCGTTGCAAAGCGATAATATCATACCTTTTTGCTGTGATATTACCGACAAATCCGAGCTTAAAAAGCTGATAGAGGCACACAGCGACGCCTGCGTGCTCGTCAATAACGCCGGCGTGGCTCTCAGACTGCCGTTTGACGCCGTTTCGGACGAGCAGGCAAGAGAGATATATATGACAGACCTGTACGGCACGGTCGAGGCGTCGAGGCTTTTGTTGCCGCACCTTTTGCACCGCAAGGACGGAGTTATCATCAACGTTTCGTCTATCTGGGGCAGGGACGGAGCCTCGTGCGAGGTCGATTATTCGACCGCAAAAGCCGCCGTCATCGGGTTTACCAAGGCGCTTGCCAAGGAGGTCGGACCGAGCGGCATACGCGTAAATTGCGTTTGCCCCGGCATAGTCGATACCGATATGAACGGCGACCTTTCGTACAGCGATATAGTGGATTTTACGGACGGCATACCGCTCGAGCGTATGGCAGAGGCGTCCGAAATCGCTCGCAGCATATACTTTTTGGCTTCCGCAGAGGCGTCTTATATCACGGGAGCCGTTTTGGACGTAAACGGAGGACTGTAATATGTCAAAGTCGTACGGGCAAAAGCTAAAGCTCTTATATTTACTCGATATCCTGCGTGACACGGACGAAACGCGCCCACTAAACGCCACGCAGATTATTAACGCTCTGTCACTGCAGGGCATCAGTGCCGAGCGCAAGAGCATTTACGACGACCTGCAAACGCTCGAATCCTACGGCTTTGATATTATACGCACCGAAAAGGGCTGTTTTCTCGGCGAGAGGGAGTTTGAGACCGTCGAGCTGAGACTGCTGATAGACAGCGTGCTTTCGTCGAGCTTTATTACCGAAAAAAAGACCGCCGTCCTCGTCAAAAAGCTCGCCGCCTTTGCACCGAAATCCGAGCGTGCTTCGCTCGAGGCGCGTACCATGCAGACGAGCGTCAAAACCGTAAACGAAAAAGTCTATAACACGGTGGACGCATTGCAAAACGCCATCTTCGGCGACAATGCGATAAGCTTTACTTATTATACCTACGCCGTCAAGGACGGCAGTGTGGAAATGGTGCCGAGGCGCAACGGTCAAAAGCATATCGTTTCGCCGTGGGCGCTGAGGTTCGACGACGGTTTTTATTATCTCACGGCGTACGACGAGCAGGTGCACGGTTTGCGCAACTACCGCGTTGACAAGATAGCGGCTATCGAAACGGTGAGAGTCGGACGCAAGGGCGGCGACGAATATTCAAAGGCGACGGGCAAGACCTTTGGTATGTTCGGCGGAGAGAGCGTCAGCGTAAGGCTCGAGGTCGCGTCTGACAAGCTCGGCGTTATCATAGACAGATTCGGCAGACTGCCGATATTAAACAGCGGCAGGGGCAGCTTTTTTGTCACGGTGAGCGTGGTGCCGTCGCCTATATTCCTCGGCTGGATAATGAGCTTTGGCGGCGACATCAAGGTGATAGACCCACCCGAAACGGCAGCCCGAATCAAGGCGCTCGCACAAAAAAATGCGGAAATATACAAATAGTTTCGGCTTTTGCCGAAACTTTTTTTAAGTGAGGTTTAAGTGACGCATACTATTATTGCCGCATCGGAGGTGAAAAGTATGAAAAAACTAATCTTATTACTGGCGGTTATCGCTATTATATTATGCTCGTGCAGCGTTAAAAGCATCGCACCCACAAGCCACGTGGACGAAACGTCCAAAAGTGCGGGCGAAACGTCGGACAGCGGAGCAAATGCTCCCGAGACCGTATCTGTTTCACAGGAATTCAGCCAGGATACGATAGACGACGGCGTTATAGACGGCGAGTACGACTGCAGGATTACCTTTGACTCGTCTGTCACTGTCAGCGGCACCGGAGCCACTGCAGACGGCAATACCGTCACGATAAGCAAGGCAGGCGTTTACGCCGTCAGCGGCTCGTGCGACGACTGCCGCATAAGCGTAAACGTATCAAAGGACGAGCAGGTAGAGATTGCTCTGTATAACGCAAATCTGTCGAGCAAGGACGGCCCCGTTATCGAGGGCTTGTCGAGCGACCGCATCAAGGTCATAGTGCCCGAGGGGAGCGTTTCGACTCTCACCGACGCGTCGAGCTACACATACGGCGGCGAAGCAAACGCCTGTATATGGTCAAAGGACGACTTAACTGTAAAGGGCAACGGCTCGCTGACTGTCGTAGGCAATTACAACAACGGCATTTCGTCAACTAACGACATCAAGATAATATGTGCTTCGCTCACCGTCACCGCGGCGGATAACGCCGTAAGGGGCAAGGACAGCGTAAGCGTCGAATCGGGCAGTGTCGTCACGATAAAAGCAGGCGGCGCAGGCATCAAGTCGAGCGAGGACGAGGACGCGGAAAAGGGCTATATCGCGCTAAACGGCGGCATAATCAACATCACGAGCAGTGAGGACGGCATCCACGCGACTAATCTCGTGACCGTCGGCAACTGCGTACTCAATATCACGTCAGGCAACGGCAGTTCAAAGTCTTATAACGACACCGTAAGCCGCAAGGGCATCAAATCGGGCGGCGACTTGCAGATTTTGAGCGGCACGACGGTCATTGATTCGATAGACGACTCGCTCCACTGTGCAGGCACGCTAACTGTTGCAGGCGGTGACACCACTCTGTCGTCGGGCGACGACGGCGTGCACTCTGACGGCAACGTTTACGTCACGGGCGGCAAGCTGGATATAACCAAGTCGTACGAAGGGCTCGAAGGTCAAAACGTCTATATTTCGGGCGGCGAAATCAGCATAGTATCGAGTGACGACGGCATCAATGCCGCAGGCGGCTCAGATACTCAGGGCGGTATGCGCCAGGGCTTTAATCCCTTTGGCGGCGGCAGCAACGCAGGCGATTATCATTTGGTCATCAGCGGCGGCATCACTTACGTCAACGCGAGCGGTGATGGTGTGGATTCTAACGGCGACATAACCGTTTCGGGCGGCATACTCCTCGTCAGCGGCCCCACCGATAACGGCAACGGTGCGCTCGACTACGAATCCGGTATGGTTATCACGGGCGGCATCGTAGTCGCCGCAGGCAGCTCGGGAATGGCGGAAAACGCCACCACTGGCACTACTCAGTGCTCGGTTATGGTCAGCACGTCAAAGACCGTCGCAGGCGGCAGTAAGTTTAGTATCAGCGGTGACGACGGAGTGATATACGAGTTTACGCCTGCCAAGGCTTACTCAAACGTAGTTATTTCTCACCCCGACATTGAGGTCGGCAAATCATATACCGTAACAATGGGCACCGAAACTCAGACCGTCACCGTAACAGATACCGTAACCGGTAGCGGAAGCGGCATGGGCGGCGGTCAGCAGGGCGGCGGCGGTCAGCAGGGCGGTCCCGGCGGCAACCCGTGGGGAAGACACTGAATAACGCAATCCACGTTGCGAAGCAACAATTCATGCGCGTAGCGCAATTCATCCATCCAAAAAAATCCGACTGAATCAGGTTTTTGCCTTTTTCAGTCGGTTTTTATTTACTTATGCTGTTCGAGGAGCCAGTCTATAAGCCCTTCGGTATTGTAGGCGTTGACCCATACGGCGTGACCTACGCCCTCAAAATAAGTCGCCTTTATATTGCCGCCGACCTTTTGGAGCGCCTCCACCATATCCTGCGTGCCGCTGACGGGTACGCAGTCGTCGTTTAAGCCGTGGAATGCCCAGATTGCAACGTCCTTGATGTCCTCGGCACTGTTTATGATGCCGCCTCCGCACAGCGGTATTGCCGCCGCGAACATATCCGGCTCGCGCGCGATGATTTCCCATGTGCCAAAGCCGCCCATCGAAATGCCCGAAACGTATATCCTGTCCTTATCCACCTTGTCGTCCGACAGGTAAATATCCATAATGTCGAGCACGGCGTACATACCTGCGCCTGCTATTTCGGGCAGGTCCTGCCTTGCGCCCTGCATCCAGTTTTCGCCGAATGATACCCACTCGGGCGAATATTCGCCTATGCCCTCGACCTGCACGGGTGCGTGCTGACACTGAGGCGCTATAATGATGCAGTTGTCGCGTTCTATGAGGTTGTTTATCAGCATAACCGAGCCGCCGCCTACCGTAAGCTGCGTTTCGTTGTCGGTGCCCGTTTCGCCGTGACCGTGGAGGAATAGCAGCAGAGGATATTTTTTGTCGCTGTTTATATCGTAATCGGTGGGATAGTAAACGCGGTAAGGATAAACTATGTCGGTATCCAGTATTTCCGAATGATAGGTGTATGTGTGATACTCCATATCGGAGGTCGTCTTGTAAAGTTTTTTGGGCTGCTCATAGACCTTGACCGCCGTGTTGTAAACCGCGATTTCGTCTATGATGCCGAGGAACTGCGAGGCTTCGTTATCCGCGCCGTTGTAGCCTATAAAAAGTCCTGCGGTGCTGTCTGCGCTGATGGCAGGTGATTCGGCGAGCAGTACGTCGTCGATATAGCACTTCATAGTGCCTTTTGCGCCGTCCTGCACTATCTTTGCAGTGTGCCATTCGGTCGATAACGGTCTGTCGGCAGACAGATTGCGACAGCCGCCGCTTGGGTTGGTAGTGCCGAATTGGAATATCTGACTCGAAGGGTCTATCCAGTAGCCGTAGTACTCGTACTGCTGCAGACCTTCCGAAAGTCCGCGGTTAAAAATGCAGGGCCAGCCCCAGTTATATACGAGGTTGCCGCTCCACTTAAAGGTCGCCGTCAGCGTAAAGCTGTCGGTTGCTCCGAAATTAAAATCGGCAAAGTCGTCAACGCTCAGGTGGTCGCCGACCGCCGCGAGGCGTATGCCTGTGTGCTCGCCGTCGGTGACTATCTCGGGATTGCCCGCAACCGTGGCGTCGTGACCTCCTGCTACGTCCTTGACTACGCCGCCGTCTATGTTGTCAAAGGTCCATTTTGCGATAAGGTTTTGCATATACTCGTCCTCTTTTTGCGGCTCTGACGTCGTATCGGAGACCGCGCTTTCGATAGATTCCGCCTCCGAAATCTCGGTGCTCTGCGTGCAGGACGCCAAGAGCAGAGTTATTATCAAAAGGCATACAGAGATTTTTATTTTCATATACATACCCCCTTTATACGCTATTATATATTGTTTTATTTTGTATTTCAATAGGCAAATGCCGCACTCTGCGGTTGCCTTTTTGTTTTTTGTGTGGTATAATATAAAAAAACAAAACGGAGGTATTTATTATGTCGATAACAAAACCCATCACAGGCTCGTGGTTTTCGATTTATTGGGGTGACAGACGCCACGTATATTGGAACTCCGCCTGCATGAATTTTACCGCGGCAAAGTGGGACGCGCTTATCCGTGATATGGCGTCGGTCGGCAACGAATATATCATTATGTGCGCGAGCGTATCTGATTATCGCAGCGTTTATCAGTCGTCGGTCGCGCAAAAGGTCGAGATGGTTTGCCCCGACCCCCTCGAGGCTGTTATGACCGCCTGCGACAAATACGGCGTCAAGGTGTTTCTCTCTAACGACTACACCAACGAAACCACCTTTGAGGAGACTTTGACCCCCGAAAACACCAAAAAACGCTATACCATCATCGAGGAATTAGCCGCCAAATACAGCCACCACCCGTCGTTTTACGGCTGGTATTGGGCGTGGGAAGCCTATATCTGTCCTCTGTTTAACGAGGAGTTTGTCAAGTATTTTAACGATTCCACCGCTTTTGCGCGCAAGCTGACGCCAAAGGCAAAGTATTTGACCGCGCCCTACGGCACCAAAAACGCAGTCTGCACCGACGAATATTGCCGTCAGATAGCACGCCTCGACACCGACATCATAGCTTATCAGGACACGGTAGGCTGCTTTGCCATGGATTGCGAGCAGTCGGCGAGAGCCTTTGAAACCCTGCGCAAGGCGCACGACAAGGTGCCCGAAAGAGCACTCTGGGCAGACGTCGAGACCTTTGCGTGGGAGGGACCCGACAACCGCCGCGACGTGCCGCTCATCCCCGCAGGTATGGAAAGACTGCAAAAACAGCTCGAAGCCTGCTCGCCCTACGTTGACCGCGTGACGGTGTTTATATTCCAGGGTCTGTTTACAAACCCCGATTCGATAGCCTACACGGGCTACGAGCCGGGCGCTAAATACTGGAATGACTACACCGCGTGGCTGAGAAAAAATCACCCCGAAGCGTTTAAAACATTCTGACAAAAAACCGGCTTTAAGATTTCCGGCGCCACAAAAGGAAGCATTTGATAATATCGGCGGCAAGATATAAAAAGTCGAAAAGGAGACAGAAACCGTTGATTTGGCGGCTGTCTCCTGTTTGTTTTGAAATAATTTATTTATTTTCTACTTGCAAAAGTAGCAAATAAGGTATAAAATAAAGTAGCAAATAAGATTGACACGCAAGAGAGGTTAGTTTGCATGAAAATCGGACATGAAACCGAAACGATTGAATTTAAGAAATCTACCGGGGAATTAAAAGAAGGCGTTGTTTCACTTTCCTCGATGCTCAATAAGCATTCCGACGGAACCGTATATTTCGGAGTTAAAAATGATGGCGAGGTCATCGGTCAGGAAATAGGCGACAGCACGCTCCGTGATGTATCTCAAACGATTGCAAACGCTATCAAGCCTCAAATAATTCCGACAATAACGCTTGAATTGATTGACGGCAAGAATGTCATTAAGGTTCATGCACAAGGTGGCGAAAAGCCGTATTCGGCGTTCGGCAGATACTATATTCGTTCGGCGGATGAAGACCGTGAGCTTTCACCGATTGAGCTTCGCAAAATCATGCAGGAAAATGAGAACAGCGACATTATCGCAACGCAGTCAGCGGACAATCAAAACTTGACTTTTTCGCAATTAAAGACCTTATTTGCTACAAAGGGCTTGACCGTAAATGAAACCGGATTTGAGCAAAACTTGGGCTTTTACAACAAGAACGGTCAGTTTAATCTGATGGCGGAGTTGCTTGCCGATAATAACAATGTTTCCATTAAGGTGGTAACCTTCAGAGGTAAGGATAAAAGCGAGATAACAAAGCGTAATGAATACGGATTTAAGTGCCTTGCTTTATCAATGGATCAAGTCCTCAGTTATATGGAAGCAATCAATGATACAAAAGTTGTTTTGAAATCACATCAAAGAGAAGAAACAAAGCTGTTTGATTTTGCCGCATTCAAAGAGGCGTGGCAAAATGCCTGCCTGCATACCAAATGGTCGCAGCTAAATCCCCCTGCCGTCTATATTTTCAGCGATAGAATCGAGATTATATCTACGGGCGGACTTGCAGACGGTCTCACAAAGGAAGAATTCTTTAAGGGCATTTCAAGACCGGTCAATGCAAAGCTGCAAAAAATCTTCGGTCAGCTTGGCTATGTCGAACAAACAGGGCACGGCATTCCGTTGATAATAAGCAAGTACGGAATGCAAGCATTTGATATTACCGATAATTTTGTCAATGTCGTCATTCCGTTCAACCGTGAATTTGCAGAGCAACCGGCAGAAAGGTCAAAGCCGATGAACGAGGCGCAGTCAAAGATTTACGGTTACTTGAAAGAGCATCCAAAAGCAACGATAAAAGTGCTCGTTGCCGAATGCGGTATCAGCGACGGATATGTCAGAAAAATACTGACATTCCTGAAAGAAAATGAGTATATTAAGCGCGAAGGTTCTAATAAGTATGGTAATTGGCAGATATCAAAGTGAAAATTGCGCTAAATACTGGAATGACTACACCGCGTGGCTGAGAAAAAATCATCCAGAAGCGTTTAAAACTTTTGATTAACAAAAAAAGAGAGGCGTGCCTCTCTTTTTATATATGCTTTTTTATCTCGTGATACCTGTTTTTATTCTCGTACATTTTGGCGTCTATTATGTTGATAAACTCGTCAATCTCTTGACCTTTTTGTGTGAAAATGTGATAGCCCAACGACGCCGAAAGCTTGTAGGGCTCGCTCGTCTGCTGATTAAACTCGACAAAGCCGCTCGTTATCCTGTCGAGCAGGGTGTTAATCGTATGAGGGTCGTAAACCGTCAAAACCACGACAAACTCGTCACCTGCATACCTTATGACGCTGCCGTAGCTGCCGACTGCTTTTGAGATAATCGCCGCGGTATCTACGAGTGCTTTGTCGCCGAACTTGTGACCGTAGGTGTCGTTGATGCCCTTAAAGTCGTTGAGGTCTATCATTATGCCGGTATATTGCAGCGAGCTGTCGCGCAGCATAGCTGCCCTGATTTTTTCGAGATAATAACGGTTGTAAATGCCGGTGAGCTGGTCGATGTAGATAAGCTCGTTTTTCATACTGCTTATCATGCCGACTATTGATACGGAAATGCTGACCCAAATGACCGAAACTCCGTAAAACAGCGACTGCACCGTTATGCCTGCCACCATGGGCAAAACGAATATCGCGGTAGGAAACTCAACGAGTAAGCCGCCCTTGGCCTTTGTGCGGTAATAGAGTATCAAGCCGTACAGCATATTAAAGCCGCCGATAGCGACGTATATCCAGTAAAATCTTTCGCGCTGATATACGTTGCCCGGTGCCGAAAAAACTATCGGCTCAAATATATTGAGCACCAGCATCAAAAGTCCAAATGAATATACTACGGCAATAACCGTACGGAATATTTTTGACATCTTGACGCCGATGCATTCGGCGAGCAGCCTCGCCCAGCAGAAGGAAACGACGATGACCGCGAGGAAGAGCCACGAATTGACTATGTAAATCAGCACGGTGTATAATACGCCCTCTTTGCCGTCCAGGGCAAACGCCGCCATATCGCAGGCACAGGCGAGTATCGTGCTCGCAATCATATAAACGAGGTTCTTGAGCCTACTGCCTCTGAGGTATAGGCTTTTGTTGACAATCAGCACCATCAGCATCAAAACGATGCCTATGGAGTTGCTGACGCAGACAGTTACAAACACGTATTCACCTGCTTTCTTTTGCCGATTTTTTATATTATATTATAAAAATATCACATTAACAATAGGCAGATTAGCCTAAATCGAGGTCGATGATATATTCATAATCCTCAATAATCTTATATACTTTAGTCGTTTCGACGTAAAAAGGCATATTTTTGTCCGACCAGATGCCTCTGTGGCTCGTGTGCTCTTTTGTCCACAGATATCTCTCGCCGCCCTTGTAGAGCGAGATGTCGTAGAGGCGCACGTTATTGAGGTGGATGCCCTGCCCCATATTTGCCTTGGTGACCTCTATCCAGTTTTCCTCGGTGGTGGGGTTGCCTTTGGTATCGACTAAGGTCTTTTCGTCCGCCCAGTCGATGGCTATATCGGTGAGGTAATAGGTGTTGGAGCCGTCCTTTTTTGAGCCCCAGAGGTCAAAGGTCAGCTCGTCCGCCACACTGCCGTCTGCCAAATCTATGGCAGTCAGCTTTGCCTTGCCGTCCTCAAACGACGAGTCGAGCACGAGCTGATAGTCGTGCTTTGGGTTTAAGGTCTTGGTATTTGACTCCCAGCCGCGCTTGCCGTTTTGGTCGGTCGCGGTTGCCCAAAACAGGTGCCAGCCCTTCGAATCGCCGTCGTATGTAAAGCCTGCGTCACAGCAGTTTTGCCAGTAGCCCTGCTCGTTTTTGATACTGATGCCGAGGAATACGTAGCAGGTGACGTGTCCGTCCTTTGTGCCGTAGTTGTTTGCGTCAACCTGCGACAGCTCAAACTTCATTTCGGCTTTGTTGTAGCCGTAGTTAGAGTGGACGCAGTACCCGGGCGCGTATTTGTCGCCCATGGAGTCGTCGTCACGGTTGGCGAGCGTGAGGTTTGACAGCTCCTCGGTGCCGTTAAACTCGTGCAGCTCGTTTTTTACGAGCTCCTCGTAAGACCAAACGGCTATCTCGTGCATCCAAGCCCAGTTCATACCCGCGCCCGTCAGCTCTATGCGTATATATCGGGCGCAAACGCTCTCGTCGAGGCTTAGAGGAAAGTAATAATAATTCCAGCCGCCCCATTCCTCTTCCTTTACTACGTCGTCACCCTCGCAGGTGCCTATCGCGGTCCAGCTTTGACCGTCCAAAGAGGCGCTGTAGGACGCCTTGCTCGGGGCTACTATGCCCCAAGTGTCACCTGCTGCCAAGGCGGTAAGGTCGGCGATGCCGTGAACCGTGTCACCGAGGTCGATGACAAATACGCCGACGCTCGTCTGATAGCCTACGCCTGCGTCGCCGCCGAATATGCCGTCGGTCAGCTTTGTGCCGTCATCGGGATACTGTCCGTGCTTTGTACCGAGCGCGGTGTAGCTGCACCCCTCACTGACGAGCACCTTGGAGCCGCCCTCGCGGTCGGGTGCCTTGCCCTCAAATACCGACTGCTCGGCAGTGCTCGTTTCTGAGCTTGCTTCGCTTTCTTGTACGCTCGTTTCAGAGACGGTTTGGCTGATTTCAGAGCTTGCTTCGGTGCTTACGTCCTCCGAAACGGTATTTTGCGTAGTGGTGCAGGATGCAAACGCCGCGAGCATGGCGGCGCAAATTATGACGGATAATGTTTTTTTCATTGTGTTTCTCCTGAGGTTATTTAGTATATATTAACACATTATTAAATGCATGTCAAGCAGTCTTGACTTTTACCCCATACACTGCTACAATATTAAAAAACCCGATGATAGGAGCACAAAAATGTTAGAACGCCAAAAATATAACAAAGAGATGGACGAGGTGAGAGAACGGCAGGTTATCGAGATTGCCGACTATCTCAAGGAGTTTTTTAAGATAAACGCCGACATACGCGATATGCCTATAATGGACGCCGTTGACAGCCAAACCGTCGAGCGCGTTATGTCGTGGGAGATACCGCGCGCAGGCCGCGACCCCAAGGTCGTAGGCGACGAGCTGGTAAAGGACGTTTTGAGCAAATGCCTCAGCCTCCAGCATCCGCGCAGCTTGGCGTTCGTCACGAGCGCCGTTTCGCCATACTCGATAGCAGGTGCCGTGCTGACTGATATTTACAACCCCAACATTGCAGGCTACGGACTCGCTCCCACCGCTTCGCTCATAGAGGAAAAGCTCATCAAATGGATGGGCTCGAGAGCAGGCTGGGACGAAAATTGCGGCGGCATATTTACTTCGGGCGGCTCGATGTCTAACCTCACCTGTATGATTGCCGCACGCGAAGACAAGCTCCCCGGCAGGTACGACCTCGCCGACGGCGTTGCCTTTTACAGTGACCAGGCGCACAGCTCTATCATCAAGGGTATGCGCATGATGGGACTCAGGAACGACCAGTGCGTCAAGATAGAGAGCGACGACAATTACCGCATAAGGCTCGACCTTTTGGAGGCCGAAATCGTCAAGTCTAAAAACGAGGGCAAAAAACCGTTTTTGCTCATCGCTTCTATCGGCACGACCAACACAGGCTCGATAGACCCGTTGCCCGAGCTCGCCGACATAGCCGCAAAGTACGGTATGTGGCTGCACGTTGACGGCGCTTTCGGCGGTTCGATACTATTCTCCGACATCTACAAAAACCTCGCCAAGGGCATCGAGAGGGCGGATTCGCTGTCGTGGGACACTCACAAGTGGGCTATGCAGACCTACTCCTGCAGCACCGCGCTCGTCAGAGACAAGCAAAAGTTTATCACCGCGTTTAACGAGCACCCCGAATATCTCGAGGACGTAAGGTCGGCAAGCCATAACGACGGCTGGGACCTCGGCATCGAAATGAGCAGACCTGCCAGATGCTTAAAGCTCTGGTTCACTCTGCAAGCCATGGGCACGGACCTGCTCGCCGACGTTATCGACTATTCGTTTTACAATGCAAAGCAGGCGGAAACCGCCATCAAAGCCATGCCGGATTGGCAGGTCGTAGTCAAGCCCTGCTGCGGCGCCATTAACTTTAGATACGAGCCTAAGGAAATAGACGAATCAAAGTACGACGCTCTCAACGATGCCATTGCCAAGGAGCTGACCGCGAGCGGCTACGCCTTTATCGTCACTACGGTGCTCAAGGGCAAGCGCGTCATACGTATGTGCGTCATCGGCGCAAATACCGAGACCGAGGACGTGCTGAATACCGTCGAAAAGCTCGGACAAATCGCACTCGAAGTCAAAAAGAAGTTTTAGATATAAAAAAGCGGTGCAGTCTCAAAGCGAGGCTACACCGTTTCTTTTTTAGTCGTTTACGGTTACGTAATAAGTATAATAGTCGTCACAGCCGACGCTGCGGACGGTATGGGTTATCGAGCCCTTATCCGCCTTGAGATACGACAGAATCGTGGAGCTGAGACCGTCCTCGATTTCGTTAGTCAGCATGCCGTTGCCGCACTCAAAGCTGATGCCGATTTCGGAGCCGGAGGTCAGCTTTGTCATACCGCTCAGCTTGTAATCGTCGTAAGGCAGGCTGTCGTCCGCAAAGTTGTAGAGCTGCAGGTTAGACGCCTTGCCGTCTGCAAAGTTGTCCTTGATGATAACCTTGCCGCTGACGTCAACGTAGGGGTCAGCCCACGTGACGCGCATATTGTGGGTATAAACGCCTGCGCCGTCGATATGCGACGCGTTGTCGGTAATCGTGCAGTCTATGATTTTGAGCGTGCCGCGAGCGAACTCAAAAGCCACGCCGCCGCCCGATTCGAGCGCGTAATTGCCCGTTATGGTGAGATTTTGCAGTATGACGTCATTCCATCTTTTTTCGATATAGATGCCGCCGCCGAGAGTGGCACAGCCGCCCTTGACGGTGCCGTTTTTGATGGTGATAAGTCCGCAGTAAACAAATACTTCGCCGCATTTGGCCGTAATAACCGACCTGTCGGCTACTCTGTTTGTGCCTTCTCCGCCTGCTTTGCCGACGCCGCCGTCCAAGGTGTGGCAGTTGAGGTCAAGGGTAAACGACCTTGCCGTGCCGCCCTCCGAGCCTGCGTCGCCGCGCGTTTCGATGAGCAGCGAGCCGTTATCGGTAAAGCCTTTGCCCCCGTGCTTGCCAAAGTCGCCGCAGTCTGCAATCCAGTCTTGAAACAGCTTGACGGTGACTGATTCATCGGTTATGCTGTTTGCCTGCGTCCAAGCCTCGGTGACGTCTGCGTAGTGCGTGGTTTCACTGCCTACGGTGACGGTAGCGCCGGTGGCGTAGGTCGTGTCCTGCTCGGGCATTGCCGTGCCCGTCGGTATGCCGTAAAAGGCGTTGCCGCAGCTCGTGAGCGCGAGAGCCGTCAATATCAAAAGTACGATTAGCTTTTTCATTATTTACTCCTCGTTACAGGTTGGGCTGTATTGCTTTTTCTTTTTTGCGAGAATGACAACAAGTGCGGTTATCGAGGCAAGTGCAACGACCGAAACACAGATGAGGCAGACCGTGAGTGTTTTGTTTGCATCAGCGGCTTTTTTTAGGCGTGCCGCATTCAGCTCACTCTGGATTTCTGCCATTTTGTTAGAGATAAGTGCCGCGTTTTCGCCGTTTGTCAGTTCATCCGACAGACCGAGCGCGGCAAACTCACTAATGCGTGCGGAGGCGATACCGTCGATATCGTTTTCGCTAAGGTAAGACGCGGCAAGGTCGGCGAGCTCTTTGTAATAGTCAACGGTGCCGTCGGGGCTTACTGACTTCATCGTGAGGCTGTCAAATTCGGGGCAACGAATCGTGGAAGTGCCGTCTGCAGTCTGATTAAACACACTGAAATCACTCATGGCAGCCGTAGTGGGTTCTACGTCTTCCGACAATTTCACGTTGATTTTGGCGCCCTTTGAGTTTACGGCGTCAATCTTTATCTGCATCTTTTGATCTTCCGTAATTTCAAAAGTCACGGTGCCCTTTGCAAGGCCCCACAAAGGTGTGATAATGTATGTGTTGCCCCAGTAGTTAAAGTACTCAGCGCAGAAGGAGCCGCTCGTAGCGTGGCGGTAGCGGAGAGCACCGTAGCCGTCGTCGAGGTTGACGATGTCGTAGGTGCCTACCGGGAAGGTGCCGACGTACTTGCCGGGGAGACGCAGGACGACGACGATGAGCATACCGTCGGTGTCCATGTACTCTAAGGTGTATTCCGTGCATTCAAATCCGACTTTTTGCGTATATTTCAATCCGCAAAAACAGTTTTGAATGCTGCCGTTAAAGGTAAAGTCTGACGTGCTGTCGGTCGATTGCTCGGCGATGTATTCCTCGGGCCAGGTTATTTCTTCAAATTCGACCCAGATGCCCTGCAGCAGAACTCCGCGCTGTGAGTCGCTCCACCAAGCAACTTTGTCAAAGACAAGCTCGGTCGTGTTTACGACGGTTTCGGTAAGTCCGACGCAACGGGCATCGGTGGTTGCAACGACCGTGCCTTTGCCCATCTTGCATTTTTCCAAGGACCAAGCCGTCGCGGTCATGTCTGCGGTGTATTTTGTCGAGCCAAAGCCGATATATCCGCCTGCCGTTTCCGAATAACCGTAAACAAAGGTGACGGACTTAATCGAAAAACCGTCGTTGCAGAAGATTCCAAAATGATTCATTTCGCCGCCCGTAATCAAGAGACCGCCCGGCGTCTGGCTCATGCGGAAAGATGAGATTTCGAGGTTGGCAACTGCCTTTGAATCGACGTTTATCGCGGATTTTACGTAATACTGACCACCGATGGCAATTTCGGAATCGTTGAGCGTGTAGGTGCCGTTTGTAAAGTCGAGGTACTGACCGCTGTATTTGGCAGAGGTAGCGTGGATGCTAACCTCGCTGTACGGCATAATGAAGGAATATTCACCGTTTATAAAGGTGAAATCGTGCTCGCCCGTGCCGTCGGTGTAATAAAAGCCGGACAGGGCATAGCCGTCGGCGATTTGAGGCGCTACGACGACTATATCGTTTGCGTTGGCGCCCTCGGGAACGCTGAAGGTCACACCCTCCGCAGTATCGCAGGAGACGGTGTAGAACGCGGAAACGGTGTAATACTCGGTTTCGGTTTCCAGAATGATTTTAATATCGTTGCCGTTTACCGAATAGTCCGCGGCGGTCAAAGCCTTAGCTTCGCCGCTCGTCAGATTGCTAAACTCGGGGTTTAGCATTTGCTTGAGGTTGTAATGTACCTCGCTCGCAGGGCCGGTGCTCGTCATATTATCAATGGGAAAATACGTAAAGCTGATGGCGTACAGATCGCCCGTGGCTTTGTCGGTTGCCTGATATTCGCAGACGGTACTGCCGTCGTCTGCCGGCGTATCGGTACAAAGGTCTTTGCTGATTAGCAGAGCAATTTCCTTTTTGCCTTCGAGTTCGGCGGCTGCTTGAATAGCAAACACGCCCGTGACGAGCAGGACAAACAGTAAAATAGAAATCGTTTTTTTGCAAAAATGTCGCATGGTGGTTCCTCCGTAGGTATTAAAACGCTTTTTCGTTGATTGATTATACTATATTCTTTTGTAAATATCAACATCAATAATGTCGTGTTTTGCGTCCAAAGGTTACAAAAAACCGACTGCGGAAGGAAAAACCTTTTTGCAGTCGGCTTGCTTATGAGGAGAGTGATGAATTGCGCCTTGCGGAGCATGAAAAACCGCACACGTCCGCAGACACATCATTACGACGCGTGCTTAACACGCGACATAACTGCCGTTGGTACCGGCCCCGAGGCGGTCATAGTCCACCGGGACGTAAAGTCGAGACCTGCAAATGTGCTTTGCAGCTTGTAGGCGTCCTTGGTGATATTGTTTACGTAGGTGTATCTCGGCATGCTCTTGTAAGCCGAAGCGTACGAGCTGCTCTTTATCACTATGCGAGGGTGAGATTCAAACCAGTTGCGGTCGGTGCTGACGCAGTAGTTATTGTCGAGACAACCCATAATCGTGTCCTTTAGCATTGATTCGGTTATATCGACGTACCAAGTGCTGCTAAAAGCTTTGCCGCTCGCTTTGTACTCGTCCTTGATTAGGTCGCGCGTCGCCGTGTCCTTAAACCAGCCGACGAGCGAGCCGCGGCAGTAAGTGAGGTCGTCGGTGCAAACCGATTTTGCCCACGTTATCTCGGCGTCTGCAATATTGCCCGTGAAATTAAGCTTGCCGCGTGCCAAATTGAGATAAGCAATCAGTGCGCCGCAGGGGTTGCGGTATCTGTCCCACAGACCGCCGTCGTAGGTCGTTCTGTCCTGGCAGCTACTCCACGTGCCGTTGCAATAAATCGTGCCGACTGCGCCGTTATCTCTGATGTCGATGCCGCAGAAGGAGCTGACCCAGCCGCCTATGCCGCCGAAAAATGCATTGCCGTACGACGACGAGGTATTGACGCTCTTGATGTCAAAGTGAGAGTAATTTTCGGAGATATAAGACGTATAGTGCGTGCTCTTGTAGCTGCCCATATAGCCGCCCAAATATTCGCCGACTATGCCGCCTGCGTTGCGGTATTTGACCTCTACCGTGACGTCTGTATAGCATTTTGTGATGTTGATTGTTTGGGCATTGCCGACTATGCCGCCGACGCTTTCGTTGCCTGTTACCTTGCCGTAAAAAGCACATTCACCTATCGTTACCGGCGTGTGATAAGATGCGTAGGTATCGGGGTCTTCGTCCTCGACGTGACTGTTGGTCGCGTTGCCGACTATGCCGCCGACGTCTTGGGTGCCGTTGACGGTGCCCTCAAAGGTGCATTTGGTTACGCCCGAGGCTTTGCCCTCGCTGATATAATAAGTGCCGACTATGCCGCCGAGCGAATAGCCGCTCTCGTTGCATACCGTGCCCGTGACCTTGACGTTTGTTATCGTGGTGTCGATTGCACCGCCGACGAGCGCACCCGTGGAGTCGCTTATTTCCACGTTAATATCTACGTTTTGCAAAACGATATTTTGCAGCACGGCGCTATTTGACGAAGCAAACAAGCCTATGCCGCCGAGACGGTATTTGTCACCGCTGATTTTGAGGTCCTTGATGGCGTAGCCCTGACCGTCGTAATTGTGATCAAAGTATTCTATCGGCGTCCACTCGGCAGTCAGCGCAATATCGGCTGTCTGCTTGAAATAAAGTCCCGATTTTTTGGTATAAGCCGAGAGGTTTTTGAGGTCGGATTCGCTCTTTATCAGATACGGGTCGGACTTTGTGCCCGAGCCCTCGTGCAGTGCCTTGGCTTTGATGGTGACGTTAAGCGTAGCACTCAGCTTGCTGCCGTCGTTGGTGACCGCCTTGACCGTGACGCTGCCTTCGCCCTTGGCTGTCAGCACGCCGCTCTTGTCGATAGACGCGAGACTGCTGCCCTTGGAAATGCTGAAGGTAACGCTCTTGTCATCGGCGTTTGCAGGCGTGACGCTTGCGACTACCGTCAGCTTGTCGCCGACGGTTATCGTCGTCTTTGCGGCGGATAGCGTCAGCTTTGTCGCCTTGACGGGCTTGACCGTGATGTTTATAGTCGCCTTGACGCCACTGCCGTCGGATGCAGTCGCCGTGACGGTGACTGTGCCGACCTTGACGGCTGTCAGAGTGCCGTCTGAGGTTATGGTAGCGTTACTGCTGCCTGACGAAACGGCAAAAGTAACGCCCTTATTGTCTGCGTTAACGGGAGTAACCGACGCGGTAATAATCGACGTTTCGCCGACGTAAAGCTCGGTCTTGCTCGCTGTGAGCGTAATCGCAGTGACCGCGACGGGGGTTTGCGATTCTTCTATAGATTCCTCTTCCGAAACCTCGATAGACTCCTCCTCGGAAACCTCGATAGACTCCTCCTCCGAGACTTCGGTAGATTCTTCTTCGGAAACCTCGACAGATTCCTCCTCGGAAACCTCGACAGATTCCTCCTCGGATATTTCGATGGATTCTTCTTCCGAAATCTCCTCCGAAATTTCTTTGGATATTTCCTCCGAAACCTCGGTATCAACCTTTAGGCCGAGACTCTTTAATAATTCGTCGAGCTCGTCACACGATGATAAACTGAATATCATCACTATGCAGAGCATTATCGCAAATACTTTTTTCATGTTGCCGTCCCCGATATCGTTAATTTTTAACACTTTTTGATACTATCATACTATGCCGCGCCTTGTCAATGACATTTGTCACAATAAAACGGCAAAAAGTAGCGCGTGTTGACGTCGCCTGCATCGGATACGGCTTGCTTTTTTTACGCCTAATCGTCAGGCGTCATCGCCGTCATCGTCAATAAATACGTCGTCCTCTTCGTCTTCGTCAAATAAATCGTCGTCATCGTCGTCCGAGCTAAAAGCGGTGCTGCTCTCCTGCGTTTCCTTTTCTTCGTCCTCGAGGACGCTCATAAAAGCGGCAAAATCAACCGCCCTTTCGAGACTGTCGAGCCGTCCGTCGTTGTTTAAGTCAAAAAGCTTGCCGAAAATACCCTTGTCAAACATAATAATCGCTCCTCCTTGTTTTTGGTTCGCTTTAAGGATAACGCAATGGCTGTCCGTTAATGAGTACAGGCAAAGCCGTGTGATATTGAGCGAAAATCAGATATTGCAATAATGCTTTTAAATCTATTGATTATAAATAATAGATATGTTATAATTTCTAAATAAACAACACTCTTTGCCGCTTGTTTACAAATAATCATGCTTTGAAAGGACTGATATCAGCAGTGGAAAGAATATTAAGCGTCAGCTGTGCTCCGATAATATGGATAATAACGATACTCGAGTTACTTTTGCTCGTGTATATGATTGTCAGATTTATTAAAACCAAATCGGTTTTGACGCTGATACTTGCCTGCGTCACGTTGGGACTTTTGTTTGACGCATTAGTTATCTGTATCGGTGCGTATCTCGACGTCGGCGCTTTAAAAAGCTTATCTCAAATCCGATTTGTCTCCCACGGTGTGCTGATTTCGTTGATAATAGTCTTTTGCAGCTTGTCTCTCAAAACCAAAAAGCCATACGGATATATTATCTACGGATTGACCCTCGTGTTTATGATAGCAGGCGCGGCGGAAGGATGCGCTACCGTCTTGGACGTCCGTAAAATCGCAGGCGTAACGCGTATGGCATCTGTTGAAGGGCTGACTCCGGCTTGGGCTTCGGCGGTGTTTTCGCTTTTGAATGTCGGAATCGTAGTTGTGCTGATAGCTTGCGGCATTGCTGTTTGGATAAAAGAAAAGACGCCGCTTTTGTTTGCGGCCGGAATGTCAATGCTCGTTTTCAGCGCACTCGGACCTGCTACGGGTAACGGCGATTATATTTTCTTTATCTCCATGATAGGTGAAATACTGATGATAGTTTTTATGCTCGTATTCACGTTAGTAAAAGAAAGAAAAACACAGGAGACATAGATTATGCTTTACATATTGCGCACGTTGATAAGGCGTTTGCCGGGCGTCGTCATCAAGGCGGTGCCGCTTCCCGAACCAAAAACGGAGGAAGGATTCGGCACGCGTGTCAAGGTTGGGGAAATATGCCGCAATAACGGCTTTAAGCGTGTCCTGCTCGTCACCGACAAGACGATTTTTTCGCTCGGTTTACACGAAAAAATCATCGAGTCACTCAAAGAATGCGGCGTCGATTACTCTGTTTTTGCGGATATTTCTTCCGAGCCCAATCTTACGATTATAGACGGTGGGATAAGCAAAGCGACAGACTGCAACGCCGACGCCGTCGTAGCACTCGGAGGCGGCGCGGTGATGGATTCGTGCAAAATGATTGCCGCAGGTGTGAGACTAAAAAAGCAAAAGTCAAAATCTCTGCTGCGCAAGTTTTTGTTAGTGCCCAAAAAGACGTTGCCCATCATAGCTATTCCGACGACGTCGGGCACGGGCGCCGAGATTACCGTCGGTGCGGTCGTGACGAACCAAAAAGGCAGCAAGACTGCCACCGTCGTCGTGGGGTTGGACGTTCGCGGCGTAATCCTCGACAGCGAGCTGACGGTTAAAGCACCGAGCAAAATCACCTGTGCCTGCGGTATTGACGCACTCAGCCACGGGCTCGAGGGTGTCGTTGCCTCGGTCAGAGTGCCTGCGGAGGATATGAAAAAGAGTATGGAGTGCGTAAAGCTCGTGCTACAAAACCTCCCTATTATTATCAACGAACCCCAAAACGTCGAGGCAAGGCAGAATATGTGCCTCGCCGCGCATTACGGCGGCAACGCCATCAATAAGCAGCTTGCAGGATACGTTCACGCGTTTGCACATTCCATCGGCGCAAAATATCACATCCCTCACGGCAACGCGATAGCACTCGCGCTGCTGCCCGTGATGAGTATGCAAAAATCAAAGTGCCAAAAGCGCCTTGCCGAGCTGTCGCGGTATTGCGGCTTAGCAGATGAATCTGCGAGTGACGCTGAGTGCTGTGATAAGCTGCTCGTATCAATCGGCGAGCTGATTGACTTATGCGGATTTGCAGACACTAAAGGCATAATCAAACAATCGGATTATAAGTCACTCGCACGTGCAATCGCGTGGGATTCCATCAACTATTCGCCTCCCGTCGTGATGTCAAATCGGCAGATTTACTCCGTGCTTGATGAAATAAATCGGAAAAGAGAAGAATGATGTTTACTCAAGAGCAAATACATAGTATCGTAGAAAAACAGCGCGCATATTTCAGGACGGGTAAAACGCTCGACGTTTCGTGGCGAATCAAACAGCTCAAAAAGCTAAGAGCCGCCGTCCTTGCTCACGAAACGGATTTTGAAGCGGCATTGCACGAGGACCTCGGCAGGAGCAAGGTCGAGGCATACCTGTGTGATATAGGACCGATTATCGTCGAGATTAACGAAACGATCAAGGGACTGCGCCGCTGGGCAAGGCCCGAGAGGCATTACAGCGGAGTAATGTGCTTTCCCAGCGTTTCGACAAAGGTCTATAAAATGCCCTACGGCGTGACGCTCATCATCAGCCCGTTTAATTTCCCGTTGCTGCTCACGCTCGGCGTCCTGCTCGCGAGCATCGCAGGCGGCAATACCGCGGTTATCAAGACGAGCTCAAAGTCTGCGGCGTGCTCAGAGGTGCTCAAAAAGTTTGTTGCCGAGACCTTTGACGAGGAATATATCGCTTTAATCGACGGCGGACACGATATCGCCGATATATGCCTTGCACAGCGGTTTGATAAGATATTTTATACCGGCTCCCCGAGCGTGGCAAAGCACGTTATGGCGGAGGCGTCAAAAAACCTGACCCCCGTGGCTTTGGAGCTCGGAGGCGAAACCGGCAACTGGTGCCTCGTCCGCGCTGATGCCGACGTCAAGGATGCGGCACGCAAAATCGCCTTTTTTAAGCTCTGCAACGCAGGACAAATCTGCATCAATATCAATCAGATAGCCGTTGCCTCGGAAATCGCCGCCGATTTTCTCGACGCGCTCAAAGCGGAGTTTATACGTCAGATAGGTGAGCATCCCGAGCAAAACGGTGAATATCCAAAGCTTATCACCTCGTCGGTCTATGATAAATGCGAGAAAATATCGGCAGAGTACCGAGACCGCATCTTTTTTGGCGGCGCGGGAGTAAAAGAGACGTGTAAGTTTGCGCCTACTGTGCTTTACCCGATAGATAAAAACGACGATATCGTACGGCACGAGCTGTTTTGCCCGATTTTGCCCGTAGTTCCTTATAAAGACGGTGAGGTCGATGAGATTCTCGACACGATGGCGGAGCGCGAGCATCCGCTGGCACTGTATATCTTTACCAAAGACAAAAAGTGGGCAAACCGTGTGATGCGGACACAACAATTCGGCGGTGGCTGTATCAACGAGGTCTGCGTTCACATGATGGTTAAGGGCGTACCCTTTAACGGCACGGGGCACTCGGGCATGGGTGCGTATCACGGCGAATGGGGATTCCGCGAATTCACCCATCCGCAGACCGTTATGACGGGTAAAACTCACCTTAACCTGCCTCTCCGCGAGCATCCCTACGGCGGAAAAAATGAAAAAATCAAAATGAAGCTCTTAAAAATGTTTGAGAAATAAAAAGTAGGGGGCTTTATTGGTTATAAGAACAATAAAGAGTTCTGGCAAAGTTTATCTTTTGAGCATTGATTAAGCATAGAATTAACACGAGAACTTAATAAAACATCCCCACACATTTGATTAGTCATTTGCGTGGGGGATTTTTGGTTGTATAACGCAAAAAGCACGCTGCTTGGGCGTGCTTTTCGTGATATTGAGGGCATAGAGAAATCCTAAAAACATCAAAAACCGTGTGCCAAGGGACTTTTGACGTGTTTTTGTCTTACAATATGCTTTCGGCTTTTTCGTCTAACAAAAAATCGTACAAATTAATAGTGAGCACGCCGCTTTCATCATAGGTGGACGGAACAATATCTTTTGTAATGATTATCTTTTTAAAAGAATCATCTATCTTGCGCAGAGGTCTTACTTCCTGCTCGTGCTTTTCGGCAGTCGGCAATGAATATGCAGATTGGATATAGTATCGTTTGGAGCCGAGATTACATACAAAGTCAACTTCTAACTGTTTTCTTACTACTTTACCTTCCTCGTTTCGCTCCGAAATCGGTACGATGCCTATATCAACGTTATAGCCTCGCATTTTCAATTCGTTGTATATTACGTTTTCCATAGCGTGGGTTTGCTCGAATTGACGGAAGTTGATTCGAGCATTTCTGAGCCCTAAATCCGAGAAATAATACTTTTTGGGCGTTTCGATATATGCCTTTCCTTTTACGTCGTATCTTTGCACAGACTCAATAAGGAAGGCGTCTTCCAAACACTTTAGGTATTTGTTAATGGTAACGGTTGTTATTTTGCTGTTTTTAACCGAGCGAAATGTGTTTTTTAATTTTTCGGGATTAGTTAGAGAACCGATAGAAGACGAAAGAATGTTTAACAAGTCTTCAAGCTCGCTTTGCTTTTTCAGCTTGCTTCTTTTGATTATATCCCTAATATATATTTCATCAAACAGATTTTGCAGAGTACGGGCTTTGTCGTTTTCATTTTGACGAAGGACGACAAGCGGAATACCTCCATACGTCATATACTGCGTAAGGCCTTCGTATTTATCGCCGGAATATACGGTCATAAACTCGGAAAATGATATCGGATACATCCTGATTTCATCGCCGCGGCCGGCAAATTCCGTAATAATGTCGCTGGAAAGAAATTTTGCATTGCTGCCCGTTACATATACATCCATATTGTCCTTACGAAGGTAACCGTTTAAAACACTTTCAAAGGAGCCGAGCATTTGCACCTCGTCAAGTAAAAGATAATACATATCTTTATCTTTTATTTGAGAACGAATGTATATCATAAATTTCTCGGGATTGACTTTTTTATCTTCTTTTTCCAACTCAATTAAATTTTCGCCTATCGTATCTAAATCGTCTGCAGAATCAAAGGCAAAACGGATAATATGGTCCTCTTTTACACCCTCCGAAAGTAAATGGTTGTAAAATATGGTGTTGAGCAGATACGACTTACCGCACCTTCGGATGCCTGTAATGACTTTTATCAGTCCGTTACCTTTGCGATTTATTAATGCAGACAGATAAGAATCACGTTTAATTTCCATACCGCGCCTCCAAATAAGGATTTTTGCAACATTTAGCATTTTTCTTTATTATATCATCGCCGCATTGTTTTGTCAATGCCGTTTAATAATAGTATTGCAGTACTTTATATCTTATTGCCGCATCCGCGTTTTATACGCGGTTGATGACAAAAAAGACGGCAGAGCAAAATCTGCCGTCTTTTGATATTAAACTTACTGTCTTCGCAAAAAATACGCTTTAACCGATAACTCTGTTTTTGCCGTGGGTTTTGCCGAAATACAAATTGGAATCCGCACGCTTGATTATATAATCGGGGCTGATGTCGTTTTCCTCGTAAACCGCAACGCCTATGGTTATCGTAACCGTAACCTTGTTGCCGTCGTATTCCACGAAAGATTTTTCCACGGTACGGCGTATTTCTTCCGCGACGGATTTGGCTTGCTCGCTATCTGCATACAAAACCGAGAGCACCTCTTCGCCGCCGTACCTAAAAGCACCTCCGCTTTGATTAACGGAATGCATTATGACGGATGCGATGTTTTTGAGCACCATATCGCCGCAATCGTGACCATAGGTATCGTTTACAAGCTTAAAATCATCCAAATCGCACATCATAACCGCAAAGCCCGTGCCCGTCTTTTTGGCGTTGAGAATGGCGTTATCCAAAAACTTTGTCATTTTTCTGCGGTTATAAAGCATGGTAAGCGTATCGTAATCGGATATTTTTTCGAGCTCCGCCACGAGCCTTGTTTCCACCAAATAGGTGAATAGCCACATGCAAAACAGAGTAAGCACGATCAAAACCGCCCTGAGAACTATGTTTGGCACGTAAAATTCATCCTTTACGGGTAGCAGAGCGTCGCCCTTAAAAATATAGGACACAGCGACGCAAACCAGCATTTCCCCTATAACTACGGCGACCATTTTACTATCCAGAAAGAAAACCACAACCATAACGAATAGGATAATATACGCCCAAAATTCCCTCGACGGAATAAGGTGAGTAATAAAGCACCATTGTATAAAAATAAGGCAGCAAATAAAGATTTTACCCTTAAAAACCACCTTGGGCTTTAAGTTGCCGTTTTTATCTTCGCATTTTTTGGCAAAAATATAGCCGACGATAAAATACACTACGCAGCTTGCGTCAAAAGCAATAAGCGTAACGATGGGGACGTCCTCGTAATATCCAAGCACCTTGAGAGCGGTATAAGTACATCCGGCGCACAACGCTATTATGGGAATAAACACTATAAGCATTTTAAAAATACGGTTCATATACAATTCCAAAGCCGACCGCGAAACGTTGTCCATAACATTGCCCCCTTTCGGTATTTATCGAGTATATTATACTATTATATCGGTAGATTGTCAATCATATATTATCTGTCTGAGCTTACGGCAAACGGATAAAACACGGTATTGTATCGGCAAACATATCGGTTATCCGACCTATTGCCGATAGCATTTGCCAAAAACTTACGGTTGTTTAAGAGGCAGGCGGTTATAATTTGGCAAAACGGCAGCTTATGATAAAATCAAGTGCGAGTGCGTTGGCATATCAAACTGCTATACTATTTGTTATATTGACAAATCAAAGCAAATATGCAATAATCTAAAACGATTATATATGGCAGCATAATAATGCGGAAGGTTGGTTGTCGGTTATGAAGAAAATAATAGCTCTTGTTCTCGTGGCAAGCTGCTGCCTTACGGTGCTTTGCTCCTGCAACTCACAAAAACTGAATTTCGGTAAAGAATATGTGCCTATTGATACGCAGCTTGACGTTTTAATTCAACTTAATTCCAAGAGCATTGACGTCGGCGTAATCGACAGCGTTATGGCAGGCTATTATTTAAATGCCGATTCTGCCTACGCCAATAACCTTACTATAGCAACGTGCGTTGAGCTCTTATCTGAGCAATACGGCATCGCCGCAAGAAAAGGGAGCGCGTTGATTTATTATATCAATAAAGCGCTTGTCGAGCTTGCTAACGACGGTACCTTAGGCACGCTCGCGGAGCAATTTGGTCTCAAGGATTATCTTTGCATTGATAATGATTATGTAGGCAATGAGCCTACCGACACCTCCGACTGGGATTATATCAAAAACAGCGGCAAGCTTATCATCGGTTATACTCTTTTTGCTCCTATTGCATACGAAAAAGACGGCAAGCTTACCGGTTTTGATATCGAACTCGCAAAGCTCGTATGTCAAAAGTTGGAAATAGAAGTTGAATTTGTCGTAATCCTCTGGGAACAAAAGGAAATCAACCTTGAGAGTAAGTCCATCGACTGCATCTGGAACGGCCTCACCATTACCGATGAACGTAAAGCCGCTATGGAAATCTCTATACCTTATCTCACCAATAAGCAGGTTGCGGTTATTCGTAAAGACGACGCCGACAAGTTTAAGACTACTGCTGATATGAAAAACGCACTCATCGGCGCCGAAAGCGGCTCTGCCGGCGAGTCATGCATCATAATCGAAAGAAAATAGTATTTATTAAAATCCTAAAGTGAGCGTTTGACATGAGTTTTACCGAAGTTACCCTTGAGTTATTGCGCGGGTTTACATATACGCTGGCAATTTTCTTTTCAACACTTATATTTTCATTGCCGCTCGGTCTTGTGGTAGCTTTTGGCTCGATGTCAAAATTTAAGCCTCTAAAGTATCTTACAAAAGGCTTTGTGTGGGTAATCAGAGGCACTCCTCTGATGCTGCAGATTATCATTTTTTCATTTGGCCCCGGGCTTTGGCTCGGAATACCGATAAGAACCGTAGCAGCAAAAATATTTATGGTTTGTATCGCTTTTATCATCAATTACGCCTGCTATCTTTCTGAGATTTACAGGAGTGGCATTGAGAGCATTTCAAAAGGGCAGTACGAGGCGTGCCAGGTATTGGGAATGACCAAAAAACAGGCGTTTCGCAAGGTTATATTAAAGCAGGTCGTAAAACGCATTGTGCCGCCGGTGGCAAACGAAATAATAACTCTTGTTAAAGATACTTCGTTTGCGTCAGTTGCGGTTCAGGTTGACATAATATTCGTTGCCAAAAAGATAGTAAATGATTATGTTATTCTTTGGCCGCTGTTTTATGCAGGAGTTTTTTATTTGATATTTAACGGGCTGCTTTCATATATACTCGGCAAGCTTGAACACAAGCTCTACTATTTTAAGGCGTAATATTATGGCTATATTAAGTGTAAAAAATCTAAAAAAGAGTTTTGGTAACGTCGAGGTCCTTAAGGGTATAAGCTTTGACCTTGAGCAAGGGCAGGTGCTTTCGGTTATCGGCAGCTCCGGAGTGGGAAAAACCACGCTGCTTCGTTGCCTCAATTTTTTGGAAACTCCCGATTACGGTGAGATTAGCGTAAACGGTGATACTGTTTTTAAATGCGACAACGCAGGCGAGCCGTATATTGCATCAGATAAACAAAAATGCTTTGGACTGGTCTTTCAGCAGTTTAATCTTTTTCCGCAATATAATGCACTCGAAAACGTTTGCCTCGCTCCAAAGGCGGCGTTGGAAAATCAAAAGGGTTTTAAGACGATAAAAAAGCAAAAGTACGCCGAAATAGAAGCAAAAGGCAGGGCGTTACTTGCGTCAATAGGACTTTTGGATAAAGAAAGATTTTATCCATGCGAGCTTTCCGGCGGTCAACAGCAACGCGTCGCCATCGCGAGAGCCCTTGCGATGGAGCCTCAGATTCTTTGCTTTGATGAGCCCACCTCGGCTCTTGACCCTGAGCTAACGGGTGAAGTGCTTAAGGTAATCAAACAGCTCAAGTGCAAGGACAGAGCAATGATTATCGTTACTCACGAAATGGAGTTTGCTCGCAGTATTTCCGACGTCGTAATGTATGTTAACGACGGAGTTATTGAGGAAATTGGAGCTGCGGATGAGGTTTTTAACCACCCAAAAAGCGAAAAAACCAAAGCCTTTCTCAGCAAAGATGACGAAATATTCAGTTAATCGTAAATAGCGGAATATACAGGCGCCCCTTTATGGCTTTTGACATAAAGGGGCGCTGATTGTATTTTTGGCTTTTTCTTCCTGCAAAAAACAGTACAAATCAATTCACAATATACAGATATTTTCCGCATTCACCGAGACCGTTGCGGAAATGCTTTTTGAGCTTTTTAAAAACTTTTCTCCTAACACTTGGTTTTTCTCCTAATTTTGCAAATAATATTAGGAGAAAGTGAGGCGCGCTATGAGAATCTTTAACTATAAATATCTTGAAAACAAAACGTGGTATAACGAGATTACGGGGCTTCTGCCCTTCATTCACGCAGAGCGCGGAAAACAGGTGCTGTATTTAAAACAAAAGCCTGCCGAACCGGAAAAGCTCGTAGAAATCGCCAAGGTTCAGAGCACGGAAGCCAGCAACGCCATTGAGGGCATCTGCACGACGGATACCCGACTAAAGCAGTTAATGAGCGATAAGACTACGCCGCGTTCCCGTGATGAAAAAGAGATTGCCGGATATCGCGATGCGCTGAATATCGTCCACGAAAGCTTTGAGTATATTCCGCTAAAAGTCAATTTCGTGTTTAAATTTTACCCTCATAGTATTGCTCGATAAATTCCAAAAGCGATGTGGCGACTAGGGTACTTTCCTGTGTTTCGTGTTCCCAAAGATAGATTTTATCTCCGTGGTAACCGCTATCGTCTCTCAGATAGCCATAATAGTCGCCGCAGCCGTTTTCGG
>DCHM01000041.1:2950-30091 GCA_002314835.1 Clostridiales bacterium UBA1752 | reverse complement strand
TAAAGCCTGCCGATAATATCAAATTAGATCGATCAATTATCGATTTATCAGACTTGGATGTTTATTGCGACCCTATCAGAATATCTTACTGATGAGGTACTGTTTATGAGAAGAAAAGATTTATCACCGGATCATAAGGTTATTATCGACAACTGCAAATCTTTCCGCGTCATTGACTGTATAGACGAATCCTACACAATCAAGATGCGCATTATGCAGCGTGGCGAAAAAGAATATAAATACACACGCGGAAATGATTTTGTAACACGAGACAAGCACGTGCTTTATCTGCTGCCGGACGTTTTTAATCAAGTCGTAACTGCTATAAATGACTTTGACAAAACGGTAAACGAAGCTAAAAGCGGCAACGGCTATAATACGCTGCCGCTTATTAATGGCATCACGCTCTATTACAAAATCGAGCAAAGCGGTTATATGGGTTTTATAACCACTCCGTCCTCTGTTATCGGCGTACACAAATATGATGCAAGGTCATTGTTTATCATGGTGAACAGTATTATCGGCGACGATTATTCGCTGTATGACGTTGAAAATCACCCCATCTATATAGCAGCTGATAAATGCGGTGATAAACGCATATGTGATCTTTATGTTATGTGTTTTGGCGAAGTAACAAATGAATTTGTCGAGGAGCTTTCAGAGCAAGACGGACAAATGCGTTTGCCGAAACTATCTGAAGAATATAACAGAGATTATGCTGTTATTGCAGACGGAATAGATAAAGCTTTGCTTCACCGCTCGGGTTATAGATTTTGCCACAGACCGGTGTTTGGTATGCAAAACTGTACACGAGCTAATATCAGCATAAACCCATATACAAAGCAATGCATTGATGCTGCCAAGGTTGAGGCTAAAGCCATTACGTTTGACGAATTTCTGGCGCTGTTTAATCAAGATTCAAGTGAACAAAAATAGTTATTTGATTTCTACACACTTTACTATGATAATTAAATAGAGCCGCTAAACAAAATGCACCTCAAAAGCGTCTGGCTTTTGGGGTGTATTTCATATACGATGCCTTACAAATCTTATATGTCACTTTATATACGTTAAAAGTAGCAGAAGTATTAAAGTGTGAAGAGCGCCGTCGTTGCGCTTTTATATACTTTCGCCTACATTGTCGATGTATTCATCGAGCAATCTGCGTTTAATAAGGCGTTTTCCGCCGTTCCATAAAACGAACTTGCATTTTTCGGAATTGGTTAATTCTTTCAGCTTTGTAACTCCTATGCCGGAATATGCTGCGGCTTCCTCCAAAGTCAGGGCTGATTTTTCCCAAATTGGAACATCTTTTTTCATGATATACTCATCCTTTCTGCCTATAGAATAAGGCATGAGCAGTATATCAAATTAGGATTAACTTATTATGGTGTATGAATGATGTAAATTGGTGTATTCAAATGCTATTATCTTGTGTATAACTCGATAAAATGCAATATATACTGAAAATCTAAGTCCATATTTATTTAAGTTATTCATTTTATGGCAATGAAGGACGTCACTGTTTAACCCCAAAACAGCGCATTTTTATATATGAAAATTGCAGAATTTGTCGTTTTTCGTATCGAGTTATATCGACTTATAACGACTTATATCTAAAAAACCAAGCCAAAACGGTTGTTTTTGGCTTGGTTATTTAAATTTAACGGGTTATAACGACTTTTAGCGACTTATTATGTGATTGACTTCATGGTCGGGAAAAGCAGTACGTCTCTGATAGCAGGGGAGTCGGTGAGGAGCATTACGAGGCGGTCGATGCCGTAGCCGATGCCTCCCGTAGGTGGCATACCGAGCTCGAGGGCGTACAAAAAGTCCTCGTCGGTGTGGTTGGCTTCCTCGTCGCCTGCGGCTGCGAGCTTGTCCTGCTCGGCAAAGCGTGCGCGTTGGTCGATAGGGTCGTTAAGCTCGGAATACGCGTTGCACATTTCCCAGCCGTTGACGTAGAGCTCGAATCTCTCGACGTGGTCGGGGTCTGTCGGCTTGCGCTTTGTGAGAGGCGAAATCTCGACGGGATGCTCGGTGACGAAGGTGGGTTGAATGAGGTGGTCTTCGACAAACTCCTCAAAAAACAGGTTGAGTATATCTCCCTTTTTATGGTGGGGCTGAAACTCGATGCCCTTGGCCTTGGCGAGCTCTTTTGCTTCATCATCCGACTTAACGGTGTCAAAATCTATGCCTGCGTACTCTTTGACTGCCTCGGTCATGGTGAGGCGTCTGAAGGGGTGCTCAAAGTCAATCTCGTTTTCGCCGTAGGTAAATGTAGCTTTGCCGATAACGGTGTTTGCGAGATAACGGAACATCTCTTCGGTCAAATCCATCATGCCGTTGTAATCTGTGTACGCCTGATACAGCTCCATGAGTGTAAACTCGGGGTTGTGACGCGTGTCAAGCCCCTCGTTGCGGAATACACGGCCGATTTCATAGACTTTTTCCATGCCGCCTACTATGAGGCGCTTTAAGTACAATTCGAGCGAAATACGCAGTTTGACGTCCTCGTCGAGGGCGTTGTAGTGGGTCTCAAAGGGTCTAGCTGCCGCGCCGCCTGCATTGGCGACGAGCATGGGAGTTTCGACCTCCATAAAGCCCTTACCGTCGAGGAAACGGCGGATAGAGCTGATAATCTGCGAGCGCTTGACGAAGGTCTGCTTGACCTCCTCGTTCATTACGAGGTCAATATAGCGCTGACGGTAACGGGTGTCGGTGTTTGTGAGACCGTGATACTTTTCGGGCAGAATCTGCAGGCTCTTTGAGAGTAGAGTAACCTCGCTCGCATGGATGCTGATTTCGCCCGTCTTGGTCATAAATACCTCGCCCTTGACACCGATGATGTCGCCGACGTCGTATTTTTTGAAATCTGCGTAAGGCTCTTCACCAATGCAGTCGCGTGCAACGTAGGACTGAATGTTGCCCTTGAGGTCTTGCACGTTGCAAAAGGAAGCCTTGCCCATAACTCGCTTTGACATCATACGTCCTGCGACGGTGACGGTTTTGCCCTCAAATGCGGCAAAATCGTTTTTTATATCGGCAGAATGAGCCGTGACGTCAAACTTTGTTATCTTAAACGGGTCTTTGCCTGCCGCCTGCAAATCAGACAGCTTTTCGCGTCTTATACGGAGCAGCTCGTTGAGGTCCTGCTCGTTTTGGACGGGAGTGTTGTTATCGCTCATCTGAGGGCTCCTTATCTCGAAATCTTGTTGATGGTGTATCTCAAGAGACCGCTCGGTGTTTCGACTGCTACGGTGTCGCCGCGCTTGCAGCCGAGGAAAGCCTTGCCGATAGGGCAGTCGTCGCTGATGAGACCTTCCACGGGGTCAGCCTCGGTGGTAGCTACGATTTTATATTCTTCCTCTTCTTCTGTGTCGATGCAGTAAACCTTGACGCGGTTGCCGATGCCGACTTTGTCGGTGGTCAGCTCGCTGTCGCTCATAATGATGGCGTTGGCAAGCGTTTCCTCGAGCTGTGCTATACGGTGCTCGACCTCGGCCTGTTCGTTCTTGGCTTCATCATACTCACTATTCTCGCTCAAGTCACCAAAAGCACGCGCTTTTTGGATGGCGAGGGCGACTTCCTTACGCTTGACGGCCTTTAAGTGCTCAAGCTCTGCCTGGAGTTTTTCAAATCCTTCTTTGCTGACTGTAATCTGTTTTGCCATGATGATAGTCTCCTTTATATGTCTGTTATTTTTAATCGTTTGTCAGTATCTCGATGGCTTTTTGAAGCTGAGGGTCTTCAATATCCATTAAGAAATAAAAATACTTTTTTTCCTCTTCGTTCAGCTCTACCGTGACGTCGGGAGTGATGCCTGTGCCCTCGTAGCTTATATTGCAGGGGGGATTGTAATAAGCTATCGACATGCGGAAGCCCGAGCCGTCGCTGAATTGTCTGTATGTCTGCATAGTGCCTTTGCCAAAGGTGGTGGTGCCTACGACGGTGGCTTTTTCATAGTCGCGCAGAGCTGCTGTAAATAGCTCGCCTGCCGAAGCGGTATCGCCGTTGCACAGTACGACCATGGGAGCGACAAATTCGCTCGCGTCTGAGCTGTGCGTCTCTTTGGTACCGTCGGCGTAAACGATATTGACTATCGGACCTTCGGGCAACAGGTAGTCGAGTATATCCTCGATGGCGTCGAGGTTGCCGCCCGGGCAGTTGCGGAGGTCAAAAACGTATTTGCCACAGCCTGCGTCCTGCGCCTGCTGTATAGCCGTCTTAAATTGCTCGGGAGTGTTTTCTTTAAACTCGTAGATAGTGATGCAGGCGATGCCGTCAGCTACCTTGCGGTAGTCGGCGGAGACGGTATTGACCGCGCCGCGCTTTACGTCGAGGTCAAAGGTTTGATCGCCGCGCTCTATCGTGAGCTTGACGGTAGTGCCTTCCGCACCCTTGATGTTTCTGATTGACTCGTCATAGTTGTCAAATGTTATCGGAGTGCCCTCGACTGCGGTGATATAGTCGTACTCCTGCAGGCCTGCTTGTGCGGCAGGGGAATCGGGCATAACCGTCAGTATGCAAATCACGCCTCTGTCCGGGTGTGCCGCGGCTCTGACGCCTATACCGTAGAGTATGCCCTTTGAGTTGTTTACCATGTCGGCAAACTCCTCGGTGGTGAGATAATAGGTGTAGTCGTCGCCGAGCGCCTCTATAAAGGCGTTGACCGCCGCATCCTCTGCTTCAATGAGGTCAAAGTTCTTGATGTAGTATGAATTAACGTACTTTTCAATAAAATCGAGCTTTTGCTGAAACGCCGTTGCGGTGTAGCCCTTTTTAGCCTCAATAAGTGCCTCGTTGTACTTGGCGTTAAGTGCTTCCCTCGTTATGCTGAAGGTAGCGAGTATGCAGGCGATAGCCACGATAAACACCGTGGTGATATAGAGGAGCAGCGAAACCTTTATGCGTTTGCGCGGCTCTTTTTGAGGCTGCGGCTCTTGGATGGGTGCAACCTCTTGTGTGGTAAAATCTTGATTGTTATCCATATTATCAGTCATCTTCTATCGAAATAAAATTATCCTTGCTGATGTATTTAAGCGGGTCAACGTAAACGCCGTCTATCAGCACGCAGAAATGCAGGTGGTTGCCTGTCGATCTGCCGGTCGAACCGACGCGTGCTATAACGTCGCCGCGTTCTACTATGTCGCCGACCTTGACGTTACGCGACGAGCAGTGGGCGTAAAGAGTCGAAACACCGTCACCGTGATAAACGACGACGACGTTGCCAAAGCTGGCAGTGTATTCGCTCCTCGTGACCGTGCCCGACTTTGAGGCGTAAATCTTGGTGCCGTAGTCGGCAGGTATGTCTATACCGTTGTGGGTGGCTTGTTTGCCGGTAAACGGGTCTTTACGCGTGCCGTAAGCACTCGAAATCCTAAATGCCTGCGAGTTTACCGCAAGGGGGAACAAAAATCCTTTTTGTGAGTCGATAATCTTGGCTCTCTCGGTGCTGAGCTTGGTTATTTTGGCTTTAACCGAGTTGATGGTAGAGTTGACGGTATTATACTTTTCGGTCAGGTCGGCGTAGCTGATGCCGAGACCGGATGCGGTCTCCTCGAGCTCTGCTTTTTTGACTAAAAGCTCCGCCTCGGCTTGCTCCTGCGAAGCGACGTATTCGTTTAAGGTATTTGTCGCCGCGTCGAGGTCGTCTAAAAGTATGTCGTAGTCGCTCTGGGCTTTTTCGATGTCGCTGATGAGCGAAGCACTGTACTCCATGACGGCTTTTGCACTGTCGAGACGCGTGATAAAGTCGGCAAAGTTCTCAGACTCAAACAGCATCTCAAACGTGCTGACGTTGCCGTATTTGTAGGTATATAAGATAACCTGCTGATACAGCTCGAGCGCATAGTCCTTATCCTCTGCCTTTAATGCGGCTTCGGCTTCGATACTTGCTTTTTTGATGCCGTACGCCTCGATAGTCTCTTTGATGAGCTCAACCTCGGCTTCGATAAGGTTCATCTGTGTGACGATGAGCTGTATCTGCTTTGTAGTGCCCTTTGAGTCGCTTTCGATACTGCTGAGCTGCTTGTCTATGCTCGATTTCTCTTGTCTGAGTGTATATAGCAGGGCGTTGCATTCGTTGATGTCCTTGTCAACCTCGGCGAGGGTTCTCGCTTCGGTCTCTATGCCGACTTTGGAGCCGGTGACGAAGGGGACGGTGGCGAGTATCACCGCCATCAAAACTATGCAGAGCGCCTTGCGCAGAGTAAAGGTAAAAGAATGTTTCATACTTTTAGATATTTTTTGATGCACATAGAGCTGCCGATGACGCCTGCAACCAAGCCTATCACGACAAACGCAGTCGTGACGAACGGCAAATAAGCGTCAAAAGTGCCCACCGTGCCGATGCTGTATTCGGTGAAAATGTCTGCGAGTATATAGTTATATACATAATACTGCAAACCGAGCGCGATTGCTGCCGAAATCAGTCCTATGAGCAAACCTTCGACTACAAATGGAGTGCTGATAAACGCGCCTGTCGCTCCGCAGTATCGCATAAACATTATCTCGTTGCTGCGCGACTTGATGCCGAGCTTTAGCGTGTTGATGATAAAGAGCACCGTGACGATAAAGAGTATCGCCATTATCCAAACGCCCGTTATGGTTATGGCGTTTTTGACGTTGGTGACTTTTTCGTACAGCGTAAAGTTTTCGCTTATGTCGTCGGGGCTGACGCCGTCGATGTTGCCGATGCGGTATTTGAGCTCGTAGAGCTTATCCTTGTTTGTAAACGAAGCAAACTTTATGCGGTAGCTGGGCGAAAGGGGGTTGTTTGTCTCGTCAAAATACTCAGACAGTATGCCCGTGGCGCCGTCGTCGCCGTCCGAGTCGTTCCAGGCGATGAATCTCTGCCAGTTGTCGGCTTTGGAGAGATATTCGTAGCTCTCGATGACACCGAGCGTTTCGTCGTCCTGTAGCTTGCCGATTTCCTCGCCTATGGCGCTGATTTTGTCCTCGTCGTATGTGTTGCTGAGAGTGACCTCGATGACGTTCATATCGTCTATCTGGCGGAAGTTGACCTCGATGAGGTCAATGAGTATGTAAAATGTGCCGAGCACTACCATACAGCATACGAGCGCGAGTATCGAGCTGATGCTCATACCGCTGCGAAACAGACCGAGGAAGCCCTGACCTAATTGATAAAAAAACGTGGAGATGGCACTGACTATTTTTTTCATATTCGGGTATCCTCCACTATGCTGCCATTCTCCATGCGGATGACACGCGAGCCAAACTGTCTGACGAGCTCGTCGTTGTGCGAGATAACGACTATCGTCTTTTTTAGCTCGTTCATCATCTTGAGAAATTCCATCATCTCGATGCCCATTTCGCGGTCGATGTTGCCCGTAGGCTCGTCGGCTATAATCAGCTTGGGGTTATTGACGATGGCACGCGCAAAAGCCACGCGCTGACGCTCGCCGCCCGACAGCTCTCCCGGGTAACTGCGTTCTCTGCCCTCGAGACCGATGGCTTGGATAGCGGCAGGAACCCTCTTGCGGATAGCGGCAGGGTGAGCACCTATGACACGCATGGCAAAGGCGATGTTTTCGTAAACGGTTTTGCGGTCAAAAAGCTTTAAATCTTGAAAAACTATGCCCATCGAGCGCCTAAGATAAGGCACCTCGCGATTTTTGATTTTGTGCAAATCAAAGCCGTTGACCGACAACTTGCCGGATGCGACGGGCACCTCGTGCGTGATGAGCTTGGCGAGCGTAGTTTTGCCCGAGCCGTTGGGACCGGTGATAAAGACAAACTCGCCGTTATTGATGGTCAAATCAATGTTTTTGACACCGTAGAGGTCGCCGCCGTAAGACTGCGACACGTCTGTAAACTGAATCATTTATGCCCTCTGCAAAAATCAATACATGGATGTCTTGCTCGACAGATACTTTTTAACCATGAGAGCAACCTTAAAGGTGATGGCGTGGTCAAATTCTCTCAGGTCGAGACCCGTAATCTTTTTGATTTTTTCGAGACGGTAAACGAGGGTGTTGCGGTGAACAAAGAGCTTGCGCGAGGTCTCGGAAACGTTGAGGTTATTGTCAAAGAAGCACTGTATCGTGGCGAGCGTTTCTTTGTCAAGGCTTTCGAGCGAGCCGCGCTTAAATACCTCCTGCAGGAAAATCTCGCAGAGGGTAGTGGGGAGCTGATAAATCAGACGGCCGATGCCGAGGTTTTCGTAATTGACGACGCTCTTTTCGATATCAAATACCTTGCCGACCTCGAGAGCGACCTGTGCGTCCTTGTAAGAGCGTGCGAGCTCTCTGACGCTGGCAACGACTGAGCCTATACCAACGACTACTTTGAGATAAAACTCACTCTGTACGGTGTCGATGATAGAGTCTGCGACAGCCTCGAGCTTTTTGGCTTCGCCTGCGGAGCGGAGCTCTCTGACGAGTATGATGTCGCTGTCGCCGACACTGATGATAAAGTCCTTGCTCTTTTCGGGGAACATATTTTGGATGATGTCAAAGGGTACGACGTCATTGTTTTTGCTCGCAAATCTGATGAGATATACTACGCGGCTGACGTCGGCGTCAAAGTGAAGCTCCTTTGACTTGATATACACGTCGGTAGGCAGGATGTTGTCGAGTATGATGTTTTTGATAAAGTTTGCCTTGTCGTACTTTTCGTCATAGAGAGTTTTGATGTTGGCAAAGGAAACGGACAGCAGCGAAGAGATAGTCTTTGCCTGCTCGTCTTCTCCTTCTACAAAAATGATGTACTCGATCCTTGCGTGAGAGCCCATGGGCTTGTAAGTGTAGCCGCCACGTACCATGGTGTCAAAAGAATAGCTTATCTCATCGAGAACCTCTTTGCGAGACTCCCCTATACGGGTGAGGTTGCTGCACGCAATGACGGAGCCCTTGTCGTCTATAATGCCGATGCTGCGCTCAATCGAGTCTTTCATCTGATAGATAAGGCTTGAGAATAATTTGTTGCTCATGTTGTCCCTCCATAAATAATTTATAAATTAACAAGTGTATTATATATCATAAAAACTGATTTTGCAATAGGTTTTGCCGATTTTTAACAAAAAAATAGAGCATATTTTGTCAATAGCAGACAAAATAGCTCTCTTTGACCATATTTTGACCTTGTGCAAACTCACCAATGCGTCAAAACTTCTATGGCAGATAGCACAAAAGACGACGCAGTTTCGGTTCTGAGTATGCGTTTGCCGAGTCCGCAAAGTGCAAGTCCCGAGGCTTTTGCAAGCTCGGCTTCTGCCTCCGTTATGCCGCCCTCAGGTCCTACGATAAAGGCAAAGCCGCTCGCGGACGACTGATTTACGCCTTTTAAAACGTCCTGTATTTGCATAGTGCCTTCGCCCTCGTAGCAGAGCATGCCTATCATCTGCTTTGCGTCGTTGCAGGCGTCCTTGTAGCTTATAAGCCCCGTAACCTTTGGCAATATGCCTCTACCCGACTGAGACGCTGCCGCGTCTGCTATGTGTTGCCAGCGCTCGAGTTTGTTGCACAACGTTTTGTCGTCCGGCCTTGAAATGCAACGATCTGACATAACCGGCACTATCTGAGTAACGCCCAGCTCGACCGATTTTTGCACTATGCTGTCCATCTTATCGCTCTTTGGCAGGCACTGATACAGCACGATAGGGCAGGCAGGCTCGGTGTCAAGGCGAATCATTGCGCCGAGGCTGACCGTAACGCTATCACGCGCAATAGCGGTTATTACAGACTGATATTCGTTTGCATTGCCGTCGCAGACCGACAGGCTGTCACCAACGCGCAGGCGCATAACCTTGATAAGATGCTGTGCGTCGCCGCCCGTTATGACTGCCGCAGAATTGCTTATACCGTCACTGCTGACGTAAACTCTCGTTAAACTTGACATATATACACCTCGGGCACATTATATAGTATAGGGCGTAAAAAGTCAATAACAACCACTTGACATAATGTGCATTTGGCTTTATAATATAAGTATTAAGGAAACGGAGGTAAGTAAATTATGGATGAAAATATGGAAGAAAGCACTATAACCTTAACAGACGAGGACGGCAAAGAGACAAACTTTGAGGTCATCGGCACTTTTGAGGTGGACAACAATCAGTATATCGCCCTTATACCCGTTGACGGTGAAGAGGACGAGTGCGTATTGCTCAAGATTTCGACTGACGAAAACGGCGAAGAAATGCTCATTACCATTGACGACGATGAGGAGTTTGAAAAAGCTGCCGCCGCTTTTGAGGATGAATTTATGGGCGAATGCGACCTCGACGAGGATGAGGACGACGAGAGCCAAGACGACAAACAGTAAATCGTAGTTTACTGCTATTTTTCCCTGCGGGACCCGTGTCATGTCGGACACTTGTGTCCGACTCCATGAAAAAACCCACAATTACGAAGGGGTTTACCGATCTCCTGGCGGTGTGCAGGCCTCTTGCTTGCCTATTTGCGAGCAAACGTTGGAAGCACTAAAATCAGGGTACGTTCACCCACCTGCTTATGGCAGGGTTTCGTCTCATGGGTCACGGTCTTGTGGGGCAAAAGATTGAAAGGATGCCGGTTTATGGCTTTCAAAAGAGCACTGTGGCATAGCGGATACACATATCAGCAGGAATGCCGCACCTGCCATACTATTATCAGATATACTGATTACAACCTTGATTTCCGCCCGTGGTATCCCGACGGATTTGTTTATTGTCCGCATTGCAAAACGCCACTCAGACATAACGAAGATTATGCCATTGATTCGCCTTATGTGCACAACGTCAGACCTTCATCCGGCATAGATCCCAAATATGCTTATTGCACTCAATGCGGCAGAAAATATACCGTCGGCAAAGATAATTTCTGTGCATCATGCGGCAAAAAATTGATTTAGTTTAATAACAAAAAAGCTCACCTATGGTGGGCCTTTATCTTTTAAGAGAGGTAATCATGCTCAAATTAAAACACTTGTACGAAAATTACGACCTTGCCAAGGAGTGCCTTGCGAGGTACAAGCATAGCACAAACCACCTTGACGATATGCTGGCACACTATCGCGTTTCGTCTAACGCGGTCTATCCGTTTTTTGCGGACGACGAGCACAGAGTATGCTTTTTGAGGCTCGCACCTACCGAAGAAAAAAGCTTAGCTGAGGTCAAGGCTACCATACGCTTTATCAGTTATCTGATTGACAACGGCTATAACGCCATGAAGCCGTACCCGATGAAGGACGGCAAGCTATGCGACGTTTTAAAGACCGAGTGGGGGAGCTACGTCGTTTCGTGCTACCGCTTGATTTGCGGCGACGCGCTCGAGGATTGCGACGGCGATGCAGATTTGGCATACGGGTACGGCAGGGCGCTCGGCGAGCTCCACAACCTTTCGGAGCAGTATAGCCACTCCGACGAAATCATCGGCATCGACGAGATGATGAAGCAGGTTTACGATAGGCTAAAGCGCTACGGTGCGCCGCAGTGCGCGTTTGACTGTTTTGACAAGGTAACTGCCACATTAAACGCCATGCCGCGAAACAAGGCAAACTACGGTCTTATACACTATGATTTTGAGCCCGATAACGTGCTGTACGACGACGAAAGCGACAAATACGGCGTCATTGACTTTGACGACTCGATACGCTGCTTTTACGCGCTCGACGTGGTAAGGGCACTCGACGCCATGGACGACGTGACGAGCAACGTTCAAGTAGGACGCGACGCGTTTATCGACGGCTACCGCAGTGTCAGAACTTTTACGTCTGAGCAGGCAGACAGCCTGCCACTCATGCGCAGTGTCGTATTATTGCAGGAATACGCCACGATATTGCATGTGCTGTCAGACCCTCCCGATGACAGACCCGACTGGATGGACGAGATTATCGCAAAGTTGACGGATAGACAAAAGATTATCATTGATACAATGGCTGAATAAAACAAAAAAGCTCACCGAGAGGTGAGCTTTTATTGCGCTTATTACTGCTCTTCTGCAGGGGCTTCGGTTGCTTCTGCGGGAGCTTCCTCGGCAGGAGTGTTGGTTTCGTCTTCGCCACCGTCGAGCAGAGCCTTGATAGAAAGGCTGACGCGAGTGCGCTCGGTCTCGATAGCGGTAATCTTGACTGTAACCTTATCGCCTACGGCGAGAACGGATGCAGGGTTTGCAACGGGCTTGAGAGCTATCTGAGTATTGTGAATCAAGCCGTCAACGCCGGGGATGATTTCGGCAAATGCGCCGAATGGCATGAGGCTGACGATGGTAGCATCTACTACGTCGCCTACGTTGTACTTTGCTACAAAGATATTCCAGGGGTTGTTTTCCTCGGTCTTGTAGCCGAGAGAAATGCGATGACGCTCGAGGTCAATCTTCTTTACAAATACGTCGATGCTGTCGCCAACCTTAAAGAGCTCGGACGGAGCCTTGAGTCTGCCCCAGGACAGCTCGGTGATGTGAACCATACCTTCGACGGGTCCGATGTTAACAAAGAGACCGTACTCGGTGATGGAACGAACGGTGCCGGTGAACTTTTGACCAACCTCGATGGAAGCGTAAAATTCGTCGGTGTTCTTTTTGCGCTCGATGCGCTCTGCGTTGCGGATAGAACCTACGGCGCGCTTGCGCTGATCGTTGATTTCGATGATTTTGACTTTGACAGCCTTGTTCATCAGAGTATGCATGTCTGCGTCCTTAGCAAGACCGGTGTGCGAAGCAGGCACAAAAATCTTGGTGCCGTTTGCTACGACGATAACGCCGCCCTTGGTGACTTCGCGGACAGTGCCGCTCAGGATAGTGCCTTCCTCTTCGGCGCTGACGATGTTGGTCCAGTTTTTGTCTGCGTCGAGGCGCTTTTTGCTGAGTTGAACGGTGCCTTCGCTATCGCTGAACTTGAGGCATAATACTTCGATGGGGTCGCCGACATGATACTCGGCTACGAGATCGACGCCGCTCTCGGATGTAATCTCATCATACGGCAGAATGCCGGTATGCTTTGTACCCAAGTCGACATGAATTTCTGCGGGACTTACCATAGAAATTATGCCGGTTACCTTCTCTCCTGTATGTAATGTCTTGAACGATTGCGCAAGCAGTTCCTCAAAGGATTGTTCTTCAATGATTTCTGCCATGGTGTTGATTACCTCCTCTATAATACTGCTCGGAGTCGATGCTCCGGCAGTTATGGCGATTTTATCTGCCTTGCCAAAACGCGCGGCAGGGTATGCGTGCAGCTCCTCCGCACCGTCTATCCATATAGCGTCCTTGCAGTTTGCCTGTGCTATGGCAAAGAGCTTGGCGGTATTGGAGCTCTGGCGGCCACCGACGACTACCGTAAGGTCGCACACACGGCTTAGAGCCTGTGCCTCGGTTTGACGTTCCTCGGTGGTACTGCATATAGTATCGTAAACCTTGATATCAATGCCCGACTGAGCCATTATTTCGCGGCAAATAGCCCATTCGGTAGTGCTGAAGGTCGTCTGTGTCACCGCGGCGGCGTGTGTGATGCCGTGGCTCGTGGCAAAAAACTCGCTCGCCGTCTTGCTGTCTGCAAAGACAAACGACTGACCTTTTGCGTGACTGCGTATGCCGATGACCTCGGGATGCGTAGGGTCTCCGAAAATAAACACGGGCGTGCCTACGTCTAATTTATCAAGGATGAAATGTATCTTTTTTACAAACGGGCAGGTGCCGTCACAAATCTCGGCGCCCAAGGCTCTGAGCCTGTCCACGACCTGTATGGCGGCTCCGTGAGCTCTGACAAAAACTATCGAGCCTTTGTCAAAGTCGGGCGTATCGTCATCACTGATAAACTTTACTCCGCGAGCCTTAAATGAATCTGTGACTTTTGTATTGTGTATAAATTGACCGAGCGAATACACAGGCTTGCCCTTGCTGACGGTTTCCTCGAGCATATTGACCGCACGCTCGACGCCAAAGCAAAAACCTGCTTTTTCGGCTCTGATAATCTGGCTCATTTTAGCGCCTCTAAAGGCTTTACTACGCTCTCAAAGCAATAGTCGGCGATTTCCCTTCTCGAGGGGTCGTCCTTAAAGCCCGTGTATTGTTGATAGGTGATAGGTTGTCCTATGACGATTGTCGTTTTGCGGAATATGCCGGGTTTGAGGCGGCTCGTGACTATCGTGGCAGGCAAAAGCGTAGCCTTAGACATAGTGGCGATAGCGGCAAAGCCTACGAGTGCGTCGTCTTTGGCAGGGATTATAAACGGCTTGCGCGTGCCCTGCGGAAATATGCCTATCGACTGACCGTCCGAGAGTGCCTTTAGCATCTCGCGTATGCCCGACATATCTCTGCCGTCGCGCTTTAGCATGATAACTTTGAGCTTGCGCAAAAACCAACCGACGACGGGTATCTTAAAGAGCTGTTCCTTTGCGGCATAACGTATCGGTGCACGCAGTGAAACTGCGATAAGCATCGGGTCTATAAAAGAAGAATGGTTGGCGTAAACGATATACGGCGCATCGGGCTCGTTTTCGGCTCCGACGACCTTGACGCGGTAAAAAAACTTTAATATCGGCTTTGCAATCCTGTACCATCTGAGATAAAACTTCATTGCAACGCCTTGATTATCATAGGCTCGATGGCGGCTAAAGTGCCTTGCAGGTCGAGCTCGGAATTATCGAGTATAAACGCGTCGTCCGCAGGTATGGCAGGGGCGATGGTGCGGTTTTTGTCGTTTTCGTCACGGTTTTTCATGGCTTTGAGCGCATCCTCCACAGAGAGAGTCTGACCTTTTTGTGCCAGCTCCAAAGAGCGACGCGTAGCTCTCGCTATGTCGCTCGCTATGAGAAACACCTTGACGTCGGCTTGAGGCAGTATAACCGTGCCTATATCGCGGCCGTCCATAACCACGTTGTTTTGACGGGCTATATCTCTCTGCAGGTCGAGCAAAAAGGCTCTGACCTCTGGAATCTTGGAAACGTCGCTTGCGTATTTTGAAATGACGGGCGTGCGTATTTCGTCGCCCATCTGTCTGTCAGCCAAAAAGACTATACCTTTGCCGCCGACGAGCTGCATACTGATATGTATTTGCGGCAGGAGTGCTATGACGCCCTGCGCGTCGTCGCTTGCGACACCCTTGGAGCAGACGTAATAGCCTATGGTACGGTAGAGCGCACCTGTGTCGATGTGTATAAAACCGTACTTTGCGGCTATCAAATCGGCGAGCGAGCTTTTGCCGCTGCCGCTGGGGCCGTCTATTGCGATATTAACAATCTTGTTTGCCATCCTAATACTCCAATATATATTTCCATTGATATATAATATCACAGTACGCTGTCAAATGCAAGCGTTTTTTGTCGTCTGTGTAAAATTTTTTAAAATAAAAAAGCCCAATGCTTAAAAGCATCGGGCAAATCGTCATTTGGTTTCCGCGTAAGCAGGTACTTTGTCGTTATAATGGCTGTTGTCAAAGTAGGTGGGGACTACCGTCTTCATCGCCGATATAACCTCTGCGTTGTCGTCTGTTGCGAGCGCCTTTTTGAGCGTCATGAGCTTTTCTTCGACTGTTTCACGCGTAAAATCGCCCTTGGGCTCGATAAATATCTTGGCGTTATCGGTTTTGGTAAGTCCCTCGGTATTCATCAAAAGCTCCTCGTAGAGCTTTTCACCTGGTCTGAGACCTACCTCCACGATGTCGATATCGACGTAAGGCTTGTAGCCCGAAAGCGTGATAAGGTTCTCTGCAAGGTCGAGTATCTTGACTGGCTTGCCCATGTCGAGCACGAATATTTCGCCGCCCTTTGCCATCGCGCCTGCCTCGAGGACTAGCTGAGTGGCCTCTGGTATGGTCATAAAGAATCTCGTGATGCGCTTGTCAGTCAGGGTGACGGGGCCGCCTTCGGCTATCTGATTTCTAAAGAGCGGAATAACCGAGCCGTTAGAACCTAAGACGTTGCCGAATCTGACAGCCGCAAACTCGGTCTTGCCACCGGATTTGCTCTGTATAATCATCTCGCACATACGCTTGGTTGCGCCCATGCAGTTTGTGGGGTTGACCGCCTTGTCGGTCGAAATGAGTATCATTTTTTGGAGACCGTACTCCTCGCAGCAAGTAGCTACGTTGTAGGTGCCGAATACGTTGTTTTTGACGGCTTCATCGGGCGAAACCTCCATCAGAGGCACGTGCTTGTGGGCCGCGGCGTGGAAAACGATGTCGGGCTTTACGCGCTCAAAAATGACGTTTAGCTTTGCCTTGTCTCTTACCGAAGCAATCAGTACCTTGAGGTCGAGATTGTTGCCGTATTTGCGTACTAATTCCTGCTGGATTTCGTAGGCGTTGTTTTCGTAAATGTCAACGATGACGAGGGTTTTGGGGCTGTGAGACGCTATCTGCCTGCAAAGCTCGGAGCCTATCGAGCCGCCTCCGCCCGTTACCATAACTGTCTTGCCTTTTATCATCGCGTTTGCGCTCGTGAGGTCGAGCTTTATCTGGTCTCTGCCGAGCAGGTCGGCTATGTTGACGTCACGGAGTTGCAGCTTTGTGCCGTCAAGGTTGCCGTTTTTGAGGTCAAAATCATAAAACTTTACGTCACAGCCTACGGCTATGCACGCCTGGGACAGCTCTTTGCGGCGCTCTGCGGTACATGAGGGAATCGCTATGATGAGGGTTTTGATGCTCAGCTCATCGACGACGCTTTGCATACCGTTTACGAGGTCGTATATCTTAAGGCCCTGTATCGAGTTGCCTATCTTTACGCTGTCGTTATCAAAAAAGCAAACTGGCTCGTATTCCGTCGAAGTGCCGACCGTTATTTCGTCGAGCAACGCGATGCCTGCATAACCTGCGCCGACGATGCCGCAGCGGATGGTTTCTTTAGTTCTGACAACCTTTTTTTGGCGGCTGACCGTCTTGTGGTTTTTGTACTCGAGACGCGAAAATTCGGTCAGCAGCAGCGAGAGCATAAAAATGCCGGCTACGAATACGGGTGGTAGGGTAGAACCGTTATTTGCAAGCTTGTCGATGACGTAAGCCAAAACGCAGGCGATAACGTCGGATATGCCGATAAGGATGCAATTTTTAACCGTCGCATAGCGCCATACGATGCGATAAACGCCGCATACGAGCCTGACGACAAACTGTGAGGCAACGTATATAACCGCGTGCAATATCAGAGAGTCGGTCGAATTTGGGTACTGATAAGCGTATAAAAAGAAAAAAACCAAACATGCAATAACTGTAAACGAGATGTCTATTAACATCAATGCAATTTTACGTTTGCTGAATGACATAATTTGCTCCATTTATATTTAATAAGTATATATTATCATCAAAAAAAACAAAAATCAATACTTTATTGCAAAAAACGAATATTTATATTAACAATTTAAAAAAACAGAATAAAAAAAGAGCGGGCAACGGGAATCGAACCCGCACGGTCAGCTTGGGAAGCTGAAGTTCTACCACTAAACTATGCCCGCGGTGAAGCTTTAAAGCTATTATAGCATAAAAATTAAAACTGTCAATATTTTTGCTATTGACTTTTGGAGATTTTTTGATATAATACAGAAGTACGCTAATGTAGCACAGGGGTAGTGCAGCTGATTCGTAATCAGCAGGTCGTGGGTCCGAATCCCACCATTAGCTCTTTTTTATTGTTTATATACTATATATAATATTAGGAAGGTTTTAACCATGAAACTGCTTATCAAAGTCAAGGATTACGGCACGATGACCGCAGTGCTTTATCCTGAGGTTGCGCCAAAGACCGTGGCAAACTTTGTTTCTCTCGCACAGAGCCACTTTTTTGACGGATTGATATTCCACAGAGTTATCTCGGGCTTTATGATACAGGGCGGTGGATTTACTCCGAGCTTTGAGCAAAAGTCCGCCAAGACTATCAAGGGCGAGTTTGCTGCCAACGGCTACAAACAAAACGTCCTGCCTCACACTCGCGGCGTGCTTTCGATGGCACGCACTGCGATACCCGATTCTGCTTCGAGCCAGTTTTTTATCATGCATCAGGACGCGCCTCATCTCGACGGACAGTATGCCGCATTCGGCAGAGTGGTCGAAGGTATCGAGATAGTTGACAAGATAGCCGCAGTCAAAACCGGTAGGGTAGGCTATTACAGTGACGTCCCCGTCAACCCCGTAGTCATCGAAACCATCGAGGTCGTTGACTAATCTAATATAATGATAGAAGCACTGAGATTTCAGTGCTTTTTTCGAGCAAAAAAGTGGCTGTGCGTTAGCACAGCCACTCTATTATTTTAATTACTTAACAGAAACCTTGCGACGCATTTTAACTGCAAAGAATGCAGCGCCTGCGAGAGCGATAACGCCGAGGATGACAAAGATTGTCAGACCTGCGTCACCGGTGGGAGTGGTGGACTCCCAGATAGCGTACAGGGTAACTTCGCCGTCAACAACGAGGTTCTTGACGTTTGCTTTGTTAGCGTAGGAAGTGCCCTTGCCGTCAGCCTGAGTATTCCAGCCTACGAAATTGTAGCCTTCTTTAGTAAAGGTGCAATCGGGGAGGTAAACGGGTTCGTCGTAAGTGAAGGTAACGGCAATCATCGAACCGTCGCCGGTGTTTGCGTTAAACTTAACGGTGTACTTGTTTGCGGTGTAGATAGCGTTGATGTTAAAGTCGGCAGTCTTATCTGCTACGGTGTAAGGAGCCCAAGCGCCGCTGTAGCCTGTCTTTGCGGGAACTGCGGGTACGCTTGCAAAGGCTTCGATACCTTCGTCAAAGAGGAATGCGCCTTCTACTTTGCCGTCAGCGATAAACGTAACGGTGTGCTGGATACGGGTGTAAATAGCGTTAACCGTAAAGTCGCTTGTCTTGTCGGCTACGGTGTAAGCTTCCCATGCACCGGTATAGTGTGCTTTGTTGGGAACGCTCGGCTCGCTCGTGAGAGCAGTGTCGCCTTCGTCAAATCCAACGCTGCCAACCGTGACGCCGTCAGCTACGAAAGTAACGTTGTGCTGAGTGCTGGTGTAAATAGCGTTAACCGTAAAGTCGCTTGTCTTGTCGGCTACGGTATAAGCTTCCCACTCGCCTTTGTAGTGTGCCTTGGCAGGAACGTTCGGCTCGCTTGCGAGAGCAGCGTCACCTTCGTCAAACTCGACGGTGTCAACCGTGGTGCCGTCAGCTACGAACGTAGCGGTGTGGGTTATCTTCTTCCACTGAGCGTACAGTGTGATGGAGTATCCTGCAGGAACGAGGTCGGTAACGCTCTCACCGTCGGCGTAAGCGTCGCCGGTGCCGTCGGCTTTGGTATTCCAGCCGATGAACTTGTAGTGCTCAACTTCATAGTTGTTTGCATAGAGGTAAGCGGCATTGCCTGCGAGGATTGTCTGGTCAAACATGATGCCTTCTGCATCTGCGTTGTTGGCGTCAAACTTAACGGTGTAAGTTGTGTAGCCGGGGGTGGGATAAAGGTCAACATCGTGAGCAGGCATTGCAAATGTGTTTACGTTGCCTTCGTACCAATCTTTACCGGTGAGGCTTGCTACGTTGTCGGTAAGGAGGTCGAGGCTTACGCCTGCGGGCATAAAGGTCTGATAAAGCAGAGTGCCCTGTGCGTTGTAATATCTTACACGGTAGAAATTCTTAAACTGAACGTCGATGTCGAGGTTAACCATGTGAGGATCGGGGCTGATAAGCATGGTGATTTCGGCAGGGAGGTTATACTGGGTAGCAAATCTGTCGATGAATTGGTCAACGTCCTCTGCGTTGTTGCAAACGAGAGAGAAGCGACCGTTGCCAACGTAATAATCAGCTATCGACTTGCTTGCGGCGATGTCGCCGTAGAGCTGCTTGAGAGTGTCAAAGAGGTTGACGAGCTTGGTAACGTAAGTGTTGTAGGTGTAGAGCAGGTCGTTGACACGGCTGACTGCACTGCCGAGCTTTGCGTTGTATTCGTTGCAGAGGTACTGAACGTCGTATTTGTCGATTGTATCGAGTACGTCAAAGAGCTCGTCGCCTACTGCGTTGTAAATCTCGAGGTACTCGAGCTTACGCTCGTCGTCGAGATAAGAGGTGTTAATAAACTGTTTGTAGAGTTCGGTGAAGGTTCCGGGAACGTTGATGTCGCTCGTAACCTTGCCGTCGTCTGCTACGTCAAAGGTGATAAAGTCGAGCAGTCTGTCTGCGTATGCGTTAACGAGGAAGGTGTCGCCGATGAGACGAGCCTTGACGGAAACGTAGGTGTTGACCGAGCCAGAAATGGAGAGAGTAAAATCAAATACACTGTCGCCGTTGCCTGCGGTAGCAAAGTCCTCAGCGGTGGGGACTGCCTGCAGAATAGCGGTCTGGAGTGCGTTGTGGTCAAACTCGCAGTTGGCTGCGTCGTAAACCGACTTGCCGTTAATTTGTATGTCGCTAACCTCGTTGACGAGGAATCTGACTACGTTATTAACGAGATAATCCTTGATAGCGGCTTTGCTGACGTCGTCTTTGAGCTCACTGAGCTTGACGCAGCTGAGCATGTCGTAGATAGGCAGCTGGCTGACGAGACCGTTGGCGATAACTGCGTTGGCGAGTTTGCTCATGCCGATTTGACCGATAACGTATTCGTAGCCGCCGATAGCGTTGACAAAGTTGTCGATGCCGCCGACAGCGGAAATGATGTTGTCAATAGTAGCGGCGTTATAGACATCACCCAAGGTTACAACAGGAGTAGTAACTCCAAGATATGCCGCAAATTGACTTGTGACCATAGAAGTAATGCCTTGATAGTTCGCAACTGCGGCGGCAATTGCACTTGGGTTGGGAATTAAATCCTTGTCAGCAACGAGAGCCTTGATAGCGCCGTTTTTGAGTAGGAGAGCAAAAGTGCCGTTGTCCTCGAATACCTGAACGAGAGCAGCAACGTCGGTAGCGGCGATGACAGCATCCTTGGAGATGATGGCTTCGAGCTCTGCGTAGCTTGCGTAATCCTTAAAGACTTCTTTATCGCCGCCTACGAGGTCGAGCAAAAGAGCCTTTGTGTTGCCGGATTGGTCTGCGATGTCGGTGATGAAATCAACGACGGATGCAGTGGAACGCTCGCGGACTATTCTGTAAAGGCCCTCGGGGAGGTAGCCGACTATGTCGTCCTTGGAGGGGTCCTTGCTGTCAATAATCTGACCGAGCTTGGTGGCGTTTATGTCGACGTAAAACGTGTGGTCGGCATAAGTGATGACTGTGTCTGCGCTGGAGTCTATGACGAGTGCGGTCGTAGCTGCGTTGGCGACAACGACGCACGCCGAGAGCATAAAGACTGCCAGCAAGACGGAGATTACTTTCGTAAGTGTCTTTTTCATGGTGAGACCTTTCTGTTGAGTAATATAATTTTTAAAATTATTACCTTTTATGCGCATTATAACATATATATATTATATATGCAATAGCAAATTTAACAAAAATCGGTTATTTTTGCCGCTTTATTTTACGTTTTTACGCTTTTTCTTAATAATCATTATCACTATTGCTACGACGACCGCTACACCGAGTACACAGAGGAATATCGGCAGTATGACGCCAAAGAGCAGGTTGCTGTTGTGAGGCGAAACGTAGGTGTCCTCCGAAGTGCCCTTGATGCCTGCCGTAAAGACGGGAGTATAAGTAACGTCACCGGTGACGGGGACGACTGCCGGGCTCCAGCCTGAAAATGCATACGAAAGGTTGCTTTCGTCGGGTCTCGTGGGCTCGTCGGGTACGACCGGATCTACGCCGTATTCGTACTGAGCTTCGCTGATTACAGCGCCGCTATAATCGAGGAACGTGACTGTGTAGATGCACTTTTCAAAGGTGATTGTGAGCGTGATTTCAGCATTTGGCATGGTGAAGGTTGCACCGACGTCTTCGGTGACGGTTTCACCGTTTGAAATATACGTAATAGTAGCTTTTACAAACTTGTAGCCGAGGCTCGGCGAAGCGACAAACTGTACCGAGTCACCTGCCGCAGCCTTGTAGGCGCTTAGCTCTACGATGCCGCCGACGCAGGGTGTGACGGATATGGTGTTGCCGCCCGACATAAGGTAAAAACCGTTGCCGCAGTAAGGGAAATAGATATAACCGTCGGACATGGAGGCTGTGACCTCGGTGCCGTTATAAGTGATTTGAGGGAGCTCTGTGACACTGCTCGAAGCGAGCAGTGCTATCTGTACGCTTGCACCGTTGCACTCTTTGCCTTCGGCGTCAAAAAGCTCTATCTTGCAGCTCGTGCCTGAGAGCAGACAGGTTATCTTGGCAACCTTTGTGCCCGTACCGAGGTCAAACTCGGCAGAGGAAAAAATGACTTTGATGCTCTGGCCTTCGCCTGCGGCGATGTCCTTTAAAAGCGCAAAATCAACTGACGACTGAGAGCCTGCATTGATGATGTAGCCGCCGTCCTTAAAGCCTACCTGAGGCGCCGTGCCGTCAGGGAGAGTGGCTATGAGAGACTTTTGGAATACTGCCGTATATGTAGCGTCTCCCTTGACACGGGATAGGCGCGTGTCCCAATCTTTGAATGTATAAATATAATCGCCCTCGAGATACGAGCGGGTAAAGTCCGGAGTAGTGGGATAGTTGCCTGCGGTGACCTGCTGAGTGTATGTCTTGTCACCGATTTTAAATGTGACGGTAAATACGCCTGCCACGCTCGAGTATTCGGCGGTGTAGGACGCATCCTTGGTAACTGCTTCTACTGCAGGGCTCCAGCCCTCAAATGTATAGGTAAATCCCCCGCTGACGTAAGATTGCTCTATAGTAGGAGGAGTGGGCGTTTCACCGTATTTATACTGCTGCTTGGTCGTCTTGCCATTGACAGTCCACGAGACGTTATACAACACGTCTTTTTGCGCGTATGATGCATAATAATACATTGGTGATGTAATATTATCGAACTTTGCTGCCTTGCCGTCTGCGTCGGTCCAACCTGCAAACGTATATGTAAACTTTTTGTCCGACTGCTTTGCAGGTGTCTTGCCGCTGTAAGAAACGCTGCTGCCGCCGCTTACTACGGTCTCGTAGAGCACCGTCGTTTTGTCGCTGTCGTAGAATATGACCGAGTATTGATTTGACTTATAGTGCTTGACACTAACCTCGGCTGTGAGCGTCAGACTGCCCGATTTGGTGATACTGCGCTTTTTGAGCGTTTTATCTTCTATCTCGCTCGCAAACTTTATTTGGTCTGCCGTGAGGTCTGGTGCCTTGGGCTCTGAACCTACGTAATCACTCTTTTTAGGTTCGGTCGGCTTTGCGACTTCCTTGGGAGCGGTGGGTGCGGAGGTATATTCGACCGTCCAGGTCTTTTCGGGTTTTTGGACTACCTCGGGCTCAACGGGAGGGTCGGGCAGCTCGGGCTTTTTGACTGTGTCGGGGTATGACATACCCGCAGGGTTTGATTTGTTGGTGTCGGGGATGATCTGTATTGCTTCTACTAAATCCTTGTATGATTTTGTGGGGTCTGTGGTACGGATGCCGCTGACAACCCAGCCGGTGTCACGTGTAACCGTGTCGTCGAGGCTAGTGGTAATGACGTAGAGCTGTGATAAAAACTGCTGAAATCTCTGGAATTTGCCCTGCTTGTCGAGCGCCTTGCGCACCAAAACGTTGGAAAAAAGCGACGAAAGCGAGCTGTAAAGCAGCTTGAAATTATCTAGGATTGCGGAGTAATTGTTTTGGTAATAAATAAACTTATCCTTGGGGTCCTTAATGGCGGCGTAATCGTTGGTCAGCTTGATAAGCGCCTTGGTCGCCTTGTCGGCGTTGTCAACGTCTGCGCCGTTTGCACCTGCGGAGACGAGCTCCGACTTGCGTTCAACGACGGTTGCTACCGTGTTGCCGTTGAGCGTCGCGTGCATCATACAGCCTTGGCTGTCAGAAACGAATACGCTGTTAAAGCCCTCGATAGCTTTGTTTGCTTCGGATGCCGCGGCGAGGTACTTATTGTAAGCGTCAAGCTCGTCCGCGTAAGAAGCGTATAGCTTGTTGTATGCGGCAAGGTCAAGCTCGTACTGCGCCCTTAGTTCACCGTATGAAACGTATGCCTGATATTGCTGGTCGTATATGGACTTTTTGGTTATATACTCGGTATATGCGTCCATCTCTTTGAGATAAGCGGCATAGTCGCTCAAATATTTGTTGTAAACGTCGAGTTTTTGGTTATAGTCTGCCTTAGCGTCGTTATAGAGCTTGAGTGCGGCGTCGTACTCCTGCTTTGCCTTGGCGTAGTCGTCCTTTAGCTTTTGCGCCGCAGTGCCGAGGTCGTAGCAGTAGTCCGAGATAGACTTTAACGCTTCACTCGATAACGTAACGGTAGCCTTGTAGGTGACTTTGATATTATAATATCCGCTCTGCGAATCACTGCCGAGAGCAAAAGTGCATTTGCCGCCGACGGGCTCTTTGGACGTCTGCTCGAGAGTGACGAGAGTGGGGACCCACTCGACCGTCGCGCCGTTTGCGGCTTTGTACGACTTTGACTTTGCCGTGACGGTGATGCTCTCGTTGTCGCTGACGCAGGTGACGTCAGCCGCCGTAACCGTCTGATTGTAGCGGAGCGTTATATCGTTTGTCTCAAAAAACGCTTTTTCACTCTCGGTCAGCTCTAAACTAAGCATTTCGTCAAACATCTTGTCGATGCTGATTTCGCTGTATCCGCTGCCGGACGAAAAATCAACGAGTCCCGAGATTTCCTGCTTTGTCGCCGCGTCTGCACCGAACGTAAAGCACGGCACCAAGAGCGCTAAGGCAACTATGGCAGAAACAAAAACCTTTGTTTTTTTCATAATGACACCTCATACATAAGTATTCATAGTATCATATCATACATATTGTGATATGTCAATAATAAAAGCGCTCTATATTGTGGATAGAGCGCCTTGATTTATAACAGTATGGGCTGTAGCTGTCTGCCGCTTATCGCGGCGTTTAGCGTTTCGGGCAAGCGGTCAAAGTCGCATATCAGCGACGTGGGCTTGCCGTCGGGGCTGTCTTGACCGAAAGGAACGAAATATATGTGCTTTTTTTCGAGAGTCATCGCGATGTTAAAGAGATTTGCCGACAGTCCGTCGTTGGTTGCGAGAGCTATGACGACGGGCAGGCGATTGCGCAGCTGACACTTGACGCACATCGTGGCGGCGGTGTCGGTTATGCCTTGCGCGAGCTTTGCCAAGGTGTTGCCCGTACACGGCGACACTATCAGAGCATCTGCTTTCATCGGAGTAACCGTCTCTTCGGCTTGCTTGATAGAGGTGATAATTTCTTTGCCCGTAATGGCTTTGACGTTTTCGATAAGGTTTGCTGCTCTGCCAAAACGGGTGTCGGTTTTGACGACGATTTCGGACATTGCGGCTGTAACGTCGTGCTCTGTCGTCAATACCGAGAGTGCTTTGAGCGCCCTCGAATGATTGCAAAACGAGCCAGTCATGCAGTAAATCAGTTTCATAAATGCGTACACACTTTCTTTATATTTTGATAAATCGCCCTGCCTGCCGAAACGGGATAGTGCTTGCCGGGCAGTCCCGACGCGTAGGTAACGCCTAACATGGCGGTCTGCGCGTCCTGCTTTGAAATGCAATATGGCGGCGACGCAAGCTCGATAAAAGGCACTCCGTAGCGGACGCTTTTTGCCGTATCGACGTCGATAATCGGTGACGGCACGGTGTTAAATATAACGTCGCCCGTCGAAAGTCCGTACCTCATTTCACTCATTGGTATAACAGTGCAGCCGAGCGACGAAATGTATGCGAGCGAAACCTCGTTGCGTCCCGTCACGCTGACTTTGGCCCCGAGCGACAGCAGACGCGTAGCAAGCGCCTTGGCGATTCTGCCGCTGCCTATGATAAACGCCGAGGCGTCGCAATACGCCACGCGCATCGCGGAGGCGGCGATATTAAGTGCCGCTTCCGCCGTCAAGACCGCGTTTTTTGTGAGCATTGATTCGTCACAGTAGTCGGTCATTCCTTGTCTGCCGCTGATCTGCCCGGCCAAAATAGGCACTCCGCAGTCGAAGATTTCACTTAGCATAACCGTCTCGGCAGAGCAGGGAGTAAAGACCGTTTCACCGTCCTTGGAGTAGGGGAATGGCAGTACGGCATACTGTGCTTTTGACAGTAGGTTATGTAAACTATCGGACGCTTTTGCCATGTCGTTTGCATATCCGTAAACGCCGTATCCGTCAGCCGCGAGCAGTGCCGCCGCCACCGACATCCGCCTGTCTCCGCCGATAAAACAAAAAGTTTTCTTCATAATATTATATATATAAAGGGAACTGTACCTGTGAGTGCTCCGTTTTGGTCAAACGCTCCGTCGTTGAGAGAGGCAATCGTGCTCGGTGCCACGGCGTACGATTTGGCTATGCTCCACAGGTCGTCTGTGGCAGAGGGAAAATAGTACGCCGCGGTCATTCCGCTGCCGTCAGGTACCACTGCAGTCTCTCTGGATATGTCTGAAACGAATGTTATTTCAGACGATTTGTAGAGGCAGACCGACGCTTCGGCGGTTATTCTCACGGTCATGTCACCGCTCGACAAAAGAGTGGGCTGCAGGTCTATCACCGCAACGTCGCACCTTATTATTTCGCTGTCGCCGCAGTCGATAGATAATAGCTGGTCGAGGCTTTGGCTCTGCAAAAGACTGCCGTACTTTTCGCCCTGCCTGCCGAGCACGCTAACCTGCACACTGCCGAAAAGCCGCGTGCCGCTTGACTCTTTGACTGCCGAAATACCGCAAAACTCGGCTTCCGCAGACAATATGTCATCAAACGGCGTGTCGGGCTCAAAACGCGTTTCGACCGTGAAGGTTTTTGACACAACCGCTTCGCTGACAGGCACGCTCGCCTTGGCGGTGTCGTACTGTGTGACAAAATGCGGCGTAAACATATCGGTGACGGTTTGCAGTTTTTCGGTTTTGTAATTAGTCCACGACGACCTTACGGTCATCTTGACACGAAAAACGCGGTTTTCGCCGTAGTTGTCTGGCATCAGCGTGACTGAGCTTGCCAAGACGAGCATACTGCATTTTGCTTCGTCGCTCATGTCGGTTCCGCTCACCTCAACCGAAATCGGCAAAGTCCTCGTCACCGAAATATAGCCCGAGCCCTGCTTTTCGCCCTCGTAAATTATCGTGATTGCGGCGTCACTGCGTAGAGCGAGCCCGTTTTGGTTCTGCATTATTCTCGGCGGTGGCAGGAGCACCGAGTGGCTGATTACTTCACTTGCCGCCATATCCGCGCGCCCCAAAATTATGTCACCCGATATTTC
>DCHM01000041.1:0-2862 GCA_002314835.1 Clostridiales bacterium UBA1752 | reverse complement strand
TCGCCGCTGTCGTCGGCGTCGAGCATCCTGACGACTGCGTTGCCGGTCAGTTCAACATCGGTTTTAATCACAGCCTTAAAGGTCGGACTGCGGCTATCCTGCAGCTTACAGCCGACGTATGTCGCACTCGCACGTGCAATCGATGCGGCGTCGGTAATTTCGGTGCTTACCTCAAAGGTTTGACTAAAGTCTTTGGCAAACTTGGCACTCTTTATTTTGCCGTCACCCGTGATGTAGGTAAGCTCAAAGCATGCTACTCCCTCGACGGTGCATTTGCCTGCGCCTACGTTCGCTGACTTTACGGCAGGCTTGCAGCCTGCTCTGACGATAAGCGATATGTCGGGGGCGTAGTCGGGTAAAGTGCAGGCAAACTCTACGTCCTTGTCTGCGGTCATGAACTTAGGCTTTATGGGCAAAAAGACTTCTTTTACGGTTGGTTTGATAATAAATCGCATCCTTTCAGTGTGTTTTGCTTGATTATATGAGCAAACGCAGCCCCTTATGAATAAAATAAGAATGAAAGGCGGTGATGGTGTATCTGCTATTCGGTAAAAAATATAGCGCTGTCTGCGGTTTGCTTTGGCGCAGGGGTGGTTTTGTCTGCGTTTTTACCGCCCTCGGTCATGGTGGTAATACAGGCGCTCGTTATAGTGGCGGCAGGCGCACTTATCATCTGTGGCAGGTGAAATAATGAAAATCAGAGTTTACAAGGCGCCCAAGTTGTTTTGCCCGATAATAAAATGGATTTTTGGCTATCACACTACTTGACAACGCCGAACCGTAGAGTTATAATCAGCCTTGCAGAGTAAAGACAGGTGCGTCAAGTGCCGACGGAACGGGGAGTTGTCCGTCGGACGAAAGTTTACTGCGGTATCTGTCTTGCATCCCGCTGCGACAGAAAACAAAACAACAGACGTAACACCTGCTTTTTCTGTCGCTTTGGCGGCACAAAAAGGAGGCGTTTTTGTTTGTCACCGAGCCGATTTAACTTAAAGACACTCACTATATGTGCCATGATGACCGCACTTTCGGTCGTTATCGGCATAGTGTGCAAAAATTTCTTTACCTTTAACGTGTATTATCGTATCACGTTTGAAAACCTGCCTATTATGCTTGCAGGATTGCTTTTCGGCCCTTTGGCAGGCGCTGTCTGCGGAGGACTGTCGGACGTGGTTTCCTGCCTACTTTCCACAAACCCCGCCGTCAACCCAATTATCACGGCAGGCGCGGTTTCAATAGGACTGATTACAGGGATTTTTGGCATCAAGCTCCGCAAGGAGCAGAGCAAAAAGACGGTTTGGCTAGCGGTATATTGCGCTCATCTAGCAGGACAAGTCGTCATCAAGTCGATAGCCAAGATTTGGATGTTCGGTATGCCGTGGTGGGGCGTTTTTGTCGGCCTCGGCGTTTCGATAGCCGTCGGCGCGGTAGAGGCGTTAATTATTAACAAGCTTTTGTTTGATATTAAACTGTATAATAAATATGGGAGCAATTCATAATGGACATTACTGAAACGCTAAAATACATTCATTCGGTTGACTGGAAGGGCTCTCGGCCCGGGCTTGCACGCATTACCGAGCTTATGCACGCGCTCGGCGACCCTCAGGACAACCTTAAATTCATACACGTTGCAGGTACCAACGGCAAAGGTTCATTTTGTGCCATGACCGAGCGTGTTTTGACCGCTCAGGGCTACAAAACCGGCTTGTTTACATCGCCTTACGTTGCGGTTTTTAACGAAAGAATGCAGATCGGCGGTATAAACATCCCCGACGACGAGCTTTGCGACGTCACCGAGCGCGTCAAAGCCTGCGCCGACAAAATGATAGATCTGCCGACTGAGTTTGAGCTTATCACGGCTATTGGACTTTGCTGGTTTGCAGACAAAAAGTGCGACTACGTAGTGCTCGAGTGCGGCATGGGCGGCAGACTTGATTCGACCAACGTAGTAAAAAATACGGTTTTGTCGGTTATTACCGGCGTTGCGCTTGACCATACGCGCATACTCGGCAAAACTATTTTCGCGATAGCAGGCGAAAAAAGCGGCATCATCAAGCCGGGAGTACCCGTTTTATTCGGCGGCAACTCTCAGGAAGCACTTGCTGTGATAAAAGCCGCCGCAGAGCAAAACGGCTCTGAACTTTTTATCACCGACAGAGACAGCGTGTCTGCCGAGGATTGCACGGTTTACGGCAGCGCTGTTACGTATAAGGGAGCAAAGCACGACGTTTCGCTCGCAGGAGCTTATCAGCCGTATAACGCCGCCAACGTAATAGAGGCGGTATCTATACTTAATAAATACGGCGTCAAGGTTTCTAAGGAGGCACTTGACAAAGGACTTTCGACTACTCATTGGCCCGCAAGGTTCGAGCTGATACAGAACGACCCGATTGTCGTTTACGACGGGGGACACAACCCCGAAGGTGCGCAAGCGGTCGTCGATTCGGTCAAGCTTTGCCTCGGAGGCAGGTGCATACTCATTTCGGGCGTCATGGCGGATAAGGCGCATCACGAGGTTGCGATGACGCTCGCAGACGTTGCGGTCAGAGCTTATACCGTCACTCCTGACAACCCACGCGCTCTCGACGCAGAGGACTGGGCGGACGATTTTATCATCTACGGTGTCACCGGCATACCGTGCGCTTCCATGGAGGAGGCGATTGCAAAAGCAAAGAATTATGCCGTTCAAAACTCCCTGCCAATAGTCGCTACAGGCTCTTTATACATGTATGAGGGCTTCAGAAAGGCAATTGTGTCAACATAATCACGTAAAACACATTATTATGTCAACCAAAATCAAAAAAACAAAAAAAAATAAAAAAAGTTAAAAAAAGGGGTTGACAAATGATATCCCTTGTGCTA
>DCHM01000044.1:95235-99164 GCA_002314835.1 Clostridiales bacterium UBA1752 | reverse complement strand
GTTTGATAAGAATAACAGTCTTTACCGGGATAACGAGCGATTAAGGGATCAGGTGAGCTATCTCTCTTACGATAATGACCGGCTGACAAAGGAAAACAAGGATTATTCCTTCTTGAAACGAGTCTTCGGCCAAAGCAAGATGGACGAGCTTATCGGTCAGGCGCATAAGGTTGAAAAGGCACGGGAAAACGAAACCGTCAAAAAGAAAACAAATAGAGATAAAGGAGCACGATAACAATGGAAAGATTCATTCATGACAGCACAAACGGTCTCGATTACGAGCTTGTGGGAGATTACTATCTCCCCTTGCTCACGCCACCGAAAACGCCCCAAATCGGCAGATTCGGTGAAGCACATAGGAAATACCTTCGTACGCAAAAGAAAGCTCTCTACAGCGGCTTAATACTCTCTGATGAGCTGAATACTTACCTTGAAGCCATCGACCGCAGGGCAAATGAAATGTTTTATCAGCTGATAAAAAACTTGGCTGAAAAAGAAGGTGTCACAGAAGAACTGAAAGCCGCCGACCAAATGGAATGGTTAGGCAGAATGAATAATATCCTAAACCGAGCAATTGAAATAGTAAACGCTGAAGTGATTTACGCATAACCAACCGAGAAGCAAGGAAAGCTGCTGCCAACTGGCGGCAGCTTTTTCTTTTTTTGAAAATAGAAGTATCACCAAAAACGGACGAAATATTGAAATTTTCATCTCAGCCATTGACAACTGGACAAAAAACATGTATAATGGACATATAAAATTGCTTGGAGGTAAAACAGTGGAATTTTATAGTATTGCCGAAGTGGCAGATATGGCAAAGTTGAGCCAAAAAACTATTAGAAGGCATATTGCTTCTGGGAAACTAAAAGCGGATAAAACATGTAATCGTTACAGAATCAAAAAAGAAGATTACGAAAAATGGTTGATTTCTGATTACGATCCAGAAGAAGATAATATATTCAAAGAAACTGTCGTCACAAGTCAAGGACAAGATGATGTAAACTGGATTGATATTACTGATAAATGGGTATACGACGGTTGGTCAAATACGAATTATAGAAATGGGTATAATTTTATCGATCTGTTCTCAGGCGCTGGTGGATTAAGCTGTGGTTTGACAATGGCAGGGTTCACTCCCGTTGCATCTGTTGAGATAATGCCCGAAGCAGTCGAAACCTATAAATACAATTTCATTGAACAAAAAGGTTTTAAGGAAGAACAAGTTCATACCAGAGATATTCGTGAACAAGACGTAAAAAATGAATTGTATGATTCAGTTAAGGACAAGCATATTCATTTGATTGTTGGCGGATTCCCATGCCAAGGTTTTAGCCTTGCTGGAAATAGAGTTGTAACAGATCCCAGAAACAGTTTATACCTGGAAATGCTTGAAATTGTTAAAAATGTCAAGCCGGACTATGTTGTTATGGAGAATGTTGAAGGACTTCGATCAATGTTGGACGGCAAGGTCGAGGCAAAGATTATCAGTGATTACAAAGAAGCAGGGTATGATATCAATGTTACAGTTCTAAATAGTGCTGATTATGGTGTACCACAAATACGGCACAGAGTTATTTTCATTGGCAATCGTCACGGATTGACAAACTTTCACCCGAAGCCGTTCGTAACTGAAGAAAACTATGTAACCCTTGGCGAAGGAATAAAGCGGTTTATGAGTATGCCTGAAAATAAACAGCTCAATCATATTTTCACAAAACATTCTGAAAAAATGATTGAACAAATAAAAGAACTGCCCGAAGGACAAAGTCTATATGGCAATTACTCAGACGCTTGGAAAAAATCTCCTTGGAATAAACCTTCGTGTACCGTAAAGGAAAATCATGGTGGCGTAAACATTCATCCCAAACTTCCTCGTGTATTAACCCCAAGAGAACTTGCTGCGCTTCAATCATTCCCGGATGACTTTATTTTTAAGGGTTCAAAAAAATGGCAGTTAGTTCAAATCGGAAATGCTGTTCCGTGTGGTCTTGGAAAAGCAATAGGAATCGCCGTAATGAAAGGCTTGAATCAAATAGATGACGAGGATGAGAATTAAGAATGCCGTGGTATAACGATATTGACACAAAAAATTGGAAAGAATACGACGATGTACTAACAACATCCTTTTGGTCATTTCACCGTGAAAATTCTGGCGTTCATAATGCTTCGTATCACGGAAATTTTATTCCGCAAGTACCAAGACAAATGTTTAAAAGGTACACTAAAAAGGGCGATTGGATTTTAGATCCTTTTATGGGAAGCGGAACGTCGCTAATTGAAGCTCAGCGTATGGGGCGGAATTCTATTGGTATTGATTTACAAGGTGATGTTGTAAGCGAGGCGTTTAGCAGAATCAATCAAGAGAATAATCCAGAGTGTAAAACCATTGGATTTGTTGGAGATAGTAAGACAATTAATGTTGATAGCATAACACAGAGACTTGGTATAAAAAACTATCAGTTCGTTATGTTTCATCCGCCATACTGGGATATTATAAAGTTTTCTGAAAATAACAATGATTTATCAAATGCCGCTACGCTTGAAGCGTTTTTAGATGACTTTGGGCAAGTGATAGATAACACGACAAGATTACTTCAGAAAAATAGATATTGTGCTCTTGTTATGGGGGATAAATATGCTAATAGTCAGATTGTCCCGTTGGGCTTCCATTGTATGAATCTTTTTATACAAAAAGGTTTTCTTTTAAAGGCGATATTAGTTAAAGACTTTGATAGAACTCGTGGAAAGATTAATCAGCAGGCTATTTGGCGTTATCGAGCATTGGCGAGTGACTTTTATGTGTTTGATCATGAGTATATTTTTGTATTTAAAAAGCTGCGGTGATTTACCGCAGCTTAGTAATTATTTCTTGTTAAGTTCCTTGTTCACCATTGCACGCCATTTTGCTGGATTATTCCAAAAACAACCATTGCAACCTATTTCCTTAGTATAGTTTTCATCACCTTCGTACCAATAGGCGATTTCTTTGTATCCCTTCCCACGTTTTCCGGTTTTTGAGCATTCTTCACACACACGAGATTTAAGAAGATTGTTGGAACGAGTAAGGAGCATAAATTTTTCTTTTATTTGTTCAGGGGAAAGCTTTGAATTGTCTTCTTCATTTGTGTCCCATCTTATTTGTGGAACTCTATGATCTATTTCAAGCTGATTAGCCGGTTCTTTTCTCATTGAGTATTCATCAACGCAGTCATACAATTCTTTTGCTTTTTTGGCAATTGCCGGCGGGATGCCAGTTCTGGCTTTTAAGTCATCAGTAATTATTTCAGTAGATTTAAGTTTTCTATGAATCGTGGTCATCTTACAATGCGGACACTCCATATTTTTATACCAATGCCCCTCAGAATCTTGGTCTAATTGAATACCTTTTTCTTGTCTCCAAACCTGCCAAGTTTTGGCTTGACCGCTTTTTAATTCGCATTTTGTGCAATGCCATTGTAAATCCGACATCGTTTCAAAATCAATGTACTGAGTGCTTCCGGGTGTAAAAGGGTTCATAATGATTCCTCCATAAACAATTTATATGATTCGATTTCTAATGCATCAGCAATTTTCTGAACATTCTCAATTGAGATATTTCTTGTAAAACACTCGATATCGCTGATATAAGTACGATGTAAGCCGCACAGTTCGGCAAATTTTTCCTGAGAATAACCTTTTTCGGTTCGCAATCTACGTAAGTTGGTTCCAAAGACCTTTACAATATCCATTGGCATATACCTCCCAATTTATCTTATTATATCATTTTTACATACTATAAGTCTACATACGATAAGTGTAACTTTTTGCTGAAACCTCTTGATTTTATTCACGGAATAAGTTATAATAGGGTTGTGCTGATAAAGTGGTTTGAATTTCTTTCCAAAATCGTCTTTCTCAGCCGGTATTTGCTTGATACGATATTGATACTA
>DCHM01000044.1:88393-95137 GCA_002314835.1 Clostridiales bacterium UBA1752 | reverse complement strand
CTTAAAATTATTGCGAGTTAAGCGAATACGAATAAACCATATATTAAAAGACCTTGTGATTGCAAGGTCTTTTATTGTGACTAAGGAGCAATGAATATTTAGAGATTTATCAACCTAAAGGCTATTGGTAAAGTGCATGAAGACTCTGCAAAAGGGCGCCTTTATTATTGACTTTTAATATGCTAAGTGATAATATATCTACAACAAAAAAACTAACGCGGAGGGAATATGAACAATCTGAACCTTTTTGAAACGTTACCCGAAGGCTTTCGCCTCGTGGAGGACGAAATCGACCACAAGCTGGCGTCTCTCACCGTGACGCAGGCGTTCGCGGATTATCAGTACCCCGTCCCTGCCGTTCCGGCTTCGCACTCGTCTTTTATGAAGATTTACCACGACTTTTCCGAGGCGTGGATAGACAACGCACAAAAGGTCGGTCTCGTACTGACCAACGAGGACTTTTCGGCCGTTATGATACTGACGCCGGTTGACGGCTCGGCTGAGGTTGACGTCGTAGAGCTCGGCAACAAGCTCGCCGGTCTCGAAACGAGAGCCGTAGGTGACAACCTCACGCAGATTATGCAGTACATCGGCGAGGACGAAAAGGACCTGCACTTCAGAGAAGGCACCGTCTATATCGAGGCTCTGGCAGTCCAGACCCCGCGCCAGGGGCAAAAGCTCGGCTCGATGCTGATGCGCCGCCTGTTTAAGGAGCTCGACGAGCAGGACAGAGACGTATTTTTGTTTACAAACACCGAGCGTAACGCCGCAATATACACGCACTTTGGCTTTGAAACAATCAAAAAGCACACCGTGGAGGAGCTCGGCTCGACGACTTGGTTTATGCTCAGAAGAGCCGAAAAGCACTAATCGGCTTAAAACTGCATCAAAAAACCGACTGAAAAGGATTATAAATCTCTTTTTCAGCCGGATTTTTTTATAATGAATATTAACAAGCCACGTCGGGGTTTATTCCATTAAAACCTTAAACCCAAAAACGTCAAAACGTTTTTGCCGTCCTCATAGGCGTAGCTTGCAGAGTCACAGAGTTTACCGACGACCTTGCCGTCAGCTTCAATGTCGCAAAGGACGTTATTTTGCTCTGATTCGCGGATAAACTTGACGCATACGCTGCCGCTTTCGGCACTGTATTCGGCTATTATATGGAGCTTGTGCTCGTCCTGCTTTGACGGGATGAGCTTTTTGTATGACAGCACCGCCCCTACGAGTGCGCAGAGGTTGTCGGCGGCTGTGTCCGAGAGCTTGTTTTTGGAGGCAAAGCCGCGCAGGGTTTGCTCGGCGGCGATATAGTCGTATTCGTCCGAATCAACCGTGATAGCTGCGGTTTTGAGCTTGTTGATAAAGATTTGGGTTCTCGTGCGCTTTGGCGCGTCAAAGACCTCGGCAGGCGTGCCCTGCTCGTAAAGCTCGCCGCAGTCGAGATAAAATACGCGGGTCGAAACCTCTTTTGCAAACTTCATCTCGTGAGTGACGATAATCATAGTCATGCCGCTTTCGGCAAGCCCTTTGATAACGTCGAGAACCTCGCCGACCATAGTCGGGTCGAGTGCGCTCGTAGGCTCGTCAAAGAGGATGATTTCGGGGTGCATTGCGAGGGTTCTCGCTATCGCGACACGCTGTTTTTGACCGCCCGAAAGCGCAGTAGGCATCTCGAGTGCTTTTTCGGCAAGGCCTACGGTGCGGAGAAGTCTTATCGCGTTTTCGTAAGCCTGCTGAGGCGTCTCGTGCAGCAGCTTGACCGGCGCGAACATGACGTTTTCGACTACGTTTAAGTGATTAAACAGGTTGAACGACTGAAAAACCATGCCCATCCTGCGGCGGATGGCGTACATATCGGTTTTTTTGTCGTTAGTATCCATACCAAACACCGTGACGGTGCCTTCGGTCTGCGCGTCCATGCGGTTGAGCATACGGAGGAAGGTAGATTTGCCGGTGCCCGAAGGTCCTATGACCGATACCACGTCGCCTCTGTAAACGACGGCGTTAAGGTCCTTGAGCGGAGTGCCGCCGGGATAAACCTTTTTGATATGCTGTGCACGGATGACCTCGGTGCCGATATCGGCGTGAGGCTGAACCGTTGCTTTTTCTATAACCACGTCGGGATTAACTCCGCGCGGATAGCGTGCTTTTTTGTGCAAAAAGTCGGCCTTTATTTCGAGCTTGCCGACGGCAAAAATGACTATCGACGAGAGCGCGAGGTAAACCAAAGCGGTGGAAATCAGCGGGAAAAACGCCTCGAAGGTGCGCGCCCTGATGATGTCACCTGCCTTGGTAAGGTCTTGGATGGCGATATAGCCGACTATCGAGGTCAGCTTCATCATCGTGATAAACTCGCCCTTTAAGAGCGGCAGAACGATTTTTAAAAGCTGAGGGAATATGACGTTAAAGAAGGTGCCCTTGGTGTCAAAGCCGAGCGCCTTTGCCGCCTCCCACTGCGAAACGTCAACCGAGTCGATGGCGGTGGACATTATCGACGAGAAGGTGATGCCGAAGATAAGTCCAAAGGTGATGATGCCCGAAAATACCGGCGAAATATCAGACGACGCAAAGATGACAAAAAATACTATCATCAATATTACGAGCGCAGGTATGCCTGATACAATATAGCAAAATACGTCTATCGTCTTGCTTATCCACTTTTTGCGAGAGCGGTGCCCTAAGCAGAATAGCGAGCCGAGTATAATGCCGAGCAAAGCGGAGCCGAGCGAAATAATAATCGTGATAAAGAGACCCTCGACTATCAGCTTCCAACGGTTCTCTTTGATAAACGTCTTTTCAAAGCTGTCTGCGATGCTCTCAAATATCGACGGCTGTGCGGCAACCGTGGTATCCCTTACGAATAGCACCATCTGATAGGTGTCGTACGGGTCGCTGAAGATGACGGATTCGGCTTTTTCCGCCGTGACGTAGAGGTTTGAAATGCCGTAGTCGATTTTGCCGTTTGCGCAAGCCAATATAATGGCGTCCCAGTCGTAGGGCGAGATTTCTATATCAGCGCCGAGCCAAGCGGCAAAGCGCATTGCGAGCTCGACGTCGAGGCCCGTCAGCTCGTTATCCTGATAAAACGAGTAGGGCGTCGTAAGTCCCGTGGTGCCGACCTTGACCGTAAAGGTGGGGTTCTCCGCCTTTGGTATGTCCGGCATAGTGTAATTTTTGTCCACGAGCCAGCGCTGTATCATATCGTCGAGCGTGCCGTCGGATTTGGCGAGCGCGATAAACTCGTTGATTTTGCCCTCGGCATCGGGGATGTTAGATAACGGACTGACGGCGGCGGCAACCTTGCCCGTATCGCCTATCTGACCGTCGCTGTGGATGTGTATGCCCTTGACGCCGGCGTCGGTTATTGTAGTCAAGAGCTGGCTTTTTTCGAGATAAGCGTCAACCTGCCCCGAGGTCAGAGCCAATAGTCCGTCCGACTCGTTTTTGACGTAAATGACCTTGGCCTTTGGGTAATATTCGGTAATGTCTATATCGTTGTCGATGACTGCGGCTATCGTGACGTCATAGCTGTTGAGGTCTATGTCCGCGGCAGGCATATTCTCTTCTCTGACTATACAATAACAGCCGCCGTAGTAGTTTGGCGAAGCAAAATTAACGACCTCGAGCCTGTCCTCGGTTATCGAAAGTGAGCCGCCTATAAAGTCGGCAGTGCCGTTTTGCACCGCTATCAGCAGACCTGCAAACTCTATGCCCGTAACGCGCAAATCATAGCCGAGCTCACGGCAAATCATCAGCGCCATTTCGACGTCGTAGCCTATTATCGAGCCGTCGCCCGAAAGATAAGTCATCGGCTCCATCAGGTCACAGCAAAAGAAATCGAGCGTGCCCTTTGAATCCTTGACCGGCTCGTAAAGCTCCGCAGCAATAACCTTGTCCTCGTCGGAACCGTTGATCCACTTGTCCTCGAGAGCGTCGAGCGTGCCGTCAACGGTATATCTGTCAATAATAGCGGAGAACTCGTCACACAGAGGGTTGCCTTTTTTAAATGCGTAGCCGAGGTTGTCCTCGATTAACGGATCGGGAAATAGCGCCAGATCCTCCTGTCTCGCAGCCAGAATAGTCGCCGTACCCTTGCTCGCCAAAAAAGCGTCGATGGTGCCCTTTTTGAGCGCGGCGACGCCAAGCGACTCGTCGTTATAATACTTAACGTCCATATCGCCGTATTTTTCCTCGATAAAGACGTCAAGGCTCGAGCCTGCGATAATGCCGATGCTTTTACCGGCAAAATCCTCGCATTTAGTAAAAATCGGCTTGTCGTCAGAGCTGCTCGCAGAGCAGGCGGCGAGCGACAAAAGCATAAGTATCAAGAGCAAAATACTGATTAGTTTTTTCATAATGCCTCTGTGTGAATTGGAATACTATATTTTATAATATTCGGCTATAAATGTCAATAGTTGTAAAACAAAAGCACTGCCGTGCGGCGCTCGAGCCTTATTTCGATGCCTTTGTTAAGCTCTGCAGACAACAGCCTTAGCGTTTCGCCGGTTTCGGCGTTTGTAAAGACGTAAACCGCATCGGGCTTTACCGCCTTCATCTTCAGTAGATAAACGTCCTCGCTGACGAGCGTGTTGCGTATCACCTGCACAAAGCCGTCCCTCTCGTCGGGGTCGTCAAACTGCATGGCAAACCAGTCGTGAGGGTCTTTGCGGCAGACTGTCAGCGGATAATAGTCGGCTCTCAGCTCGATTTCGGCGGCACGGCGCCAGATAGGCACCATATCGCGTGCGTACTGGTAGTATTTCTCCGAATCGAGGTAGCACAGCGAATTTGTGAGCGCAGGCGTCATCGCGTTGTGATAAGAATATCTGTCACCGCCGCAGTTTTGAGTGCCGTAGGTGCCGTCCTTGTTGTCCCAGCTCTTGTTGTGAGCGCGGAAGTAGGGTATCCACTCGAACATCAGCCTGTGCTGCTTTTGCTTGATGGGATGATTGCCGTAGCCGATGTCGGTGTAGTGCAGAGTGACCGCGCGGCGCATGGTATCGAGGTCGTTGCGCCTGCCGCCGCCTGCACACGAATCAATCCACAGTCCCTCGTGGCGGTCTATAAGCGAATCCCAGTAAGCAAGATAGCCCTGCACGTGCAGGTTTTCGATAGCGCCTATGCGGTCGGGAGCTTCGTTCTGCTCCCAATACGGCAACGGCTCAAAATTAAAGTCCTGACGGTAAATATCAACGTGATATTCGTCAATCCGCGCGTTGATATACTCTATGAGCCATTTAAGCGCGTCGGGGTTTGCGAGGTTAAGGAGGTAGTTGTCAGAGCCCTTGGCTGACAGTAGCCATTCGGGATGACTGTCGTATATCTCGGTGTTTGGTCTTACTCTTTCGGGCTCGAACCAGAGCAGATACTGTATGCCGTTTGCCCTGCATTTGTCTCCGATATCTCCAAGCCCATTGGGAAATCTCTGATAATCGCAGTGCCACGTACCTACGCCGGTGTACCACTTGTGGTCGCAGGGGTACCAGCCTGCGTCCATCCACCAGACGTCGGGCTTTACGCCCTTGTCGATAAAGGTCTGCATACCGAGGCACTGCACCGCGGTCGTAGCTCCCGTAAACTCTTCGCCGTCGATGGCTATGACGTGCATACACATCTTGGGCGGTATCGGCTTGCCGTTTTCTCTCGGCAGTATGTGGGCAAAATACCACTTGCGCCAGAGGTTGCGTGCGTTGTCCTCGCTCTCCCCTGCCGCCATAAAGGTAACTCTCGGGCTGCGCATCGTTTCGCCCGGGAGTATGGTCATGTGACAGCGAGCCTGCCCTATCTCTGCTCTTACGCCGCCGCTTATGGGCTTGTATTCTGCAAACCAGCCGCCGGTCCAGCCGAGCGCGACGTTATAAAATACGCCGTCGGTGCAGACGCGCATATAAGGGAATGCGTTTGCGTTGGGCAGTCCGTAGCTCGACTTTACGGTAATAGGTCCGTCTATTGCGTCGTTATAGGTCTCATAGCCCGATTCGTCACAGGTGTCGCCGTTTGAATGATACAGCACGGGGTGCGTACCTACAAGCTCCGCGAATATGCGTATATCCTCCACGATAGGCGATTTTGCGCCCGTAGCGTTGCTAAAATACGCCACCCACTCGGTGACGGGGAAATCTCGGTACTCGTACCCCTCGACGCAGACGGTGACGCCCTCGGGACTTACGCCGCTAAAGGTAAACTGCGTGATATTGCAGTCTATCGCGGTCCTCTTGACTACGGGGCAAAAGGACGACGGTATGCCGCGGTAAACGACGCCGCCTATCTTGTATATTAGCGGTATTTCGTCAGGGCACTGCGTCATCGGCAAAAGCTTTTTGAGCGCCATATCGTTAAGGCTCGCACGTAAAACTGACATAGTCTGTAGCTCCTTATTAATGTTTATGCCTCATTATACCACAGCTCAGTAATATGTCAATGACTTAGGTTTATACCGTTAACCTATTGTGGATATCCTTTTCAAAAAGGGAAAAAGGCATTCCCAAAATGAACCTGCCGTATTCCCCTTTTGGTGTGGTACTGTCTTCCCTTTTCCGTGTAATACCGTCTTCCTTTTATGGGAACCTAAATATAAAGATAAAACAAATATAAAAACTTAGAGTTATACAGACTAACATACAGAAATGTCTGTTTGTCGGCCCAAAAAGCGCATACGCACTTGTTTTAATAAAAAAAGGAGCCTTGCTGACGCAAAGCCTCGATTTCATTCCATTTTAATGTTGCGTAGCGCAATTCATTCTC
>DCHM01000044.1:71242-88384 GCA_002314835.1 Clostridiales bacterium UBA1752 | reverse complement strand
CTCGATAAAAAAGGCTTCCCGTTAAAAGGAAGCCGATGAGCTGATACGTTACGCCTTTTTTCTCGATTTGCGATTATTGAGGCGTTTGTCCATTTCCTGCAGGACGTCCGGGATGTTGTCGTAGCTGTTATCCACTATCATATACGTAGCCGAAAAAGTGCAGGTAAACGGCATTCCGTCGGTACTTTGAATTTCGGCGAGATTTTCGTTGATGCGCTCTTCGATTTCGATATAATCTGCGAGCTCGTTGGTTCCGACGATGGCAAACTCGTCGCCGCCCACGCGTGCTACAAAAAAGTCATTGGGCACCGTCTCGCATATTGCCTTGGCGGACTGCATTATCGCCTTGTCGCCCATAGCACGGCCGTGAGCCTCGTTTATAGCCTTAAATCCGTCGAGGTCGAGCATAACGAGCCCAAACCAGTCCTCGCTGTCAAGCTTGTTGCTCAAATACTGCTCAAACGTGTATCTGTTGTTGACCTTGCTGACGGGGTCGGTCTTGATATGCCTGAGTGCGTAGTGCGAAAAAGCAACGACAAATACGAACGTCGCGCCCATCGTTCTGATAGGCAAGTGTCCCGAAAAAAACATCTGCGAGAGCTGTACGGCAAGCAATGCCAGGATATACATAAAGACTATGCGCAGCTCACTGCGTACTGCGTAATGACGCTTGCGGAATGATTTTATAAACGCGCAGATGCCGCTGAATACGACAAACACTATGCTAATCGCCGTGACGATATAAAAATACGGTCCTCTGGCGTAACTGCCGTCTTCAAAATAAAAGTACAAATGTGTAAACGGTGTCGATATTACTACGCCGAACGCGGCGAGATACGGCAGTAAAAAAACCAAAAGGTGTGATATTTTGCGGCCTGCCCAGGAGTTTTGCTTTTTTTCGGAATACACGAGCCAAAAAAATCCGCTCAGCATAGACGCAATAGTATAGACGATATAAGCAAAATAAACAAATTCATGAGACATTGCGACTACGTCAAACTCGTGCAAGCCGTAGCTGATTTCGGCAAATGCGGCGATTGCCGCGCATAATATCGAGAGAAACAGACACTTGTCGTCGCTCTTTTTGGGCATTGCGTTTAAAAACGATATACAGATAGCAAAAAGCAGCACTCCGCAAAAAGCCGCCACGACAGAATACTGCACGCCAAACTCAGTCATATTATTCATTTACTACCCTCCCTTTTATTCGTATTCATGATTATACACCGCTTTTTACGGATTGTCAATAAAAAAGTATCAAAAAAAGCCCCCGATATAGGAGGCTATAACGAATAATCGCAGGCTGAATTGTAGAGTGCAGAGAGGATATAGGCGCGCTCGTTTTTGATGTTTTTGCGGTCCTTGACGAGATTGTCTATGACGCCGTAAACCGTCTCGTTGTCGAGCTGTGCGAACCTGCGCTTTATCAGCTCGGTGGCTATCGACTGATTGCCTATCTTTTGAAACTCTTGGTCCGATGCCACCGTGTCGGCGATGATTTGCTTGATGCGCGCGAGCTCCACGGCGTGGATAGTGCTGTCGTTTATCGGGGAGTAAAACCGCTCTGCAACCCACGACAACGCCTCCTCGTACCTTTGCACCGTGACGGAGGGCAGCGGTTCGCAGTCTTCGGTCGGCTGTTCGGCTTTTGCGTTTATGCCCTCGGGCGGCGATAGATAAAGCTTTGTTGCAAAGCCGAACTGTCTGTGCTTGACGAGCAAGCCGTTTGATTCGAGCTCCTTGAGCATCCTGACCGCCTTATTGTGTCCGCAGTGTAGAGTGCGGCAGACCTCGGGAATTGAAAAATAGAAATAAACCCCGTCTTCGTCGCACCAGCCGTTGATTTCGGACAGGCAGGCACGCGAAATCATCATGGCGTACAGCACCTTGGCTTGCTCTGAAATTCGTGCGTAATTTTCGTCGGTGTAAAGCACCGTCGGCAGTCTGAAAAACCTAAAATCCGCGTTTTGCCATAAAAACTTTTGCATTATATTGCTCCTTTGCTTTTATGGCTATATGTTAGCAAAAGGGCGTAAGGATTTCATCCTGATTTTGTCGGTAAAAAGTCGGTGTCAGTATCTAAAGTAAAAGGTGGTCGTCGGGTCTATAACGTCGCAGAAATCGGCTGTGTCAAGCTCGGGCGACGGAGTGCGGTATTTGAGGATATGACCTTCAAAGAGTGCCGCGCCGTCGTACTTGTAGCAAACATACGCTTGACTCGCACTGCGATAGTCGGTGCCGTAGGCGATAACGCCGCCGTCGAGCTCTCTCGTCTGCGCGGTCGAGCCGTTGTGTATGCAGTGCGCCACGGGTTTTGTGCCGCCTACCTCCCTGTCGCCGTAGCAAACGGCAAGCCCGAACGAAATATGCGTATGTCCGCTCATCCAGACGCAACGGGTATATTCGCCGAGCAACGCTCTGAAACGGGTGTTGTTTGGGTACTCGGGCTTGATTTCGATACAGGCGCCGTAGTAGCGGTGCTCGGGGTCAAAGCCTACGCCGAGCTCGGTTATCGGCGCGTGCTCGCAGATATAAATATCGTAGTCTGCATAATGCTCTTTTATCTGCTCGGTGACAAAATCGAGCTGTGCAGGCGAAAAATTATCCTCGCGTGCGGTGTTGCCGCTGCCGGTTTTGAGCATCTGGTCCATAAATATGCAAAGGCTGTCGCCTACCGTGGCGGAGTAGTAATAAGTCCTGCCGCCGCCTTCTCTATCCTCGTAGGTGACAGAAACACTAAGGCTGCCTTTATATTCGCGCTCAAAATACTGCTTTGCACTTTCAAGCGGCACAAAGGTCTTGGCGCCGCCGTCGTATATCGCGTAGCGCAAAAACATCTCTCTGCAGTCGTCGGTCTGGTCGTGGTTGCCGATACAGGAGAAGATAAGCCCGGTAAAATTACTCTGCTTGCAAGCCTCGTCGTAGATGAGGTAATGCTCGCCCTTTTCGCCAACGTCGCCCGAAACGAGGACGTATTCCACCCCGTCGCTCTCAAAAGCGTCGAGCGCGTGTATCCACATTTCCCTGCCCTGCGCGTAATTCATGTGTATGTCGCTGACAGAGGCGAACTTTGCCTTTGCTTTGCCTGTATTCAGGCGTTTTGACGCGTCTATCGGCGCTTGTGCCGCTATTTCGCCGCCTTCGTAGGCTATCACCCTGTCGGCGTCAAAAGGCAAAAGCGTACCGTATCGCATAGCTACGGCTATCTCGCCGCTTCCTTTAGCCAAAGGTGCATAGCCTTTGAGTGCGCCGTCACTGTTGCCGAAACAGATAACGGACTCGCCGCTTTGGGACCGATATTTTATTACGCCCTCCGCACTGCCCTCGTCACCGTTTGCAAAGGTATAAGTAAGGCTTGACTGTGTATCAAACATTTTTTACTCCGAATGAATTATTACTAACAAGATACCACATAGGGTTTTGACTGTCAATAGATATTGACAAGCCGCCGCGTTTGTGTTTTACTGATAAAAAGGAGTGCAAAATTATGATTAAACACAGAGGTCTGATAGTACATCCGTACGAGGTTGTGCCTGCGTGGCAGTCACAGCTTATCGGCTCGTCGATAGACGTGCTCGGCATACATCCCGTCGGCGGCGACGGCTCGCACCTGCGCGTAAAGGAACTGATGCAAAACGGCTTTGACGCGCAAAAAACGCAGATAATAAAAGAGCTTTCATCACACGGCATAAAGCTCGAATACGAAATGCACGCTATGTCAATGCTGCTGCCGAGAGAGCATTTTGACGCTCATCCCGAGTGGTTTAGAATGGACGAAAACGGCGTCCGCACGCCCGATTACAACTGCTGTGCGTCAAATGCCGACGCTCTGGACGTTATTTCCGACACCGCCGCAGAGCTTGCAGTCCGTCTGCCGTCAGGTACCCACCGCTATAACCTTTGGCTCGACGACGTGAGAGACAAGCCCTGCCACTGCAAGGAGTGCAAAAAGCTTACTCCGTCCGACCAAGCGATGAAGATATATAACGCCGTAGTCAAGGGGCTGAGGCGCACAGACCCGCTCGCCACGCAGTCCTACCTCGCCTACTGCAACGCCACCGAGCTACCCAAGGTAATAACACCCGAGGACGGCATAGTGCTCGAATACGCCCCGTTTGACCGTGATTTTACCAAACCGCTCACAGACGAAAACAACGCCAAAAGCCGTCAAGCAGCGGCAGAACTGATAAAATATTACGGCACGTGCGGCTCAAAGGCACTCGACTATTGGCTCGACAATTCGCTATACAGCGGATGGACAAAGCCGCCCAAACCTTTTAAGCTGAGAAACGACGTGCTCGATGCCGACCTGGAGTTTTATGACAAAATCGGCTATGAAACCGTCACGACCTTTGCGTGCTATCTCGGGGACGATTACAGGGAGCTGTACGGGACGCCCGAGATTGAGGAATATTTAAAGAGAAAATGAATTGCGCCAAAGGCGCATGAAAAAAGCCCTTCTGGTGAAGGACTTTTTTTATTATTAGTTGTCTGCAAAGACAATAGCATCATAGCGTATAGCCTTGCCGAGCAGAGAGAAGCTCGGCTTTTTTTCCGCGAGATACGGAGCCTTGAGAGGTCTCTTTATGACTATACGGCGAGGCTTTGCGCCTATAGCGGCAGTGAGCAGCTCGTTTTCGTCGGTGCAGGGGCACTCGAGCTGTTGGAGTAATTGAAACTTCTTTTTGACGAGTGCGCTCTTTTGACGCTCGGGAAACATCGGGTCGAGCAATATGACGTCTGGGCGGTAATCAAGCGAGAGCATTGCCTTTATGCTGTCGTTGCGATGGACGGTTATCCTGCCGACGATTGCGGTCAAATCGGGGTCGAGCGCCGCGCGCGACAGTGCGTCGGTCAGTAGCTCCGCTATCACCGCGTCGTACTCGTACATATCGACGGTAAAGCCTGCCGCCGCAAGCAAAAACGAATCTGTCCCCATACCCGCCGTAGCGTCCAAGAGGCGCAGATTATCCGAGCCTTTGATTTTGGATGCTTTGACTATCATTTCGCTCTGGAGATTGGGCTGTTTGAGCCTCTTTTTAAGGTCTGCAAAGTCGCCCGTCATGCAGTTTTGTCCGCACCTTAACGTAAGCCCCTTGTCGGTGTAGCACAGGTGCAGACGGTCGCCTGCGTCGTTAACGAGCCGTAAGCCTAATCTCTGCGACAATTCGCTCTCTTTGGACGGACAAAAGCCGCCGCATATCACACAGTCCTGCATTCGTGCACACCTCCTTTGAAAAACAGTATAAATAAAATCTAAATTTTGTCAATACTGCTCTTGATATTATGCAATTTGTTTGATATAATATATCATCAAATGTATAGGTCGTATTATGTTCATTTACGTCGCACTTATCGTCGTTATCGCGCTCGCGATAACCGCTATGCTTTTTGCTCTCAAAAAGCAGGCTCACAAAACCATATATAAGCTCAAATGTATATGCCTTTCGGCAGGTGCTTTTGCCTCGCTCATGCTGCTTATCACTGTTATCGTCACCATGTGCGCAAGCGGAGGCGACAAAGCAAGGATTATCCCTGCGATAAAGGGCTTTCCGAGCAATTTTGCCCACCTGTCGATATGGGCTATCGCGGTGCTCGGCGTGCTGATGCTGATAAGCAATATTTCGCTGATGAAGCACGAGGGCATGAGACCGCGCAACATGATAGGCACCTTCCTCGGCGTAATACTCGCCGCCGCGACTGTGGTTATTTATCTGATTTCGAGGCTGTTTGACTACCTCGAGCCTCAGGTCGGGAGCGCCGTGCTGTCCTACCTCATGCGCACTCTGCCGCTGATATTCTACAGCGTGCTCGACTATCTCGAATGTATGATGTTTGCGGTCATATTCATGGGCTATATCGCCGCAAAGCAAAAGCCGCACTACGACAAGGATTTTATAGTCATACTCGGCTGCTCGATAAACAAGCAGGGCGGCCTCTTGCCACTCATCAAGGGGCGCACCAACCGCGCCATCAAGTACGCGTGGGACCAGGAAATCGCCTGCGGCAAAAAGGTTTTATACGTTCCCTCGGGCGGCAAGGGCAGTGACGAGATAATCAGCGAAGCCTCCGCCATGGAGCTTTATCTGCTCTCACACGGTGCCGAAAACGACGAGGTTTACCCCGAAAAAGAGTCAAAAAACACCTACGAAAACTTTGCTTTTTCAAAAAAAATAATAGATAAAATCAACCCTGACGCCAAGGTCGCGTTTGCCACGACCAACTACCACGTGCTCCGCAGCGGAATGCTCGCCGACCGCGTGGGCATAAAAGCCGAGGGCATCGGCAGCCGCACCAAATGGTATTTTTGGCCCAACGGCTTTGCGCGCGAGGTCGTCGCAATATTCGCCATGACGCTGAGGACGCATATAGTCACCACCGCGTTTATCGCACTCGTTTGTGCCATAGTAGCTTTATTTTAATTTATATACGGAGAAAGAAAAATGGAACTTTTTGACAGAGCCAACGCCATCGCGCAATACGTTAAATCACGTGTCAGTGACATCCCCGATACCGCCGTCGTGCTCGGCAGCGGACTGGGTGCCTTCGGCGACAGCATACAAAGGACTGCCGAAATCGACTATAATGACATCAAGGGCTTCCCTGCCGTTACGGTCGCAGGCCACAAGGGCAAGATGATATTCGGCTATGCAGGCGGTAAATATATAATCGCCATGCAGGGCAGATTCCACAGATACGAGGGCTACGATATGCAGGACGTCACGCTGTACGTCAGAGTGCTCGCGCTGCTCGGTGTCAAAAATCTACTGCTCACAAACGCCGCAGGCGCCGTCAACACGAGCTATAAGCCCGGCGACCTGATGATTATAGAAGACCAGATTGCGCTGTTTTGCGACAGTCCGCTATTCGGCAAAAACGACGAAAGGTTCGGACCTCGATTCCCTTCGATGAGCTACGCTTACGCTCCCGAATACGTCGAGCTCGCCGAGGAATGTGCCGCAAGGTGCGGCATCAAGATGCAAAAGGGCGTTTACTGCTATTGCAAAGGTCCGATGTACGAGACTCCTGCCGAAATCCGCGCCGTCCGCGCGCTCGGTGCCGACGCAGTCGGTATGTCAACAGTTGCCGAAACGACAGTCGCTGTGCACTGCGGCATCAAGGTGCTCGGCATTTCCTGCATGACCAACATGGCGGCAGGCATACTCAAGCAGCCACTCACGCACGCCGAGGTTATGGAGACCGGCAAGGCTGTAGAAACAAAGTTTAAGACGCTCGTTACCGAAATCTGCAAAAACATTTAGGAGCTAAAGATTAAATGAGCTACGATTACGCGATAGAAACGAGGCTCAAAAGCCTGTCGCCTGCACTTCACCGCACTTTTGCAGATAACGTACTGTGCTGTCAAAACCTCTTGCAAAAATACAAGACGCTGTTTCCGTCCTTCACCGACCATACGGCGCTTCATTCAGTCGAAATAATCGCGTTTTGCAACGAGCTGATAGGCGACTATTGCGACAGGCTCAACGAGGACGAGATATTTATACTGCTGATGGCGGCGTACCTGCACGACAGCGGCATGGGCATTTCGCAAAAGGATTACGACGAGTTTAAGGCTTTTTTGCCGGTAGACGAGTTTTTAAAACAAAACCCGGGCGCCGACGTGTCCGAAATAATACGCTCGTTTCACAACGAATTGAGCGGAATGTATATCAAAAAGTACGCAAGTATATTTGAGTTTCCGTCCAAAGAGCACCTGTGGGCAACGATACAGGTTTCGAGAGGTCACCGCAAGACAAACCTCTTTGACGAGGCGGAATATCCGTCAGAATACAAGCTGCCGGGCGGCAACACCGTGTGCCTCCCCTACCTTTCGGCACTGATAAGGCTCGGTGACGAGCTGGATATAGCAGCCGACCGCAACCTGCAATTCGTGTACGACCTAAAGCATATTGACGACGAAAAAGGCAGGATAGAGTTCAGCAAGCACCTCGCCATCAAAAAGGTCGTATTTGAACCCGACTGTTTTGCGGTAACGGTTGACGACAGCGACGCCGAGATTTACGGTCACGTCATCCAGCTCTTTGAAAAGCTGCAATACACCCTCGACCAGTGCGTGTCCGTATGCGCTCAGCGCACTCCGTACCGCATAAAGCAGACTGCGATTAAGATTAATAAGCTATCACAAGTATAAAATGACAGTCATCAAAGCTACCGCTGATTTATTAGACGAAATAATGCAGATATACGCCTCGGCGCAGCGGTTTATGGTAGAGAGCGGCAACCCGACTCAGTGGGCTGTCGGGCACCCGAGCCGCGAAACGGCAGAGCGCGACATAGCACTCGGTCAGAGCTACGCCGTTATTGACGGCGGCAAAGTCGTAGGCGTTTTTGCCTTTATACTCGGTCAAGACCCGACGTATAAGGATATCGACGGCGCATGGCTGTCCGACGCGCCCTACGGCACCATCCACCGCATAGCCAAGGGGGAGCGATAAGGGCGGAGTTTTTGACACCGCGCTGTCGTTTTGCCTTACAAAGACAAACCATATAAGGGTTGACACCCACGCAAACAACCGTCCGATGCAAAAGGTGATTTTGTCTCACGGTTTTAGCTACCGCGGCGTAATACGCATTGCGGACGGCTCGCCGCGCAACGCATACGAGCTGATAATCTAAACGGCATTTTGAGGTCATTATGGAAAAAGAAAAATACACCTTTAAGGACAGGATGTCCAACATCTGGTACTATTACAAATGGATGATTATCATCTTTGGCGTGCTGATTATCGCGCTTATCGTCGCGTGCGTACAGCTATTTGCACAGCGCGAGAGCGACGTTGACCTAATGTATATCGGAGCAGGCGTGCTGTCGGTCAAGGACTGCGGCGAGCTAAAGGATTTTGTAGCCTCCAACATCACCGACGTCAACGGCGACGGCACCAAGGAGATAGGCTTTTTGGAGCTGACGGCACACACCGACAACGTTTCGACCGACGAGGGCGAAGCGGTCATCAACTACGACACCAATAACGCCGTCCTGCAAAGGTTCGAGAACGAGGTCCGTGCAGGCGACGCCGTCATATACCTCTGCGACGACTATTATTACGACAGGCTCAGAAACATAGGCGTTTTGGCACCGCTTGCGTCCATACTGACGAGCGCCGAAATGCCCGAGCGCACCTACGACGAATACGGAGTTTATATCAAGGACCTCGGTCTGTCGCTCGCCCCCGGCTTTTCGTCACTCCCCGACACCACGATAGTCTGTATGCGCCGCTCGCCCGAGGACGACGCGCTCAAATACGGTCGCACCCTCGAACAGTGGACGGCAAACAAGCTGCTATTCGTTAAGCTCGTCACTTATGCAAAAAACGAGGTCGTTTACAACGACACCGAGGTTAATATCGTCTATTACGGCGACACCAACATCGACTCGCAGGAGCAATATTACTTTAAGTCCTTCGTCCTCGGCTGCATAGACAAAAAAGACGGCTTCGGCGATACCTTTTACGAGTTTGCAAAGGTAACACCCCCTATCATCGTCAAGGGCAACGAGTCGCAGGAGGCGATGACCGACGAGGAATTATACGCCGATTTGGTAGGCTTGCTGAGTGACGGCAAGAGCTATATCTTAATCTGTGACAAGGACTATTTTGACAAGGTAATGCAATACGGCAGCCCCGTACTGCTCGAGACCGCAGGCATACAGCAAAAGGTCGTAAGCGACGAAGCTGCGTATAAATACGCCGTCACGGTAGAGTCACTGCAGTCAAAGCCGTCGCTAATCTGCTCGCTTAAGGACGACGCGTTTATCTGCATAACCGAGGGCAGCGGCTATGACGACAACCTCGCTTTGCTCAAAAACATACTCAAAAAGTGCGCCAAATAACCGTTTTGTGCAAATAGAGCCTTAATTTCGGAATAAAAACTGTTGCAAAATGGTTATTTGTATGATATAATTGCTAAGTTAATAAAATCTTGGAGGATACCCCGCAATGAGCATTTACAACCGCAAAACAGCCCTCCGCAACCTCGTTATAATCGTCGTTGTTTGCCTCGCACTCGTAGCAGGCATACTGGCTGTTTCACTAAACAAGTATTTTTCGACCAACCCGTTGTTTGCAGACCAGACGTTTGCACAGGCTATCGCCTCCTCACTCGGCTGCAAGGCGCGTGACATCACGCAGGACACTCTCGACAAATTTGAGAGCCTCGTATATTACTGTGACATCTCTATGTCGAGCGACTATAAGTCGGCGTATAGCTACCCCGTTGTTATGCTCGGCTACAAGGATTACACCGACAAGGTTATTTCGGGTGATACCGACGACTATGAACCTGTCGAAGGCACCGACTACGTAGCTACTCTGCACATCATCACCGATATCAGCGACCTTGCGCTCTTCCGCAATCTGCGCTACCTGTCGGCTTTTGACGCAAGCAACGTATATCAGATGTACACCAACGCTTACTACTCTCAGATATACGCTCAGATATACGGCTCGTCGAGCGGCGTAAGCTTTGACACCGTTATCGAAGCAATGCAGCTCACCGAGCTCACCTCGCTCGAACAGCTCGCTTCTCTCACCAAGCTTGAGGTGCTCGCTCTCGAATACAGCAGCATCAAAGACCTCAAGGGTATTGAGAGCTTCCCTGCTCTCACAAGCCTCGACATCACGAGCACCGGCGTTACCTCGATTGCAGGTATCGAAGCCTGCTCAAACCTCGAGACACTGCTTATGGGCGGACTCAAAGTCAGCGACATCACTCCTCTCAAGAGTTTGACCTCGCTCAAGTCTCTCGACCTCAACAGCAACGGCATCACCGATATTTCGGCGCTTGCAGGTCTCGTCAATATGGAGAACCTTTCGCTCTCTGCCAACGACCTTACCGACCTTAACGCTCTTTCGGGCATGACCAAGCTCACCACTCTCTCCGCAGGCAGTATGGAGAAGCTCGCAGACATTTCGGGCATTAAAAACTCCGTCCTGCTCGAGACGCTCGACATCAGCAAATGTGCAGTTACCACCCTCGACGCGCTCGAAGGCATGACCAAGCTCACTACCCTCACCGCAAACGACAACAAGATTGCCAACATTAACGGCATCCAAAATTGCACCGAGCTTACCTCGCTCAATATCAACGCCAACGATATAGTTGACATCAACCCCATCAGCGGACTCGTCAAGCTGACCACCTTTAACGCCAACGACAACTCGATAGTTGATATTTCGGCTGTTAAAAACCTCACCGCCGCTACGACTATCAGCCTTTCCGGCAACGAAATCAGCGAGTTTGTAGCCGCAGTTACCGGTCTCAACCAGCTCACCAAGCTCGACCTTTCGGACAACGAGATTAAGAGCGTAGCAGGTATGGAAAAGGCTTGGACGGTTGACGATTTTAAGGCTACCGTAGTATTTACCGACAACGCTATCGAATCCATCACGTTCGAGGCCGAGGACGGCACCGAAACCAAGTACGCCGACTACTACAAAAACGCAACCTTTACAGACCTCACGGTTGCTACCGCAAAGGACGTTGCAGACGACAGCTCTGCCGCCGAATAAGGAGATACACTAAAATGCCTGATATGCTTGTTAAGCTCTACGAGCTTCCCGACGGTACCGAACTTTACAAAAAGCTTTTGGACAAGGGCATCCGCATCATGCGCCCCATGACCCCTCAAAAGCACAAGGTTCACGCTTGGATAGCCGAAAAATTCGGCGAAGGCTGGGCTAACGAAACCGATACCGCATTCACGCATTTCCCCGTTTCCTGCTTTATCGCTTACGACACGGTAAACAAAAAGATACTCGGCTTTGCCGCGTACGAAAGCACCTACCGCGATTACTTTGGTCCCACGGGCGTTGACCCCGAGACCCGCAAGCTCGGCATAGGCGGTGCGCTCTGCCTCAGATGTATGGAGGCGCTCCGTGACGAAGGCTACGGCTACGCCATCATCGGCGGCGCAGGACCTACCGAGTTTTACCGCAAGGTGGTAGGAGCCACGGTTATAGACGGCGCAGAGGTCGGCGTCTATAAGGATATGATGCCGTAATTTATCGCAATTAGTTTTTTGGGGGGTGCCAAAAGCGCCCCCTCATTCATATTATATTATTATCACGTGTTAACACGGTGAAAGGACAGCCCTATGAATAAAAAGAGAGCCGCAGTCGTCGGCGCTACCGGCATGGTAGGTCAGAGACTACTGTTATTATTACAAAATCACCCTTATTTTGACGTCACGGTGCTCGCCGCTAGTGCCAACAGCGCAGGCAAAAAGTACAGCGACGCCATCGGCAGCCGCTGGAAGCTGTCTATCCCCTGCCCCGACTACGCCAAGGATATGACCGTCGTAGCCGCAGACGACATCGACTGCATCAAGGCAAATGCAGACTTTGTTTTTTGTGCCGTTGATATGCCCAAGGCAGAGGTAAAAGCCCTCGAAGAAGCTTACGCCAAGGCAGAGCTGATAGTCGTTTCAAATAACTCGGCCAACCGTCTCGTCGAGGACGTACCCATGATTATCCCCGAAATAAACGAGTCGCACCTGTCGGTCATAGAAGCGCAAAAAAAGCGCCTCGGCACCAAGAGAGGTTATATCGTAGTAAAGCCTAATTGCTCTATACAGAGCTACGTTCCGGCGCTCACACCGCTGCTCGGCTACGGCATCGAGAGCATCAGCGTCACCACGATGCAGGCTATTTCGGGCGCAGGCAAGACGTTTGACTCCTTCCCCGAAATCATCGACAACGTTATCCCCTACATCGGCGGCGAGGAGGAAAAGAGCGAGGTCGAGCCTCTCAAAGTTTGGGGAAATGTAGTTGACGGCAAAATAGTACCTGCCACCGAGCCTATCATCACCGCTCAGTGCATCAGAGTACCCGTTTCGGACGGACACCTCGCATCGGTATTCGTTAAGTTTAAAAACAAGCCCACGATAGAGCAGATGCTCGAAGCTTGGGATAAGTTTGAAGCAACTCCTCAAAAGCTCGCACTGCCTCACGCACCTGCAAAGTTCGTTACTTACATAGACGAGCCAAACCGTCCTCAGACAAAGCTCGACCGCGATATATACGGCGGCATGGGCGTTACGGTCGGCAGACTGAGACCCGACCACCTGTTTGACTACAAGTTCGTTTGCCTCTCTCACAACACGCTGCGCGGCGCGGCAGGCGGCGGTGTATTGACCGCAGAGCTGCTTTACCGCCTCGGCTTGCTCGACTGATATGGAGCTGTGGGACGCGCTTGATTGCAAGGGTCAAAAGCTCGGCTATACGTTAGTCAGAGGCACAGAAATACCGCAGGGCGTATGCCACGCGGTTGTCTGCACGCTCGTCAGACACATAGGCGGCGACTTTTTGCTCATGCAAAGAGACCTGAATAAAGAAACCTACCCGGGATGTTTTGAAGCCACCGCAGGCGGCTCGGTAAAGGCAGGCGAAACGCTTTTTGCCGCTGCAAAGCGTGAGCTGTACGAGGAGACAGGCATTGTTTCGGACATCTACTTTCCGCTCGACGCCATCGTCGCAACGCAAAAGCACACGATTTATCACACTTATCTGTGTGTCACCGACTGCGACAAATCGTCCGTCACACTGCAGGACGGCGAAACAATCTCGTACAAATGGCTTTCGTTTGACGAGTTTAAGGCGTTTTGCGCATCTGACGACTGCATCAAGAGCCAGATAACCGACTTTGGCAAATATTACCGCTCTATCGGCATAATGTAAATCATATAAAAGCGTCCGCTCGGGCGCTTTTTTGCCCCAAAAATTATATCGGTTATGATACAGTAATATAAAAGAAAGGACGATGATATGAAGCCGATACGTTTTATTAGCCTTGCACTGGTTTTGCTTTTGCTGTCATCCTGCACGGCGGGCGGAGCCGTTTCGCAGGATACAATATCTTATGATACCGTCAGTACTGTTTCGGAGGAATCAATAACAATGGATTACACTGTCAAAAACCTCGTCGCAGGTCTAAAATACAAGGTCCAAAGCGGCGTCGATATTAACTGCAACTACGCCCGTCTCAACGCAGGCACCTCGGCAAGCAAAGGTCTGCTGACCGACGGCGTTTATTCAAAAAAAGCCGACTATTCGAGCTCTGCATATCATATCTTTTACCGCGGTCTGTCGCGCGACGTCATTTTTGACCTCGGCGAAACAAAATCTGTCTGCGGCTTTAAGATAAACTTTTTGCAAAACTCCCCTGCCGGCATCGAAATCAGCGACTACGTTGAGTGTTATATTTCGGAGGACGGCACAAACTATATGCTCGCGCACCGCGACGACCTTTCGGCGCGCCTTAGCGAAACCCAGGTCTCTAACGTCACCTCCGAGTGCAGTTTTGACGCCTGCAAAGGCAGATACGTCAAGATAAAGTTCCGCGTGGCGATTAACTGCTACGTCGATGAAATCGAGGTCTTAGGCTGTGACGTCAAGGGTGATGAAAGAGACTTTGAGCCGTATGACGACGGACTGATAAACGCATACGAAGCCCCGACAGACGGCGCAAGGGATATGGTTTTGCTCTACTGCGGCTACAAGGACAAGTACGACGACAGCTTTGTCCAAAACACCGAGGACGAAATGATATATTACTTTGGCTACTGCGACAAGGACGGCAACGTCAAGGACACGATGTTTGACTCGTTTATGTTCAGTGCGCTCGGCAATACGCTCCCGTCGGGACGCAGTACCACCATCGGCGGCGACGCGCCGCTAAAGAGTGACTACGAGTATTATATCGACTCGATTTTTGATACCGAGTACAACTGCGGCGCCATCGAGCGTGCAGTCGAGCGCGTCAAGACGGCGACCGGCAAGCAGGACTACACCGTTTCGCTCGTTATCACTATGCCTTACCCCAACCTTTCGGACACTCAGACGATAGGCGACTTTGACGGCGACGGCAAATCTGAGAAATGCAGGACCGAAGCCGACCAACTAAAGGTTTTTGCTTGGTTTATGGACGCCTGCATAGCAAAGTTTAACGAGAGAGGCTATCAAAACATAGTCTTAAAGGGCTTTTACTGGGAGAACGAAAACATCAAGGTTTCGCAGAGCGTAGCGCAAAAGAGCCTCATTTCCGCCACCTCAGCCCTCTGCCACGAGCGTGGCAAGATGCTATTTTGGATACCGCTTTTATACGGCAACGGCTTTGACTACGCCAAGGAGATTGGCTTTGACAGCGTAATGATGCAGCCCAACCTGTCGTTCTATGACTTTACCTCGGGCATGATGCAGTCATTCGCCGAAACGGTCAAAAAATATAACCTCGGCGTCGAAATGGAAATCCACTGGAATGCGCTGACCGACGCCTCGCTCCGCTCAAAGTTCTACGCATACCTCAACGCCGGCGTCAAGTACGGCTATATGGAGAATGCGTCCCACTCTTATTATCAAAACTCCAACCCCGGCACGTTTTACACCGCCGCCGTCTCGTCCGACCCCGCCGCGCGCAAGATTTACGACGACGTGTATAAGTTTATAAAGCATACTTACACCGTGCAGTAATAAGACATAACAGCCTCCGTTTGGAGGCTGTTTTTTGTAGTCGTTCTATCGACATTGTCGTTATATTGGGCATAAACTATAATTTAGTTACAAATCATTTTTGAGGAGTAACTAACATGATAACCTACGAGCCTTTATATAAAACGATGAAGCAAAAAGGCATAACGACCTACAAACTTATCAACACATACGGTGTCAGCAGCAGTCTCATCGACCGTCTAAAGCACAATAAACCAATCACTACGCAAACCATCGACGACCTCTGCAAATACTTGGACTGCGATGTAGATGACATTATCCGATATGTAAAAGAATAATGTTGCATTTTGTTTAAAACGTAGAAAATTGAATAATAAAACACTTAATATACTCTATATATTGACAATATTCGATATATAGAGTATATTTATTTTAGCAAGACTATTTTTTTAATAAATAATCATTGATATAAAAAACATTTAGGAGGTTCATTATGACAGTTTATTGCTGTAATTGCATTTGGCTCAGAGAGCGCGGCGGCGTTTACGTTTGCGGATGCCCTACCTGCGACCTGTACGACAAGGCTGTTACCATTGATTGGGGCAAATGCTGCAATTATTTCAAGCAGCGCTAATCTCTCGCACAACCGAATAAAAATCTAAATCATAAAGGGGACACTTATGCAATACTTTGAAGTGCTTGAAACTCCGCAAAACCCTACTCTTAACGAGTTAATCAAAAAAGCCAACGGTTTTATCAAATCCAAAGATTACGACAAAGCAACCCAAATTCTTAACACGATGCCCACCTTATACCCCGACGAGCCTATCAGCATTTACGCTCAGGCAATGGTCGATTCGGAAGGCTACACTTTATTTGATGATTGCCCATTAAATCCGGAAAAATACAGCAAATTTCGCCTTGCTAAAGAAAGATTTGAAACTTTGTTAGAGGCAAGAGCCGCAACAATGCCCGAGTTTAAAGAATACGACGAAGCATTAAAAAAATGCATGGATACAGTGAGCGAATTCGCCATTAATCTTGCATGCGGAACTTTAGCAGAGTTGCTTAGCAAAATACCCGAACTCGTTAACGATGATCCGGATGAAGCCGTCAGAGCTTTTGATGATTTGGTGCCGTCTGGAAATCAGCAACAAGTGGATTTCTTTTATAAAATATTGCCGAGAGATAATATCTTTTTCCGTGTCTTTTTTGATTTTCACCGTCAAAACAGAATGGAGCGCATAAAAATCGACGCAGAGGACGAAGCTGATAAAATGGTTGCCGACTTTAAGAGAGACGGTCGCAAACAAGCCGACATTCAGCTTGCAAATCTTCCTTACTCTGATAGCAACTATATAAATAAGGCAAGAGAAGAACTATATAAAAAAGTCGATGATATGGCTGAGGAGATGAAAGCAAAGAGCGAAGCCCTCCATTTTACCCATAACGATTATCATTATAGCGACGGCGAACTGCCCGAATCCACGTCTGAAGCCATGGATAAACTCTATGTCGCCATGTATGAATATTGCGATTTAACGCTATTATCCGATGAAGTATTTATGGTGCATTGCCAAAATCCCAAGCTCCGCAAAGAAGGCAAAGAGCTTGCCGAAGAATTAAGAATAGCGGAAGAAAAATCCGAAGCCGAGAGAAAGGCAAAAGAAGAAGCTGA
>DCHM01000044.1:64532-71206 GCA_002314835.1 Clostridiales bacterium UBA1752 | reverse complement strand
AAAGAAGAAGCTGAGAGACTGAAAGAAGAAAAGAGACAGAAGGAGCTCGAAGCAAGAACCAAAAAGTTCCGCATAATCAACTTTATCCTACTGCCAGTATCAATAATCATCTCATATATTTCTTTAGGTATCTCTGCTAATAACGATTCCTCTATATGGCTCGCATTATTATCATTAGCAGCAGCAATAGTTAACATAGTGCTGTATAATAAAACCAAACCGGTTAAGTTTATCAAAGTACTCATCATTATATCTATTGTTATTTGTGCTGTCTTTTTAATGGCTGTTTGTAAAGGTGTATAATCTGCAATAGTAAACTTGATATTGTATAATAAGACAAAAGAAGCAAAGTTTATCAAAGTCCTCATCATTCTCAGTCTTGTTTTTGGCGCAATTTCGGCATTTAGTGACGTATTGTGGATATTAGGCTTTATCTTTACCGTTCTCTTATAAGAAATCTATTAACAAAAACACCGACTGACGGTACTGCCGTTCAGTCGGTGATTCTTTTAGTCTTCTACGGAGGTTTCGCTATTGGAGGAGAGCCACCACTGCAAAAACTCTTCGGCGGTCATTGTGTTCCACGAGCCCATATCCTTGCCTTCGGCGAGCTGGACGGCTATGTCAAACGCCTCCTCCTTGCTCATACCCGAGACGGGGTTGCCTACAAAGGACTTGGTTTTTTCTACCTCTTTTTGTGAACTAAGTGCATAATAGCCGACCGTGCCGCCGACGCCGATGGCGAGACCGACGACGAGGGCGATTGCCGTGTATATTATCTTGGTTTTCATAACATACTCCTTTTGTAATAAAAAGGCTCTTGACGGACAAGAGCCTTTTTTGTGATAAAAGATTACTTAAACTTGCGCTTGCGAGCAGCTTCGGACTTCTTTTTACGTCTGACGCTGGGTTTCTCGTAATGCTCTCTCTTACGGAGTTCTGCAGGAACGCCGCTGCGGAGATAAGATCTCTTGAAACGACGAAGAGCGTTATCAATGCTCTCGTTTTCTTTTACTCTGATTTCTGCCATTTTTCTACCCTCCCTCCGAATAGACCTTTAGTCAATCTATTAAAGAGCAGCCTTAGCCTTCTCTACGAGGGCGGCAAATGCGTCTTTATCCTGGATAGCGAGCTCAGACAGCATCTTGCGGTTGAGGTCGATGCCTGCCTTTTTGAGTCCGCATACAAAACGGCTGTAATTGATATCACAAACCTTGCACTGTGCGGAAATACGGGTAATCCAGAGAGCTCTGAACTCTCTCTTTTTTTGCTTACGACCGATGTAAGCGTAGTTGCCGGACTTTATGACGGCCTGTTTAGCCATCTTAAAGTGCTTGCTCTTGCTGCCCCAGTAACCCTTAGCGAGCTTGAGCATCTTATTTCTTCTCTTGCGAGTCATCATCGCGCCTTTGATTCTCATTGTCTTGTCTCCTCCTTGTTAGATTATGCGTAGGGCAGCAGACGCTTTATGTCGTGCATGCGAGTTTCGCTGACGTAAGCGGAAGCCTTGAGAGCTCTCTTTGCCTTGGTAGGCTTGAGGCCGGTCTTGTGTCTGCGGCCGGAGTGGAACATCTTGGCTTTGCCGGTTCCGGTGAAGGAGAGGCGCTTTGCAGTCGCCTTATGAGTTTTGATCTTGCCCATTTTGATTGTTTCCTTTCGTTGGCTTGTTCTTTTTGGGTGCCATTATCAGAGTCATATTACGACCCTCGAGGATGGGTTCTTTATCAACTACGCCTGCGTCACCGCAGCCCTCGACAAATCTCGTGAGAAGCTCTGCACCGCGCTCGGTACGGGTCATTTCTCTGCCGTAAAAACGAACGACGACCTTAACCTTGTTGCCCTGAGTGAGGAACTTTACGGCGTGGCTCTGCTTGGTCTGCAAATCGTGTGTGTCGATATTGCATTTGAGCTGAATCTCTTTGACCTCTACGACGACGCGGTTGCGGCGTTGCTCTTTTTCTTTTTTATCGCGGTCAAAGCGATACTTGCCGTAATCCATGATCTTGCATACGGGCGGTACGGAATCGGGCGATATCTCGACAAGGTCGTAGCCCTCCTCCTCAGCCTTTTGCAGAGCGGCGTTTATATTCATAACGCCGAGCATAACACCGTCTGTGCCGATGACACGGACCTCCTGAGCACGGATCTCTTCGTTGATAAAAGTTTTTTTGCTGATAACAGACACCTCCAAAGTAGCCTTATGTTATTTTAATAATAAACAAAAATAAAACGCGCGGTCATCAAAAAGTCCGCACGCCAACATACGTAGTGACGCAAAATCCCCGTCACTGCTGATATATTGACCTGTCAATCGCCTCTTGCGTGCAGGTGAGAACGTAGTTCTGCTTCTTTTTGCCCGTGTAGTATATCACCAAAAACGAGGTTTGTCAAGACATTTTTGCAAACTTTTACATATATTATCATCAGGAGGTGATTTTTTGATATGCCAATGCTTTTTTTGAGCCCATCTACGCAGGAATACAACGTTTATTACGACAAAAGCGGCAGTGAAGAATATTATATGAACCTAATAGCCGACCGCATGGAGCCTTATCTCGTCGCGTCGGGTATAACCTATACGCGCAACGACCCCGGCGGCTCGGTTGGCGCTTCGGTCCGCAAGTCAAACCAAGGTGAATACGGACTCCACCTTGCGCTTCATTCAAACGCTGCAGGCAGTGCAAACGCAGGCAAGCAGTACGGGAGCGACACCTATTATTACGCCGACAGCGTGCAGGGCAAGCGCGCCGCCGACATCATAGTGGCAAACCTAAAGGACATATACCCCTACCCCGACCGCGTGAGAGCACTGCCGACGACCGCGCTTTACGAGCTGAGATATACCAAGGCTCCTGCAGTCCTCGTCGAGATAGCCTATCACGACAATTCGTCCGACGCCGAGTGGATAAAATCAAACATTGACGCTATAGCACGCAATCTCGTTATCTCGGTATGCGAATACTTCGGCGTGCCATTCGTTGACGGCGGAGGGCTCAGTACGGGCACGGTAACGACGGGCAGCAGTAACCTTAATCTACGCGACAAACCGTCGTTAAGCGGCAATATAATAGGCAAAATCCCTTCGGGTACTGTCATCACGATACTCGGCAAAAGCGGCGACTGGTACACCACGCAGTACGGCGGCGTGACGGGGTACGTCTATTCGCAGTACGTCAAATAAAAAAGCCCGAGGGTTTCCTCGGGCAAAACCTTATTTGTGATTGTTGGTAAAATACATTATCACGAGCACAAAGACGAGCACCGCGATGACAAAGAGCACTGAGGCTATTGCAAGGCCTATCCTGCGCTTTTTGCCGTATTCGGGGGTGGTTTGTGGCGGTGGATTATTGAGGTCGGGGTCGGCGTCGTCTTCTACGGACGTTTCGTCATCAGCAACCTCGGTTTCGTCATCTTCGTCGCTGTAATAGCTCTCGCTAAAGAACTTGTAGCTCGGCTTTTTGCCCAGCTTGCGGCGGATAAGCAGGTAAACAATGAGTATCAGTATGCCTGCGCCGGTGCAGATAAGTCCTATCACCAATCCCGGAGCGACGTAGCAAAACTCGATAACGTTGTCGCCTGCGCCGCATTCGACAGCCATAAATCCGTAGGTGACGGTCTTGATATCGGTCTTTTGGCCGTTGACGGTAGCTGTCCAGCCGCCTCCGAGGTCGATTGTTACGCCTAAAATCTCAAACTTTATCGACTGGTCGTCGGGTACTGAGAAGAACACGATTTGCGGCTCGTCGAGGCTTATCTGTGCCTTAAAGCCGTGTGAATCGTACTCAAACCCGTCCACGGTCATCTCGCGTCTGTCTTCGACCGACGCAACGTAGTTTGCGTAGTTGGCAGACAAATAATTGTCGTCCTTATACTTGACCTCGGTCATAAACCGGCTGTAATATTCGGCTTCCGAATCGGGCACTACGAGATAGCGGCACAAAAGCGCGTGGCGGTCTGCCTTTGCGACTTTTTCAAACTGTGTTTCGGTCATAAACTCGGTGTAATAAAAGCCCATGCCGATGTAATTGTCGTTGGTATAGATGTCAAAGCCTGCCTGGTTGCCGTAATACGTCCAGCCCTCGATGTCGTTCTTTTTGGTTGACGCCTTGTTGACAAAAGAATATTTGACCGACGTAAAGCCTCTGAGACCGTACAGCTCGGTTTCGGCACGCGAGCCTACGCTGCGGCTGACGCCTATCTTGGGATAAAACGTCATTATCGACGCCGGGACTACGGTATGGAAGCACTCGATAGAGGGATAGCCCCAATACAAGCCGAGGTTGTCGAGGGTCGAGGTATTGTCGTCCCTGTAAAAGTCTATGCGGTAAAAGTCCTCGTCCTGCGGCAGCTCTACATTGCCGTTTATCGCGCGGTCAACCATAAAGTCGCTCGACCACGAGTGCTGTTTGCCGTTGGTAATATGGATGGCTGAATATACTACGATGATACAGCACATACCGAGGAGCAGAGTTTTTTCAAACAGCTCCTTGCCGCGCTTACGGGTGAACATAAACCACATAAAGCCGCAGCTGACTAAAACCACGAGCACGCAAAGCCACATTCTTTCGGGGAATGGCGTCGAGCCGAGCTTAAAGTCGAGCTTTGTTTCGTTGACGTCGCTGTACCAACGCAGTCCGATGGGTATAAATATCGCCGCCGAAGCCGCGAGATAAGTGAGTATGGCACCCTTCCATCTCGTAGTCGGTCTGTCGAGCGCGATGATAGTAGCGAGCACCAGCATAAATATGGCAATGTATATCCATCTGGCGTAATAGCTTGAATTAAATAGCACGAAGCTCGAGTTGAGTATCGGCACGAACATACATACGAGGAGTACGATGCAGAGCACCTTGAGCCACGTGCGGCACTTTTTTTGACCGAGCAGTGCAAACAAACCCGTCAGGCCAAACATCGGCACGTAAGCCGCGTTTGAAGCCCATCTTTCGGAATGTCCGTAAAAAAAGTTTGTACGCGAGGCGATATCGGGAGGGAAGAAAAGCGACTCTAAGATGTGTCCGTATCTGTACCAGTAGGGATGATTGCTCGAATGCCAGACGAGCATATTGGCTATCTCGTCGTACGACCTCGCGACGCGGGTGTTGCCCACGAGCGCCAGTCCTCCGGGTAAAAAGAGGCAGAGCGACATCACTACGCCGAGCACGGCTTCAAACACGAGGGCGCCTAATTTGCCGAGCGTGATATTAAAGTCCTTGCATAGTATGCGCGCGATAAAATACATTATGCAAAAGACGACCTGCCCTGCAAACATAAAGTAATTGCACATTGCGTTGAGTGCAACCGCCACGGCAAAGAGACCTCTGCGGTCGTTGTTGACGAGCTCCTCCATACCGAGCAATAATAGCGGAAACAGTGCCACAACCTCGTGGAACTGATTAAAAAACGTATTGTATATCTGAAATCCGCAAAATGCGTAAAGCAGCGAGCCGAGCACGGCGTAGTATTTGTTTTTGACAAACCTTTGCAGGTATGCGTATGCGATAAGTGCCGCACAGACGTACTTTATGATATAAACGGGACCCATAAGGTATGGCGCACACGATGCCGGAAACAGGCACATAAACCAAAAGAACGGACTGCCGAGCATATAATACGAATAGCTGCCGACAAAGTTGGAGCCGAGGTCGGTAAGCCAGTCCCACCTTAAGGAGCCGTTATGGACACATTCGACGGCGTGGCGGTAAAAGCATATCTGCTGTGCGTTGTAGTCGCCGTAATACAAAAACACGGGATGCCCCGTCTTTATCCATTCGACCACTACAAACGGCACCGTGATGATGCACGCCACGACGAGCGAGTATAAAAAGACCTGCTTGTAGTAATAATACTTGCTTTTAGTGTTTTCCATCGTCAGTCCTCTTTATCCTTGGTTCTCGGCTCTGCGAGCAGATAAGCACTCTCGGCACAGCAAAAAAACATCATCGCCGCCGGTATCAAAAAAGCAAAGGAATTGATGCGTATGTGAGCTTTTTCGAGCTGTGCGCCGCTCGCGAGCAATCCGCCGACGAATGACGACGAGCCTGCCGCGACCTCCTCGCTCCAGCTGACGAGACCTGCCGCCATAGCCGTGGCGAGGTCGTAAACACCGTATATTACGCAGCCTATGCAGAGCACGACCGAGATAACCAAAAATACGTTTTTGACGTTAATTATGCCCGTGAGCGTCAGCAGCATCGACGCGAGCATCAAGATAGCGCCGACAGTGAGCAAAAGCTTTATCATCGAGGGCAGGCTCGTCTGTATGAGCATGCCTGTCAAAAAGCATATAAACCATACGGCGGTGGGTATCATCGCGTAAAATCTGGCACGCCTCGGGCACCAGAACATAAAAAAGCAAAACGCGAGCGAAGGCAGATATATCATAAAAGCCTGAAACGCAAGCGCCGTACCGCGCAAAAGCCCAAACAACAAGGCTGACGACAGTATGGCAATAAGCGCGATGGCGACCGCCGTACCCATGGCACGGGTGTTGCAATCGGGCTCTTTGCGTATCTTTTTAAGGCAGACGTCGAGATTTATTTTCATTGCCCACTCCTTTTTGTACTGTAAATTAGATTTTACCACATTTATCCGATTTATTCAAGTGGGTTTTTTATCTGTTGCTTTATCTTTACGTAGTCTTTTATGCTTATCCTGCCGTCGCCGTCGATATCGAG
>DCHM01000044.1:51026-64460 GCA_002314835.1 Clostridiales bacterium UBA1752 | reverse complement strand
GGGTGACGAGACCGTCGCCGTCTCCGTCACCCTTTACCACTGCAAAATACGTTTCTCCGCCTATCATTATAGCGTCGCCCGTGCCGATATAGTCGTAGTCATCCTTATATATCGCGGCGTCATAGCCTGCGGCGAGCAAGGCGCTTTTTGCATTTAAAACGTAAGTTTGCGGCGTAAAGCCGCTTATAAGGCAGTCGTCGCCGACGGCTATGGGCGTCTTTGTGCCGAAATAGCTGTCTATAACGTCCGCTTCGGCTATGGCGAGCGACCTTAGCCTGCCGTTATCGAGCAGCCAGCGCGCGTCGCGTGCGTTGGTGTGGAACCCGTGCTCGATAATGAAATAGAGCGGACAGCCTGCTTCTCTCGCACCTCTCAGTACGCCGTAATACTCGCCGCCCGAGGGCAGGGTACGGGTTTTGTCGGCGTATTTTGCTATGCCCATGGTTTTTGCGACTGCCCTGCCGAGCGACTTGGCGAGGACCGAGGCGGAGTTTTTGTCGTCATAAGCCCTGAATACCGCCACCCTGCTCACGCTCTCACTGTCGCTCGCATCGCTGTGGAGGGATACGAAAATATCGCTCCCCTTGGCTTTTTTGCCCCTTGCCTTGACCGCAAGGTCCTTTGACGGGTCGTCTCGCGTAAAGCAAGTATCAAATCCGCGTGCCGTCAACTCGTCGCCCAAAAAGCGCGACAGCCGCCACATGACCTCGGATTCGTAATACTCGGGAACTGCCTTAGATTGATTGCGCCTGCCGTAATGTCCTGGGTCAATCGTTATCTTCATCTTTTTTAATGTTCATCAAAGCCGCAAGACCTGCCGCGATAGCCGAAGCGGCAAGCCCGATAAGCGACATACCGAGCGCGTCGTAATCGCCCGGGTCTGCGCTCGTCACTGCAAAGACGAGGTTTGCCGCGATATAACCTGCCGCGGCCTGCAGGAACGTGCGCCCTGCACGGTATAGACTTTCTTTCATAAAAATTGCTCCTTTCACGTGCCGAATATCAGCTGTACGAGCACTCCGACGATGGCTACGCCGACGGTGCCCATTACGGCTAATATGGCGTTTAGCTTAGTGTTGATGATTGCAACTGTTTTTTCGAGGTCGTTTATCATTTCACGGTCTCGTTTTTGGGCGTGTTGCAGTTCGATAACTGCGTCCATTTTATCCTCCTTTCCTACACAAAAAAAGGCCGCACCCTGTAAAAGGTGCGACCTTAAATATATCTTTGTACTACGCACCCACTGCCATTATATTAGCAGTAATGCGTTATTGTTTCATCCTGATTTTGTCGGTAAAAAATCGGTGTTACCAGTACTTTTTTTCGCACAAACCGGCGTCAATCTTGTGCTGTATGTCGTTGAGATAAGAGCATACCGGCACGGCGTAGCCGTTGGCGTTTGCGCGCAGCTTAAAGAGCGTGACCGAGGTCGTCTCGAGCTTGATGTGATGCCAGCCGTACATCGGGCTGAGCCCCAAAAGATAAGCTATCCACGCCGAGCCAAAGCCTCCGTGGCAAAATACGCAAACCTTGTCGTGGTTGTCCTCTGTTACCTTATAAACGCCGCCCTCTCTCACAAAGCCGTGCTTGGCGAGCAGTGCGTCGCTGCCCTTTACGAGCTCGGGCAGCTTGTTGTCACGGTCGTCCTCGTGGCTGAAATCCACGCAGTCGTAAAAGCCCTTGCTATAGTCAAAAGCAAAGTGGCCGCATTCACTGCCGTATGGCGGCTCCTGCATATAAGCCATTGATTCCGCCGTCCAGTCGAGCACCTCAAAGGTCCTGCCGTGCTTTTCGAGATAAGGCTTTGCGGTGTCCTGCGCCCTGCCGAGCGGCGAGCAATAAATGTGAGTCGGGTTTATGTATTCGATAGCCGGCACGAGCGCCTTTGCCTCCTCCCAGCCCTTGGGAGTGATGGTGTTGTGTGCGTAATCGGGGTCGGCGTGTCTGATGATGTAAAGGTGCATTTTATATCTCCTTATTATTTATCAATATCAAAGCTCTCGATAGCCGCCTTTGCAGGCAGAGGCTTGCTGTCTCCGTGCTTTACAAATACTATCGAAACGAGCGACAGGACAAAAAATACCACCGCGTAAGGGAATAGTATCTGCATGCCGAAAACGTCCATCAAATATCCGCTGAATATCGGAGTGACTATCTGTGCCGCCATAGACGCGGCGTAATAATAGCCCGTATATTTGCCGACGTCGCCGCCCTTGGCGAGCTCTACGACCATCGGGAAGGAGTTGACGTTGATAGCCGCCCAGCATACTCCGCTGAGTGCAAACAGCACGTTCATCACTATCGGTGAGCTCGACGCACCTATAAACGACATGGCGACCAATACGGCGGTGAGCAGTGCGGTGCTTGCTACGACGACCTTTTTGCGTCCGATAGCTGACGAAAGCATACCGATCGGGAAATACGATATAATGCCTGCTATCTGGCTGATGATGATAGTCGTGTTGTAATCCATATTGAGCACCGAGGTGGCATATACCGAATATTTGCTCGATACGGCGTTAAAGCCCATAAACCACAGTACGACGGACAAAAGGATTAAGAGCAGCGACTTGATTTCGCCCTTTGTCAGTCTGCGCTTGGTGTCTGGCAGGGTTTCTTTTTCTTCCGTTTCTTCCATTTCACTGCTCCACTGCGGTTCCTTGACCGTAGTGATAAAGATGACGAGGCATATCAGCATAATACCGCTGACGACCGCCATATAGAGCGTGTAGCTCATCAGCTGATTTTGCACCTTACCGGTGCCGAATACTATGCCGAGCGCCAGTACCGCCGCGGCACCTACCGAGCCCATGAGACATATAACCGCGTTTGCCTTTGACCTCAGCGGCTTTGGCGTAACGTCGGGCATCAGCGCGACGGCAGGTGAACGGAATACCGACATCGCGATAAGCGTAAGCAGCAAAATAACAATGAATACGACGAGCGGAGTGCTGTTGTTTTCGGTCTGATTCCAAGCATAAACCTGACGGGCAGGAACGACGTATTCGAGATACGGATTGACTATCCTGCAGGACGACATTATAGCCGACGCGTCCTGATTTGTGCCGTCGGCGTAAATCATCTGACTGCCGTCATAGACCGCCGCGGCGTCCTCTGCCTTGGGCACCGAATTTTTGACCGAATACGGGATGTAATATTTGGTTTCGCTCGTGATAGAGGTCCATTCTTCGTAGCTAAAGTCCTTGACCTTATATACCACGCCTGCAGGAGTCTGTACCTCCCTGTCGGACGAATAGTCGTAGTAATACAGCGTTTCGAGAGAAGCCTTGTCGTCAAACTCGGTAACTTTGCCGAGGTTATTAAGCTGGGCAAGGTCGGCGAAGGACAGTGCGATAAACGACACCGCCGCAACGATAGTGCCTATCAAAATAAACGGCGTGCGCTTGCCCCTCGGGCTCTTGCATTTATCCGAAATAGCGCCGAAAAGCGGCAGCATAAAGAGCGCGAGTATATTGTCGAGCGCCATGATAAAGCCCGACAGAGTTTGGCTGAGACCGAATTTATCGGTCAAAATCTTTGGTATAATAGTGTCGTAAGCCTGCCAAAACGTCATTATCAGCATAAAGGCAAAGCCGACGAGCATCGTGCGCTTGTAATTCAGTTTCATAATTCATTCTCCTTATATTTACAATATAATACAAACTGCCGCGTATGTAAATAGTTTTTTATAAAAATGCAAAAAATAAAAGTTATCGCCCTGCATTGACAAAAAGACGCGCTCGGTATATAATCGTTTAAAAAGAAAAAACACTTTTAAGGACACCTAAATATGGACTTTTTATACAACAGTCTGCTCGCTATAACGTGGCAGCAGGTAGTAATGTGGATTGTCGGCGGAGTGCTGATATTCCTCGCTATCAAAAAGGGCATGGAGCCTACGCTTTTGCTGCCCATGGGCTTTGGCGCCATCATAGTCAACCTGCCGTTTGCCGACGCTATCGACGTGGGCGGCTCACTGACTACGCTGTATAACGCAGGCATAGCCAACGAGCTATTCCCGCTCATACTGTTTATCGGCATAGGCGCGATGATAGACTTCGGTCCCGTGCTGTCTAACCCAAAGCTGATGATATTCGGTGCGGCGGCACAGTTCGGCATATTCTTTACGCTCTGCACCGCTTCGATGTTTTTTGACATCAACGACGCGGCTTCGATAGCCATTATCGGCGCGGCAGACGGTCCCACCGCCATAGTCGTAGCGCAGGAGCTCGCTTCCAAGTATCAAGGTCCTATAATGGTTGCCGCTTACTCGTATATGGCGCTCGTGCCTATCATTCAGCCGCCGGTTATCAAGCTGCTCACGACCAAAAAAGAACGCGCCATCAAGATGGACTACAAGCCTGCAGGCGTATCAAAGACGACACGCATACTGTTCCCCATCGTTATAACCGTCGTTGCAGGTCTCGTCGCACCAAAGTCTGTTTCGCTCGTCGGCTTCCTCATGTTCGGCAATCTGATAAGGGAGTGCGGAGTGCTTGATTCGCTCTCTGACACGGCTCAGAACGTGCTAGCCAACCTCATCACGATATTCCTCGGCATCACGGTTGCAACTCAGATGCAGGGCGAGCTTTTCCTCGATTACCGCACGCTCATCATACTCGGGCTCGGACTGTTTGCATTCGTTTTCGACACCTTTGGTGGCGTAATGATAGCCAAGCTCTACAACGTCTTTGCAAAGACAAAGATTAACCCCATGATAGGCGCCGCAGGCATATCAGCGTTTCCGATGTCGGGGCGCGTGGTACACAAGCTCGGCAGAGAGCAGGACCCCACCAACTTCCTTTTGCCTCACGCTATCGGAGTCAACGTCAGCGGACAAATCGCATCCGTCATCGCAGGCGGCATGATACTCAATTTCTTTGGTTGATAGGAGGCATTATATGTTTGAACCGATAAACTTTGTCACCAATCTGCAATATATGGGGCTCGGTATGCTCGGCATATTCGTAGTCATCGGCATCATTGTCGGAGCCACGTACGTTCTGAATGCGGTCTTTAAGGAAAAAGATAAATAACAATCTGTCCAGGAGCGGTTTACCGCTCCTTTTTTGTGCATATTATTGACAAAACGCAAGAAAGCGTATATAATATTATCACAATAATACAAAGGAGCTACGATTATGCGCAAACTGACAGCGATATTACTCATCGCCATAATGATTTTGGTTCTCGGCTCGTGCAGCGGCGGCAGCGTCGCAGATGTTTCGGATACCTCCGAGGCGGCTGAAGAATCGAGTGCCGACCAAAGCGTTGCCGAGGAATCGGAGTACGAGCTTTTTTCAAACCTCACAAAGACCGACTACGACGACACTGTTACCTTCCTCGTCGAGGGCGACTATGCCGGCAACTACAAGTCTTTTGAGATTTTGGCTCACGACGAATCGCCCGAGCTGATAAGCGACGCCGTCAGAGAGCGCAACAGCCTCGTCGAAGAGTATTTCGGCGTCAAAATTGCCGAGGTGCGCACTGCTTCGTCCGGTGAACTGATTATAAAAGCGCGTGCCGACGCTACTACGGGCACGCAGCTTTACGACGTTATCTGCCCTTACGTTACGCACGCGGCGTCTCTCGCAGGCGAAAAGCTTTTATACAACCTCTACGAGCTCGAGGACATACACCTCGATATGCCGTATTGGGACCAGCAGGCCGTTAATGACCTTTCGATAAACAACAAGCTGTATTTCTGCGTGGGCGACGCCAACCTGCTCGCTCTCGCCTGCACACACTCGATAACCTTTAACAAAAAGTTTGTCACCGACGGCATAGTAGAGGACCCCTACACCCTCGTTGCGGAGGGCACTTGGACCTACGACAAGCTGTATGAGCTCGGCAAAAAGGTCACCGCCGACAGCGACGGCGAATCGGGTATGACGAGCACCGATACCTACGGCTTCCTCGTCAACGACAATTTCCCCACCAGTATGTATCTCGGCTCGGGTCTCAAGCTCGTAGGCAAGGATTCAAAGGATATGCCGGTATTGCAGGTCACATCAAAGACCTCGGCAGACATAGTCGAAAAACTCGTCAACATCATCAACGACAGCGCGTGCAGTGCTCAGATAGAGACCTTTGCCTACGACGTATCACGCCGTGGCAAGGAGACCGTCTGGACGCTCGCAACCGAAATGGTGGCCGTAGGCAACTGCCTATTCCGCGCAGACACTATCGGCAACGTACAGCGCCAGGGCGAATACGATTGCTCCTTTGGCATACTGCCTATCCCAAAGTACACCGAAACGCAGGAGTACTACTATTCTAACGTTTCGATAGTCCTCGCCCCCTGCTTCTGCATACACATCGGCGTGCAGGGCGAAAGACTGCAGATGGTGGCAACCATACTCGACGCTATAAACCAAGCCTCCACAAAGACCTCAAAATACGCCTACTACGAGCAATTACTCAAGGGGCGCAAGATACAGGACCTCGACTCAGAGGCAGTGCTCGACGATATATTCGACCACCGCGTTTACGAGCTCGGCATCGTTTACGGTTGGGGCGGCGTCAATACCATCATCAATTCGGTAGTCTGGAGCGGCGTCAATACCTTTAGTAGCTCGCTCGATAGCATAAAGGACGCTATCCAGCAAGGCATAGATAATACAACTACCCTAATAGGTTAATGAAAAAAGCTCTTCGGAAAACGAAGAGCTTTTTTAATTTATGCTACGCAGTAGCAATTCATTTATTTCTTAGGGAACGACGCGACCACGGCATCCATTACCGCGCCTCTGAATCCGCCGTTCTCGAGCGCGTGAACGCCCTTTATCGTCAGTCCCCCGGGACTGCAAACCGCGTCCTTCAGCTCACCAGGGTGCTTGCCGCTGTCGAGTGCGAGAGTTGACGCACCTTTTACCGTCTGTTCTGCCAAAAGCATAGCGTCCTTGCGGCTCAGGCCGCACTGAACGCCTGCGTCGGCGAGAGCTTCGATAAACATATATACAAATGCGGGACCGCAGCCCGACAGTGAGCACGCGGCATCAATTTTTGACTCGTCGATAGCCATCAGTCTGCCCGACTGAGACATCAAGGCGTTAAAGCACTGCTCGGTCTCTGCGGTTACCTTGGAGTTTTTTGCATAAACGGTCATGCCTGCGCCGACTGCGACGGGAGTATTGGGCATAATGCGTACCGTCGGCACGTCAGACACCTCGTTGATGTCGGATATCGACACGCCTGCCGCCATACTGACTATAGCGTAGTCGTCCTTGCGGCTTTTAAGCAAAGGATATATCTCTTTGAGCACGTCTGCGACCAAAAAAGGCTTGACCCCTATAAATATCAGCTTGCATTCCTTGGCTATCGTCTCGGCATCAGACGCCTTGACGCCCAGTACCTTTGCCCTCTCAGCGGTGTAATCGGCGTTTGAATCGGCTATGAGTATATTGTCGCCACCTGCGACCTTAGCCGCCGCGGTAGCGATGGCGCCGCCCATATTGCCTGCGCCTATAAAACCGTATTTATAATCCATTTGCGCTCCTTATCTCGTCTGTCCGTTGCCGGTGATGACGTATTTATAAGTATTAAGCTCGCAGAGCCCCATAGGACCTCTTGCGTGCAGTTTTTGAGTCGAAATGCCCATTTCGCACCCGAGCCCGAATTCACCGCCGTCGGTAAACCTCGTCGAAGCGTTGACGTAAACCGCGGCACTGTCAACCGCGGAGGTAAAGTGCGCGATAGCCTCGTCGTCACGGCTGATAATAGCCTCGCTGTGGTGCGTGGAATGTGCCGCAATATGAGTTATCGCTTCATCTACACCGCTAACCGTCTTGACCGCGAGTATATAATCGAGGAACTCGGTGTCAAAGTCGTTTTGACCTGCGAGCGTCGCCTCGGGCAGTATGGCGCGGGCACATTCGTCGCATCTCAGCTCGACGTTGTTTGCCCTGCCGACGCATAGCCTTTGGTAAAGCTTCGGTAAAAAGACGGGCGCTATTTCTTTATCTACGATACATACCTCTGCGGCGTTGCAGACAGAGGGGCGCGAGGTCTTTGCGTTGTCGATAATATCCACCGCCATATCGAGGTCGGCGGTTTTGTGAACGTAAATATGGCAGATACCCGTACCCGTCTGTATAACGGGGACCTTAGCCGTTTCGACACACGCCTTGATAAGTCCTGCGCCGCCTCTCGGGATGAGCAGGTCGATATATCCGACCGCCTCCATAAGCTCGGTTGCGCTCTGACGGGTGGTGTCGCTTATAAGCTGTATCATATCGGGATTTACGCCCGATTTTAAGAGTCCGCTCCTTAATGCGCCTACAATGGCGAGTGCACTGTTGTACGCGTCCTTGCCCGTGCGCAGGATGCAGACGTTGCCGCTCTTGAGAGCGAGCGCCGCCGCGTCGGACGTGACGTTGGGACGGCTTTCGTAAATGATAGCCACTACTCCGACAGGCACGCTGACCTTGGCGATTTGCAGTCCGTTGGGACGGGTGATATTGCTGATAACCCTACCTACCGGGTCGGGAAGCTTTGCTACCTCTCTGATACCGTCAGCCATGGCGATAATGCGCTTTGCGTCGAGCTTTAGCCTGTCTATCATGACGGCAGAAAGTCTGCCCTCGGCGGCAGAGACGTCTATGGCGTTTGCCTCCAAAATCGCGTCGGTATGCTCGATTAGCTCGTCCGCCATCAACAGCAGTGCTTTATTTTTTTGTGCGGTAGTCAGCGCACCGAGCGTGCGGCTGACGTCTTTTGCTGTAATTAAAATCTCTTTTGTCGTCATATCTTTGGTGAAACAAACCTCGTTCCGACGTTTTGACCCTCTACGATGCAGTACAGGATTTGCGGATTTTGACCGTTGGCGATAACCATATCGCAGCCGCAGCCAAAGCAAATCTCGGCGGCGTGTATCTTGGTCTGCATTCCTCCCGTGCCGAAAGCACTCCCCTTGCCGCCTGCAAAGTTTTTGATTTCGGCGGTGATGTCGGTGACGCGCTCGATAAGGCGAGCGTCCTTGTCGATGCTCGGGTCTGCGGTAAACAGCCCGTCACAGTCGGAGAGCAAAACGAGCAGGTCGGCCTTAACGCTTTCGGCGACGTAAGCGCCCAATGAATCGTTGTCGCCGACGCCGATTTCCTCTGTCGAAACGGTATCGTTTTCGTTAATTATAGGCAGTACGCCCATAGAAAGCAGACGAGCCATTACGTTCCTAAAATTATTATGTCTGTCGTCGTTTTTAAAGTCCTCGCCAGTCAGCAAGAGCTGTGCGACGGTCTGATTGTATGCCGAAAACATACGGTCGTAAAAATACATCAGCTCGCACTGACCTACTGCGGCGGCAGCCTGCTTGCCGGGCATATCGCTCGGCCTTTGGACGAGCCCGAGCTTGCCGACGCCCATGGCGATAGCGCCCGAGGATACCAATATTATCTCGTGACCTGCGTTTTTGAGGTCAGCCATAACCTTGCAAAGCTCCTCCACCCTACGGATATTGAGATTGCCCGTCGAATGCGTCAGTGTGGAAGTGCCTATTTTTATTACTATGCGCATATACGCCTCCGAAAATTAAATCAAGCTTGCGAGTGCGGCTATCTGCTCTTTTGTGGTCGCCCACGTTGTGCAAAACCGCACTACCGTCTCGCCGTCACCGTGCTTTTCCCATACCGAAACAGCCACCGACTTTGATATTTCTCTCAGCTTGTCGTTATTAATTATCACGAAAATCTGATTTGTAGTCGTCTCCATAAACGTGCGATAACCCTTGCTCTGCAGGATTTTACGCAGCTCTGCGGCGCGGTCGTTGGCGTTTTTTGCTATATCAAAATATCTGTTGTCGCTGAAAAGCACGTCAAACTGCACGCCTACAATCCAGCCCTTGGCGAGCATGGCTCCGTGCTGCTTGACACGAGTGGCAAACTGTGACGGCGCTTTGATGCCGCTGAATACGACGGCTTCACCGTACATGGCGCCGACCTTGGTGCCGCCTACGTAAAATACGTCGCAAAGACGCGCTATATCCTCGGGCGCTACGTCGTTGCCGGGTGCCGTAAGACCGTAGCCGAGGCGCGCGCCGTCGAGGTAAAGGACTAAGCCCTTTGCGCGGCAAACCTCGGAAATCGCCGTAAGCTCGCCCTTTGTATAAAGCGTGCCGTACTCGGTGGGCTGAGAAATATAAACCATGCCGGGCGCTACCATGTGGTCGTAGCTGCTGTCGGCGTAAAATCCGTCGTAATACGCGGCTATATCGTCTGCGTTTATCTTGCCCTGCTCGTGTGGGAGCGTCAGCACCTTGTGGCCGGTATATTCGACCGCGCCTGCCTCGTGGCAGTTGATGTGTCCCGTTTCGGCACACAAAACGCCCTCGTAGGGCTTGAGCATCGCGTCGATAACGAGCGCGTTGGTCTGCGTGCCTCCCGTGAGGAAATAGACGTATGCGTCCTTGCAACCGAATGCGTCCCTTATCCTGTCTGCGGCAGAGGCGCAATAGCCGTCACAGCCGTAGCCCACGGTTTTTTCGTAATTTATTTCTGTCAGTTTTTTTAAAATATCGGGATGCGCGACTTCACAGTAGTCGTTTTCAAATCTCAGCATAATGTGTCACCTCCGCGCTATTCTATTATTATACATTAAATATCAAAGAAATCAATATTTTTTTAATACAAAAAATGAGTTTCCGCATACTTTATCGCGAGCATGAGGCAATCGGGGTTTTTAAAACGGTGGTCTGCGTTTTGCACGGCGTAGAGCAACACGCCGTTTAGTTCGGCAAAATCGCTCGAATCGACATAAGGCACGAGCTTGTCTGCGGTGCCGTGAATGATTAAAAGCTTTGACGCGAGGTCGTCGTCTAATATCTCGGTTTCGTTATCCTGCGCCTCGGCTATCAGCTCCTTTGTAATGACGGGGCCGCCCTCGCCGAGCACGTCCGGCCGACCGAAAAGCCACGCGAGCTTTAGCGCGGGGCACCTTAGGACTATCTTTATAAACGCGTCCTTGTGCAGCACGGCGTATCTGAGCGCGACAAAGCCGCCGAAGCTCGTGGCAAAGCAGTATATTTCGTCCTTGCCCTGCGCCTTTAGATACGCGATAACGGTGTCGAGGTATTCAAGGCACGCCATTATGCTAAAACATTCGCGCGGCGAAGTGCTTTCGCCGTGGCAGGGCCAGTCAAAGCAGAGCGTGCTATAGCCGTGAGGGTACATCGCTTCGGCAAGGTGCCTTATAGCCGCGCTACCCCTGCTGCCGCCGTAGCCGTGGCAGGCTATGATACACTTATTATTTGGCGCTTCGTAATACGTCGCTTTTATTATTTCTCCGCCGTGCGGAATGTCGATATCGTAATGCTTCATATCAAACACCTCTTTTGGGCAGTATATCATCAATAATCCGTCAAGTCAACAAAGTCTTGTATTATTATAAAGCCCGTGTTATAATTATATTGAGGTGATAAATATGTATCTGCAGGTTTGTAATCTTAAAAAATCATACGGCTTTGGCGAAAACGTCTCTTTAATCCTAAAGGGCGTGTCATTCGGCGTCGAAAAGGGCGAAATCTGCGTCATACTCGGCTCGAGCGGCTGCGGCAAATCCACTATGCTCAACTGCATCGGAGGTCTCGAAACCATCGACGAAGGCAGCGTAACGGTTGACGGGCTCGACGTCGCGACACTCGACCGCAAAAAGCTCTCAAAGTATCGCCGCGACTATCTCGGCTTTATATTTCAAAACTACAATCTCATACCAAACCTTACCGTGCAGGAGAACATCGAGCTCTGCAAATACCTAACCAAGGAGCCGATAAACATAGACGAGGTTATCGACCTGCTCGGACTGACAAAGCATAAAGACAAGTTCCCGTACGTCCTTTCAGGCGGTCAACAGCAAAGGTGCGCCATCGCAAGGGCGATAGTAAAAAATCCCCGTCTCTTGCTCTGCGACGAGCCCACGGGTGCGCTCGACTCCAAGACGGCAAAAGAGATACTCTGCCTGCTCGAGGAGATAAACAAAAAATACAATACCACTATACTCATGGTAACTCATAATCTCGCTATCCAAAACACCGCTCACAAGGTCATCGTTATGCAGGACGGCATGATAAAAGAGATACGTCAAAATACAAACCGCATTCCTGCCGCCGAAATCGAGGGTCTGTAAATGGGTGCGATACTATTCAGACGGCTAATAAGGTATCTGAAGCAAAACGCCGCGAGATTTTTGGGCATGATGATATTGACCGCACTTATCACGACGCTTATAACCTCGCTCGTCGTCATTTCCGACACCGTTATGACGGGCAGGAGCGACAAAGACGGGCTCGAATGTGCCGACGACGGTCAGTTTGTGCTGATGATACCGATAAGCGACGAAAAAATCAAGGAGCTTTCGGACGCATACGGCGCCACTATCCAAAAGCTTTACAGCTACGATATAACCACCGACGGCGGCGTTACCCTCAGGATATTTAAAAACCGCACGCTCGTTGACAAAGCGAGCCTCCACCGCGGCGCACTGCCTGCAAATAAGGGCGAAATAGTGATAGACCAGCTCTTTGCCTCCAAAAACGGCATTGAACTAAGCAATACCTATACGGCAAAGGGCATAACGCTCACTGTGTGCGGCGACGGTTGCCTGCCCGACTACGAAAGGCTGATACAAAGCAGCGTCGGTTTTTCGGCAAACTTTGACGTCTTTACGTGGGCTATCGTCGGAGATGACGACTACGACCTTATCAAAAAAGAGCTCGGCGGCAACGAAACCTACGCTTACGCCTTTACGCTCGACGATATAAACGTAATGCGCGATTTCAGACGCGCGGTCGTGGGGCTCGAGTTTAATTACAAGACCTATGCGGCTGACAACGAGTATTTTGATGCTTATCTCAAGGACAGCATTTCACAGATAGCCGACGTCGATGCGCTAAGCGATGCGTTAGACCGTCTCACAGACGGCTCAGGCAAGCTGCATACGGCACTCGATACGCTCACGGCAAATAACAACGAGCTAAGCAATGCCACCGCCGAAATCGGCAATGCAGTCGATGCGCTCCAAAAGGCGTCTGTGGAATTATCACTCTCAAACGATACAGTCACGGGCGGTGCCGAATCAATTTCGTCCGCCATTAGCTCGGCAGTGCAGACGATAGAAGGCTCGATGCCGTACGTCGATACCGCAAAAGCGTATATCGACGACGCCTACGCCATGCTCGGACTATACGAAATCCCCGAGGAATTGCAGGCGGCCTACGACGAACTGACAGAGGCTTATCAAACCGTGCAGAGCATCTGCACGACTTTGGAGCAGCTTTATTCGCAGGCAAAAGAGCTTGACGCCAAGGCAAAGGAGTTTAGCGACGGCGTAAAGCTTTATACCGAGGCGCAGGGACAAATCTCGGCGTCGCTGTCAGAGCTTTCGGCAGGATATGGCAAGCTCGGCAGTGCGATAAACGATTATCTCTCTGCCACCGCCAATATC
>DCHM01000044.1:49235-50878 GCA_002314835.1 Clostridiales bacterium UBA1752 | reverse complement strand
ATACTCAAATTCGCGCATCTGTATTACAACGCCTCCATCGCCGTCGGCTGTGTCATGATAGCACTGCTTGCGCTGATATTCTCGATAATTACCACCCACCAGATAAACGGCGAAGCACAAACCATCGGCGCACTCTACGCACTCGGCGTACGCAAAGGCACGATGATGACGTTTTATATGCTGCCACCCGTAATAGCTACGTTTATCGGCTCGATGATAGGGCTCGGCGTCACCTACCTGCCGTTTATGCTACAGCTGACCTCGTCGTCATTCAGGATGTCGCTCACCTTCCCATATTACGAGACCACAGTGCCTATCGCTCTGCTGATATTAGCCGTAGCGGTGCCGGTTTTGATTAACCTCGCGGTCAATTTTTTGGTGCTCAAAAAGGCTTTTGCACGCACTGCGCTTTCGCTCTTACAGGGCAATATCGAGACGAGCCGCACGCGCAATATAGCACTGCGCGGCAATAGCTTTATCAAAAAGTTTCAGTTCAGACAGCTAATGCGCGAGCTACGCATAGCAATAGTCATTATCATAGCCATACTGCTCGCGATGATGCTCGTTATGATAGGCATAAACTCTCAGCTTTTGATTTCCAACGCGCAAAAGCTCACGAATGAAAACACGTGTTACGAATACAGCTATATACTGCGCTACCCGATGTCCGACCTCGACTGCGGTGGCGAAAGGATATATCAAAAGACGCTGAGGGCCAAGACGTACAACACCTTTGTCAGCATAGTGCTCATCGGACTGCCGCAAAACAGCCATTATTACGACGCGCACCCCGAGCAGAGCCAAAACACCGCCGTTATCAGCTCTGCCGTGGCGACAAAGCTCGGGCTCGGTGTCGGCGACTATATACTCTTAAACGACAAAATGACCGAGCGCAACTACGCTTTTTGCGTAAACGAAATAGCCGAAACGGGCGCTTCGCTCGAGGTTTATATAGACATAGACGCGATGCGCGAGATATTTAACGTATCGGACACCTACTATAACACCTTGGTTTCGGGTACACCGCTCGACATCGACGCAAACCTCATAGACACCTCTATGACAAAAAACGACATAATACGCGCCTTTGACTTTCAGCTGCAGACGATGAATACCTTTATCCGTCTGACGCTCGTAGCAGCTTCGATAGTATATCTCACGGTGCTGTATTTAGTCGTCAGCATGATGATAGAGCGCAATAAGCGCGGCATTTCGCTCACTCGCATACTCGGCTACCGTATGAGCGAAATACGCAAAATGTATATCTATTGCGTCATGTACACCGTCACGGCGGCGCTTTTGATAGCCATACCCGTGTCAAAGCTCTCGATCGACGCCGTTTCGCCCATCATATTTACTCAGATGGCTATAGGACAGTTTTACAACCTCGATTTTATCTACTATCTGCTGATATTCGCAGTTTCGTTCCTTTTCCTTATGTGCCTCGTGCACGCGGTCATACTCAAGCTCAAAAAGATAGGCTTTGCATACGCTCTGCGTGCCAAGCAATGAGACAAACGGAGGGCTTAACCGCCCTCCAAAAAAATAAAAAAAGTTTTGCAAAAAGCCTTGACATTTCGGCGTGCGTATGCTATATTACATAAGCGCGCTGGGTTTCACGCTGGTGTGGCTCAATGGCAGAG
>DCHM01000044.1:2269-49103 GCA_002314835.1 Clostridiales bacterium UBA1752 | reverse complement strand
CTTCGGTGGTCCGAATCCACCTTCCCCCAGCATTAAAAAAGCACGCTTCGGCGTGCTTTTTTTACGATGTTTTCCCCTGCGTGGAACGTGATGCGCCCTACAGACGTGATGTTCGCCTTTGGCGAGTGATGTGCATGTGGATGTGAGTGGTGCTCACGTGTAACACATCACATCACTTTGCGTCAACACAACATCACTTGCCCATTAGTGCAAACATCACTTAATAATGCTTATTGCTTCTTTGCATGGGCACCACATAGTCTTTTTTACTCTTTAACCGCTTGCAGTTTTGACTTTAATGTGCTATAATGACAGCAACTTAAATAAAGGAGATATTTATTATGAAATGCAGTTTTGCCAAAGTACCTCTCCGCGGCACCTTTAAAGAGGTTTGGCCCTACGGCACTGAGCTTTACGGCAGATTTATCTATCTCGAAAAAGGCGACGAAAAAGCACTGATATGCGCTTTTGATTTCCTCGGCACCTTTCCCTTTGAGGCGCGCAGATGGCGCAAAGCCGTAAGCGAAGCTACCGGTTTGCCCGAAAAATCCATCTGGTATCATGAATTGCAGGTTCACGCCGCACCCGAGGCAGAGGCTCTCGAGGGCGAATATATGGATAACGTTATCGAGCGCACTTTGCCCCCCATCAAGGACATGATAGCGAGGGCGGAGGAATTTGACCTCTACGCGTGCGAAGCCGATTTCGGAACCGAATGTACCTTTAACCGCGAGCAATACGTCGAAGGTCTCGGCGGCGTCACTATCTGGACGGGCATGAGCTTTGATGAGCAGGGACGACCTCACACCGAGGACAAGAGCATCATGCTTTTGCAGGGCTACGAGCCCGACCTGCCGGTATTCGACAAGCCGATATATTTTGACAACCCCAACGACCCAAAGGCTTATCTCTTTAAGTTTGTAAACAAAAAGGGCGAAACCATCGGCACGCTTTCGCGCTTTGCGGCGCACCCCGACGTAGGCGTACTATTTGAACAGCGCCGTCACCCCGACATCGACAAAATGTATCACTATAACCACGACTGGCCCGGATATATGAGCGAAAGCTTTGAAGCCAAATACGGCGGCATCAGCGTATATCTCAACGGCCCTTGCGGCGACCTTTCGACCAAAAAGGACAACACGATGTATTGCACATACGAGGACAGCGACGCCGACTGTCAGCGCCTCGCAAAGTGGTTTGGCGGCAAGCTCGCGGATGCCTTTGACACCGAAGCACACAAGGTCGATGCAAATCAGATATTCAAGACAGATACCTTTACCATTCCCCTGCCCATGAAGGAGGATATCCCCCACGAGCGCATGGATAAAGCCTACTGGGACAAGCGTTTCCTCGACGCAAAGGCGGCTGTGGAGGAGGCTATCGCCGCAGGCGAGCCTGCCTACAAGGTAAAGCACCTCATCGACGAAAAATGGCGTTCAATGCAGCTCTACCACCTGCTGTTTTACAAGAGCAAATATACACAGGAAGAGCTGACTACGCACATCGTCAACGTTGACGTGACGGTTATGAGCTTTGCAGGTTATCTTTTCGTCGGTCTCCCGGGCGAATGCCTCGTCGATATGACGCTCTGGCTCAGGAGCGAGTTTACCGGCGTCAAGACGATACCCGTTGACCAGGTAAACGGTTACTTTAACTATATGGCTACTCCGCGCACACTGACGCTCGGCGGCTATACCTACTGGTCGAGCTGGGTCAGCAGAGAAGCAATCCCCACTCTCAAAGAAAAGTCGTATCCCCTTATCAAAGCATTCCTCGAAAAGTAATATTTCAAGCCCGAAAGCGTCAAACTTTTGGGCTTTTTTGCGCAAAAAAATCCGTAGGATGTTAAACCCTACGGATTTTAATTTTTAAGTTATTCAGCTTTTTCTGCTTCTGCGGCGAGGCTTGCTTCTTCCTCAACTGCGTTGATGGAGCGCCAATCCTTGAGCGTCAGCTTAGTGAAATTGACATGACCAAAGTAGTTGGTGGAATATCCGCCTACCGAGCCCTTAGCTGTGTAATTGTAGGTGTAGTAGAAGAGCGTAGCGGAGGGGCAATCTGCGGCGAGCTTTTGCTCTGCCTGCTGCATGAGCTCAAATCTCTTTGCACGGTCGCAGGTAACGACTGCCTCGTCAATGATGGCGTCGTATTCGTCGCTCGCGTAGTTGGTGTAGTGCAGCGAATATGCGGCGGTCGAAAAATCAATCGAAACAGCCGCGCCGCTGTAATACTTTGCGTAAGGAGCGAGGTAGGTATATGCGTCGGTGCTGTCACCGATGACGTTGGTGAGTATTACGTCAAAATTGCGTCCCGTGAGTGCGGCACGGAAATCGACGGGGTTAAGGCCCTTGAGAGTTACCTTAAAGCCGAGAGCTTCCCACGCGGTCTTGCACTCATTGGCGATTGCTTCGTAAACGTTGACGTAGCTGCATTTTTTGCGGTAGGAGGCTATCAGTCCGTCCGACTCGGGAATGAGATAGGTAAGTGTAATCGAGCCTGCCTTTTTGCCGCTCATGAGCGACTGTGCGGCGGAGGTATCAGCCGAGGTGCTGTAAATATCTGACGCCTTGGTGCGGAAGTTGGTGCCCTTGCCGGTGGCAAATACGCCTGTAGGAACAATACCGGTAGCGGCGACCTCGCCGGTGCCCGTGATATTGGTTACTATGTTGTTACGGTCAATAGACTTGGACATCGCGTTGCGGACGTCCGCGTCCTTGATAACGTCGCAGTTGAAATACAGCGAGCAGGACGAAAGAACGCTCTTTGTGGTGATGCTGTTTTTCATGCTGCTGTAAAGGTCTTTGTCAAAAGAGCCCATATAGAATATCTGGTTGTTATTCCATCTGTCGAGCTGATACTGTGCCTGAGTCTTGCGGTCTGCTTCGTCAACCGACCTTGTATCCGCGAGCGAATCCTCCTGATAGAGGCAAACGATGCGGTAAGGAGCTACGTACTTGTCGAGAGCGTCTTCATCGGGGTCGCGCATATAATAGCTGTTGCGCTCGAGTACGAGCTTTTTGCCTTCATCAAACGCCTGAACTCTAAAAGGTCCGTTGCAGACGATGGTGCCTGCGTCGGCAGCCCAGTCCTCGCCCTCGTTGGCGGAACGCTGTATAACGTCCTCACGCTGCGGGCAAAGGTGGATGTCACTGACGGTTTCGGCAAAGAGGTTGATGTCGTAATCCTGCTCAAAGGTGACGCAGAGCAACGTGTCGTCCTCTGCGGCTACGCCGAGGTCGTCACGTGTCATAACGCCTGCTTTGACATTCTTGGCGTTTTTGATAGGATAAAGCAACGCTGCGTATGGGCTGTCGATTTCGGGAGAGAGTATGCGTGCCCAAGCATCGACTATATGCTGAGCCTGTACGCCGGTGGTGTCGTCCCACGAGGTGTCCTTGAGCTCAAAATACATCTTGTATTCGTCATAAATCTCGTCATACTCGCCGTACCATTTAGTGGCGAGTGAGCCGACTACGTTGCCATTGGCATCTATGGTAGTAAGACTTTCGAAAATCAGATTCAAAATCTGGCTCGTCTCATCGTTTAGCTGTATGAGAGCCGGATCGAGTGTGTCGGGGAACTCAGAAAGATATACGGAAATAACCGCGCCTTTTTCGTCGTCCTTGAGTTGACTGCAGCTTGCAAAAACTACGGTGAGCATAGCAAGGCTGAGTAGGATGGCAATCGCTTTTTTCATAATTTAACCTCCAAGAAATGCCTTTACAAATGTTGATTATATCATCAATATGACAAAATTACAAGTATAATTTAATCATTTTTTTAAGTAAATATTATAAGTGCCGCCAAAGTGTCTCTTTATCATCAGATAGTCAACGGGTTTTATGCTGTCGCCGCCTGCCACGAGTGCCGAAGCAGTCTGGCAGTCAGACAGCTTTGCGGTGCCGAGATACGCGCGTTTTATCAGCAGAATGTCGGCGCTCGAAATCTCGCCGTCACCGCTCAAATCGCCCATAACCACTACGCAAACGCTGTCTATCAGCTTGCCCGAGGCGTCGTATAATTCTACCGTAGTACCCGTGCCGATATAGCCGCCCGTGACGACCTTGCCGCCGATATTTTTGACAGTCAGCTTTGCGTTATAAAACTGCTTGATAAAATCGGCATAGCTTACCTTTTCGCATACTCCGAGCAAAAACGACGTTTTATCGTCTATTTGGTAGTCCGAGCCGCTGTTTAGGGTAATCGTTTCGGGCAGGGTATTGACGTTAAGGCTCTCTGACACGTCCGCGTTGGCGCCGTGCGAGTCGTAGCGGCATATAACCGTATAAGCCGTCGCAGGCGTCAGCCCTTTAAAAACCGAGCCGGACTGCCATCCGCTGTCATAGCCTGCCGCAGTCAGCCTGTATGAAACGCCTTCGTTTTTTTTGAAAGCGATAGTATCAAAAGTAATGTAATCGACCGCCGGCTTTGCAGGAGGCTCTGGCGAAGCCTCTACAAACAGATTGTCGCCGCTCGCGTAGTACTGCTTAAAGCCGTAATCCGCGCAGGCGTTGTCGCCGATATAAAACTCTATGCCGTCTTTGTTGTCCTTTACCTTAAACGGTACCGTGACGACTATCGACGCGTCTGCAGCAGCCAAAGCCGTGCTCTCTGTCATATATGCGAGCTCGTAGCAGCCCCTCTCGGTATCGAGTCGGCAAAGCCCCTCCCACTTGTCGTCGGGCTTGGTTACCAAAAAGGCGTTCATGCCCGAGTTTTCGTTATCGGGGTCGTTTTGCACGGTGGGCTCGACCTTTGATTTGTCGTAAAACAGCTCGAAATACACGTAGCCTACGCCGCCCGAAACCTCGATTTTGCCGAGCGTGACGGTGACGTTTATCACCTTGCCGTTGTGGCAGTAAATATCGTCGGCGGACAGCTTTAGCTCATAGGGCTCGACCTCTGCGTAGATACACAACGGCAAAACCGTGATTATCGCGATCAAAGTTATAAAAATCTTTTTCATAATCAACCTGAAATAATCGAATCAATATTCCATTCGGAAACGATGTAAACCACGTAGTCGGTGTCGTATTTTTTGATATCGTTAATCTTAAAGCTGTAGCTCCACATCGACTTATAGTGGCAGTTGTTGCATCTGTCGGGGATGATGTCGAATATCGAAGCACTGTAACTGTCTCTGAGAACGTAGAGGTTGGGCAGATCGGGGTCGCCCGTACCCATATTGAGCTCTGCTGTGGAATCCTCGCTGTAAATGAGGCGCTCGTTGTTTTCGCGGTATCTTTCGACCGAGGTGATGGAACTGTCCATATCAAAGCTCGGCACTCTCAGCCAGCCGTACTCTCTGACTAACGAATAGTCGTATCCGCAGTAAAACAGCATATCGCCGCCGTAATACTCGTCCTCTATCCAGTCAAACTCTATCTCGAGCCTCGGCGCCGCGTCGGGGAAAAGCTCTGAAATCTTGTCAAACAGCGCGGTGTATGCGACAAAAGCGCCGTAGTCGTTCCAGTGGCTGTCGGTGCGCCAGTAAAGTCCCATATCGTCGTTTTTATGCTCTGCAAAAACTTCGGTAAGGTCTATAACGATGCCGCCGCCGTCCTTGATAGCTTGGTTTACCTGCTCGAGGCGGCTCTCGCCCTTGCCCTGCTTGTAGTCGCTCGGTACCTCTTCGCTGTATATAGTCGCGGCGGAAGGCACTATCATATAGATAATCTCGGCGTCGGGCTTGTACTCCTTGAGCTGCTTGACGCGAGCCGAAACCTTGGCTGTCAGTGAGCTCTGCTGCATGGCGGTAAGGGTGTTTGTATGAGTGTAGTCGGGCATCATTTTTTGGAAAAAGAACCTATAACCGTTAGACGAAACGATAGGCCACATATCACCCGAAGGTGTACTCGGCTTTGCGTCAAAGGTGGTTATCTCTTTTTTGCCGCCCTCAGCGGTGATACGCACTCTCGTCGAGCTGCCGCCAGTGACCTTTAATCTGACGCTGAACATACCGTGCCAGCTGTTGCAGGTGACGGTCTCGTTTTTTGTTTCGGCGGTGATAACCGCGTCCTCCTCGCATCTGCCTACGACGACAAAAACCTTGGTCTTGTCCTGCAGGAGGTTTTGATACTCGTCGTCGGTGTAGCTCGAACCTATAATCTCGAGGTAATTGTTATCGGTATTTATCATTTCGAGCTCGTATTCGGTCGAAGTCTCGTCCTGAGACTCTAAAGACTCCTCGCTCTCCTCCTCGCTGTCATCGTCTGCCTCCGAAACCGTCTGCTTTGACACGTGAGACTCGGCGTTTGACGACTCGTTTGCATCAGTGCCTGACGCACAGCTCGCGAGCAACAGGCACAGAGCTATCAGTAAGAGTGTGGTAACGATGACCGCTTTTTTCATAATGCAATACCCCAATATATATTATTAAATGTATTGTATCACACAAGGCGCGAGTTTGCAATACTTAATATGACATTAAAGAGACTATTTGTAATATTAAGAGTATGCAAAATCCGGTATTAAAACCTGTTTTTACCAGTGCAAAAGCGTTTGCCGTCAAAAGCAGCAGCTTGCTTATCGCGTCGAGCACTCTGCCTTCCGCGCCTGCGCACTCGGTGCCGTATAAATTGCAGAGATAAGCGTTTATCGCTTTACCTCCGTCGAGCGAGGCTATCGGCAAAAGATTGACTGCCGAGAGGGCGATATTTGTCAGCACAAAGAGCAGGACGTACTCGTTTTTTATCAAGGCGAATACGCTCGCACCGAGCAGTGCCGCCGCGCTCCCCCACGCCACGCCTCCGAGTGAAATAAGCAGGTCACTGCTATACGATGTTCTGAGCCCGTCATAGAGTATTCGCGCGCCCATCGGCTCGATAAAGACGCATTTTATCTCGGCGTTTCGCCGCTTAATCATATACAGATGACCGCACTCGTGTATGATAGCCGCCGAAAGGATAATCGCCGCGGAAGCGATACCCTCGACACAGCAGACGAGCACAAAGCATGGCAGGGCGAATATGCTGACGCGCAGTTTGAGCGGCTTTATTGATATGTAAATGGCGGTTACCTCAAAAGATATCTCAGCAGCTCGGTTACAGAGCTACCGCAATAGTCACCTAAGGCGCCGACCTGCACGGCATCTTCGGCTGACCGAAAAGCCATAATAAACCCTATGCACAATAGCACGGTGCAAATGTAAAGAGCGATTTTGCGCTTCATAAAGAGCCTCCGCAAATAATTTGTCCCACCTCCCCCTTTGCGACAATAATCTCGGCGTCAAAAGCATACAATGACGTCGGGAGGTGCAAAAAAGATGGACGGTGAAACAGTAGTAATATATGCCGACGAATACGTTTTTATAAACTTTTGCCTTGATTTTGCCTGCCTTTACGTCTCGTCGAGGCTGACGCATCATTTCACGGGCGTAATAAGGCTGTCGGTTGCGGCGCTCGTCGGTGCGCTGTACGCGCTCGTATCTGTTTACATAATATACACTTGGTTATGTTTTTTATCCGCGCTTATATGCGCCGCGGTTATCTGCCTTATCGCCTTTGGGTATAAGAGTAAAAAGCAGCTCGCGTCTGACTGCTTTGCCTACGGTGCTACGACTGCCGCGTCAGGCGGTTTAGTGAGCGCGATATACTCGTTATCAGGAGTGCAATACGGCAGTATCAGCCCGTTTTTGCTTATAACAACCGCATTATTACTGATGCCGCCTGCGCTGATTTACCTGCTGATATGCAAAAGGCGTCACGATACTAAAACAATCAGAGCGGTAATAATCAAAGACAAAGCAAAGGTCGATGCCTGCCTTTTGGTGGATAGCGGCAATATCGCCACCGAGCCCAAATCGGGACTGCCGCTTATATTGATATGCCGCTCCTGCCTGCCTCCACAGCTTACCGCAGTGCGCGATGAGGTTTACATAACTTCGGCAATCGGCAGCGGCAGTCTTGCGTTTTTTATCCCCGACCGCATAACGGTTTACGACGGCTCGCGCAAGCGCACGGTAAAGGCGGCGATAGCGATATCAGACGCCGAGAGCTACGGCGGAGCAAACGGGCTTTTGCCGCAATCAATCTTATAGAGAGGTGCTATTATGACAGTAAAATCGGCGTATGACGCTATCGTAGGGCTGATTTATCGGCTCGCCGGGCTTGACGGCGTATGCTACGTGGGCGGAGCCGTTTCGCTCCCTCCCCCACTGCCTGCCGAGACCGAAAACGAGCTGATCGAGCGCGCGCAAACGGATATCGAGGCGCGCAAAACCTTAGTCGAGCACAACCTGCGGCTCGTCGTTTACATAGCCAAAAGGTTTGAAAACACGGGCGTGGGTATCGAAGACCTCATTTCGATAGGCACGATAGGGCTGATGAAGGCGGTCACGACTTTTAAGCCAAACAAGCAGATAAAGCTCGCCACCTACGCGAGCAGGTGCATTGAGAACGAAATACTGATGTTCCTGCGCAAAACCACCTGCCAGAGGTCGGAGGTTTCGCTCGACGAGCCGCTCAAAATCGACTACGACGGCAACGAGCTTTTACTGTCGGATCTGCTCGGCACCGACGGCGATTTCGTCTATCGCAGGCTCGAGGAAAGCGAGGAAAGAAAGACCGTCCGCCGTGCGCTGTGCAGGCTGTCGCCGCGCGACCGCAACATCATCGAGCTGCGCTTCGGAATCACCTACGACGGCTCGGAGGGCAAAGAATATACCCAAAAGGAGGTCGCCGATATGCTTGGCATTTCGCAGAGCTATATTTCGAGGCTCGAAAAGCGCATTTTGTCACGCCTTTACGAGTATCTGACCTCAGAAAAATATTGACGGCGCAACAATTCGGTGGTATAATTCATCCAAAGGAAGGTGCTGTTATGGACACTGTTAGATTTGGTATCGTAGGTCTCGGACACATGGGGCGCAAGCACGCCGAAATGATAGCTCACAACGTAAAAAACGCTTTCCTTACCGCCGTGTGCGATTCGAGCTACTCAAACGTCAAGCTCGTCACCGACAAGTACGACGGAGTGAGCGCGTTTACCGACGTGGACGCGATGCTCGACAGCGGACTGATAGACGCCTTAGTTATAGCCACGCCTCACTTTTTCCACCCCGAAATAGCCATCAAAGCGTTTAACCGTGGCATTAACGTCCTGACCGAAAAGCCCGCAGGCGTTTATACAGAGCAGGTCAAGGCTATGAACGATGCCGCAGACAGGTCGGGCAAGGTTTTTTCGATTATGTTTAACAAGCGCGCAGGCGCTATCTACAAGCGTGTCAAAGAGATAGTCGAGTCGGGCATACTCGGCAAGATAAAACGCGTTTCGTGGATAAATACCAACTGGTACCGTCCGCAGAGCTACTACGAGGTCAGCGCGTGGCGCGGCACCTGGCGCGGCGAAGGCGGCGGTCTGATGTTTAACCAGTGCCCCCACCAGATAGACCTTTTGCAGTGGATACTCGGCGAAATGCCGCAGAGCGTGCATTCCTTCTGCCATTTCGGCAAGTGGCACAATATAGAGGTCGAGGACGACGTAACGGCATATTTTGAGTTTCCCTCGGGCGCTACGGGCGTGTTTATCGCTTCGACCGGCGAATGTCCCGGCTCGGACAGGCTCGAGATTTCGGGCACGGGCGGCAAGCTCATCTGCGAAAACGGCGTCATACGCCTAAACGCACTCACCGAAACGATAGACGAATACGACAAGCGTTGGATAATAGATACCACCTCGCCTCAGATGTCTGACGAAATCATCGTCGAAAGCCACGACACCCCCCACTGCGTCATATTGCAAAACTTCGTTGACGCCATACTCGGCAAGGCAGAGCTTTATATCGACGGCAGAGAAGGACTGCGCAGCGTGGAAATAATGGACGCCGTACTGCTATCCACATGGCTTTGCAAAACCGTCACCCTGCCGATAGACGACGAGCTGTATAAAAAAGAGCTTTACAAGCGCATTGACGGTTGACAATTAAAGAGTTTTATAGTAATATAAAGCGTTAATCTTTTATGGAAAGGAGGAATGGTTATCAGTTTATTTTACAAAAAAGTCGTCGAAGAACCGATAGATTCGCGTGCGTCGTTGCCAAAGGCGGTAGCTTTTGTCGATTATGAGCATTGGTACATATCGCTAAAGCAAAATTACTCGATGCAGCCCAACATCAAGGACTGGTTTGAGGATTTGAACCGTCACTACAACCTCGTTGACGTCATGTTTTTTGCCGACTTTTCACACAAGAGCCTCGCGGATGAGATTGGCCGCATCCGTCTGTACTCAAACAAAATCATCGACACACGCAGTCCCAGCGGAGTAGTAAAGGACTTTACAGACTTTATCATACTCGACAATATTTATCAGAGAGCACTGTCATCGAGCGACATCGGCGTATTTATACTCTTTTCGGGCGACGGGCATTTTGGCTCCGTCACATCGTTTCTCAAAAACTTTTACCACAAGGACGTCGTAATATACGGCATCAACGGTTCATTTTCCAAGAGCCTGCAAGAGACCGCCAGCAAAGTCGTAGTGTTGCCTACCGATAACGAAATACACGGCGCGTATTACGCCAAACTGTTTGATTATCTGCGTGAAAGTCAGCGCCCCGTCATACCCGAAGCGGTAGATTATTGCATCAAACATTTGAAGGGCGCAAACAAAAAAATCGCCACGGAGTCTATCAATAACCTCAAAGCCGCAGGCTGTCTCACCGAGGCGGTCATCCCCGGCAAAAACTCTCGCGGCAAGCCAAACAAGCAGCCTGTACTGTTTATTGATTGGGAAAAAGCAAAGCTGTCGGGTTTTATGCCCGAGCAGTAAAAAAAGTATTGACTTTTTGATTTGCATTTGTTATAATAAGTACAGAAAGTAAAAATCATGGTTTAAGAGTGGTCATTAACGACCACTCTTAAGTTTTGTTTTGGAGGTATTTATGGCAGACAAAAAGGGCAACGTCGCTTCCCGTGCACGCGAGCTGACAGAGCCTATCATCCAAAGCCTCGGCTACAGAGTCTGGAACGTCACCTTCGGCAAAGAGGTCACCGAGTACAACCTCGAGATTGAGATAGACAAGGACGGCGGCATCGACATCGACGACTGTCAGACCGTGACAGACGCTATCAATCCCGTTATCGACGAGCTCAACCCTCTCGAAACGTCTTATAACCTCATCGTTTCGAGCGCAGGTCTCGACCGCGAGCTGACGGCGGACACACACTACGACTTTGCCATAGCAGGCACCTACCCCGTCACTGCCAAGCTGTTTAAGGCTTTAGACGGCAGCAAGGAGTACGTCGGCACGCTGTCTCACTACGACGGCGAGGCGATTTTTATCATTTGTAATGAAAAAGAAATAAAAATAGACCGCAAACTTATTTCCAGGCTCACGGCCTGGTGCGGATGAATCAGGAGTGATTTGTTATGAACAAAGAGTTTTTTGAAGCCCTCGACCTGCTCGAAAAAGAGCACGGCATCCCCAAGTCTTACATGACCGAAAAAGTCGAGGCAGCTCTCCAGACCGCCATCAAAAAGGAGATCGGCGAGCACGCAAAATGCGCTGTACGCATCGACAGCGAAAAAGCCAATTTTAAGGTTTATACTCAGTACACCGTCGTAGAAACCGTCGAAGACCCCAAGTGCGAGATTTCGCTCGAGGACGCCAAGGCAAAAAACAAGCGCCTCGGTCTCGATGACGTTTACGAGGTAGAGGTCAAGACCAAGGACTTTGGCCGCATTGCCACGCAGGCGGCAAAGCAGGTTATTATTCAGGCCATCCGCGAGGCAGAGCGCGGCAACCTCGCACGAGAGTACGAGAGCCGCAAGGGTGAGATTGTCACCGCCACCGTCGTCAGATACGACGGCACTACCGGCAACACCTCGCTCCAGATAGGCAATAACGAGATGGTACTCTATTCGAGAGACAAGATTCCCGACGAGGAGTTCCGCGTTGGTCAAAAGATTAAGGTTTATATCACCGAGATTAAAAAAGAGACGAGAGGTCCCAGCGTAGTTCTTTCGAGAGTTCAGCCCGACCTCGTTCGCAAGCTCTTTGAGCTCGAGGTTCCCGAAATCGCCGACGGCACGGTCGAAATCAAATCCATCGCACGCGAGCCGGGCAGCCGTACCAAGATTGCGGTTATTTCAAACGACCCGAGCGTTGACCCCATCGGCTCCTGCATAGGCCCCAACGGTGCGCGCAAAAACAACGTCACCAACGAGCTCGCAGGTGAAAAAATCGACATCATCACATACAGTGACGTTCCCGAGACCTACGTCAGCTCGGCACTTGCACCTGCTAACGTTATATCGGTTACTCGCTTTGCCGACGAGGAAAGAGCGTACAGAGTCATCGTCGCCGACGACCAGCTTTCGCTCGCTATCGGTAAAAAAGGTCAAAACGCCCGTCTTGCCGCAAGGCTTACCGGCCTCAAGATTGACATCAAGAGCGTTTCTGCCCAGAATGACGTGATTTGATGAGCGAAAATAAGATTCCGCTGCGTAAATGTCTCGGTTGCGGACAGATGAAGGACAAAAGCACACTCCTCCGTATTGTCAAAGCGCCGGACGGCACCGTGATACCCGATATAGGCGGCAAGGCTCAGACCAGAGGCGCATATCTGTGCAAATGTGCAGAGTGCCTTGCGCTCGCTAAAAGAGCGCGCCGCATTGAGAGGGCATTTAAGTGCCGCGTCAGCGATGAAACCTATGATTTGCTTTCAGATTGCTTTTCAAAATAACTAAGGAGTTTGCCGCGTGGATAAGCTTAGGGGAATGTTGGGACTCGCCGCCAAGGCAGGTGCCCTGACATCTGGAACAAATAACGTTTTGACCGCAGTCAAAAGCGGCAAGGCAAAGATAATATTACTCGCGGCAGATGCCTCCGCAAACACGGCAAAGGTTGTAGGAGACAAATCGGCGTTTCGCCACGTCAGGCTGTGCCGCCTTTCGCTCACGATGAGTGAGCTGGGCAGTGCCGTCGGCAAGGGCGAATGTGCCGCAGTCGCCATACTCACAGACGACTTTGCGTCGTTTTACGACCGCGTTGCGGACACAACTATCTTGGGAGGTAACTAATATGGCAACAACCAGTGAAAAAATTAAAATCAGCTCGCTCGCAAAGGACTTTACCTTAGGCGGTAAAGAGCTCAAGAGCAAGGATTTGGTAGATATACTATCCGGATTCGGTCTCACCGGCAAGACGCACAACACCGTACTTGACGAGGAAGAGCTGAGCATGATTTTTGAGATGCTTACTCTCAATAATCAGGTTGACTTGACTGCTTATTTCAAGCAGTACGACGAAGTCAAAAAGGCAAAGAAAGAAGCAGAAGAAGCCGCTCGCAAGGCAGAGGAAGCCAAGGCGGCAGCCGCAGCCGAGGAGGCGCGCAAAAAGATTCAGCAGCAGGTCGCTCAGTCGTCAAAGCCTGCCCAAAAGCCTCAGCAGGCTCAAAAGCCTCAGCAGCAGGGTCAAAAGCCCCAGCAGGCACAGCCTCAGCAGCAAAAGCCAAAGCAGCCTCAGCAACCTCAGAAAAAGCGTTCGAGAGACGAGGTGCGCATAGTCGATACCCGCGGCAACGCAAACGTGGACCTGTCAAAGTATGACGACAAGGTTCTCAGCTACGACCAGGGCGAGGGCAGCGACAGCAACAAGCAAAAGATTAAAAAGAAAAACCACGAGCAGCTCGGTACCAAGGCAGCCCGTGAGAGCAAGATGGGCAAGGGTCAGATGCCTATGCCTCAAAAGGGCAAGCCTCAGCAGCCGCCCCAAAAGCCAAAGCCCGTACAGCTCCACCTCGAGCTGCCCGAGGAAATCACCGTCGGAGACCTTGCTCTGCAAATGAAGATTAACGCAGGCGAGCTCATAAAGCGCCTTATGAAAATGGGACTCATGGTCAACGTCAACGAAAAGATTGACTATGATACCGCATACCTTATCTGCGACGAATTCGGCATCAAGTGCCAAAAGGAAATCGTCGTCACCATCGAGGATAAGCTCTTTAACGAAGAGCCCGACCCCGAGGATAAGCTCCAGCCCAGAGCGCCCGTCGTATGCGTCATGGGCCACGTTGACCACGGCAAGACCTCGTTGCTCGACGCAATCCGTCACGCCAACGTCACCGCAGGCGAAGCAGGCGGCATTACTCAGGCTATCGGTGCTTACCGCGTAACCATCGACGGCAGACCCATCACCTTCCTCGACACCCCGGGTCACGAAGCGTTTACAGCCATGCGTGCCAGAGGCGCCAACGTCACCGATATTGCAGTCCTTGTCGTAGCCGCAGACGACGGCATCATGCCTCAGACTATCGAGGCTATCAACCACGCCAAGGCCGCAGGTGTCACCATCATCGTAGCTATCAACAAGATTGACCGCCCGGGTGCAGACCCCGACCGCGTCATGACAGAGCTAACAAAATACGATTTACTGCCCGAAGCGTGGGGCGGCGATACTATCGTTTGTCCCGTTTCGGCTCTCAAAAAGCAGGGCATCGACAAGCTGCTCGAAATGATACTGCTCTCTGCGGATATGCTCGAGCTGAAGGCAAATCCCGACAGACAGGCAAAGGGTACCATTATCGAAGCCAAGCTCGACAAGGGCAAGGGCGCAGTTGCCACGGTGCTCGTTCAAAACGGTACTCTCCACAACGGTGATATCGTTATCGCAGGCACCGCAGTCGGCAAGGTTCGTACCATGACCGACGACACCGGACGCAAGGTAGCAGTTGCAGGTCCCTCCGTCCCCGTCGAAATCATGGGTCTCGCCGAGGTTCCCGAGGCAGGCGACGTATTCCAGGCAGTCACCGACGAGAGAATGGCGCGCGAGCTCGCAGACCGCCGCAAGGCAGAGCAAAAGGCAAAGCAGCTCGAGGGCGGCTCGAGAGCCAGCCTCGACGACCTCTTTAATCAGATCGGCAGCGGTATCAAGAAACTCGCCATCATCGTCAAGGCAGACGTTCAGGGCTCTGCCGAAGCAGTCAAGGCGAGCCTCGAAAAGCTCACCAACGACGAGGTTAAGGTTTCGGTCATTCACGCAGGTGTCGGCGCCATCAACGAGGGCGACGTTATGCTCGCGAGTGCTTCCAACGCCATCATCATCGGATTTAACATCCGTCCCGACCGTATGGCGCTCGACGCAGCCGCACGCTCCAAGGTTGACATACACACCTACCGCGTAATATACGAGTGCATAGACGAAGTAACCGCCGCTATGAACGGTATGCTCGCTCCCAAGTTTAAGGAGACCATACTCGGCAGAGCACAGGTTCGTCAGTGCATCAAGGTTCCCAACATCGGCACCATAGCAGGTTGCTATATCCTCGACGGCAAGATTGCCCGTAACGCCCTCATCAGGGTTATCCGTGACGGCGTAGTAATCACCGAGGACAAGATTTCGTCACTCCGTCGCTTTAAGGACGACGTCAAGGAGGTCACCTCCGGCTACGAATGTGGCGTAGGCCTCGAAAAATTTGCCGACGTCAAAGAGAACGACGAGTTTGAGGCCTTTATCATGGAGGAGATTGCAAGATAATGGCTTTTAGACAGGACAAGATAAATCAGCAGGTCACCGAGGAAATGACCTCCATACTCCGCGACGTCAAGGACCCTCGCGTCAGTGAAAGGTTTATCAGCATTTCGGCAGTCGAGGTCACGAGAGACCTTTCGCTCGCAAAGGTTTATTACAGCGTATTGGGCAACGACGAGGGAGTAAAGGACGGACTTAGCTCCGCAAACGGCTACATTCGCCGTGAGCTCGCTCACAGGCTCAATATGCGCATCACGCCAAAGCTCGTGTTTTTGCGCGACAACAGCGCCGAAAGAGCCATAAACATTGCCGAAATATTAAAGGAAGCTCAAAATGAACAGCAGAACTGAAATCACGTCGGCGGCAGCCGCCGAGTTTCTCAGGCAGTGCGACTGCATAACGCTATATTGCCACGCTTCGCCAGACGGCGACACGATAGGCAGTGCCACCGCCCTTGCGCTCGCTCTCGAGCGCCTCGGCAGACAGGTGCGCATCTTCGTCTGCGACCGTATGCCCGAAAAGCTTACGTTTATAGGCGCAGAACGGTTTTTGACCGACACTCCGTCAGGCACGCACGTTTCGGTCGATATAGCTTCGCGCAATATGCTCGGAGCTTACAAAGCCGAGTTAGTCCCCGTCTTTGACCTCTCTATCGACCACCACCAAGTCAACACCGTAGAGTGCCAAAGACTGCTGCTGAGAGACGGTTATATTGCCTGCGGCGAAATAATCTACGAGATTATTCAGTGCCTCGGCGTAGAGCTTGACAAGGACATCGCCAAGGCGCTATACGCGGCTATCTCGTCCGACAGCGGATGCTTTAAATATTCCGCTACGAGACCCGAAACCTACGTCATGGCGGCAGAGCTTATCAAGACGGGCATCGACTTTGCACTCATCAACAGACAGATTTTTGAGCAAAAGACGCTCGTACAGATAGAGCTCGCAAAGGCGGCGTACAATTCAATGCGGTTTTATTTGGGCGGCAAGCTCGCGGTCGTCGAGCTCGACCCCGTGCTGATGGATAAACTCGGTGCCGCCGAGGAGGATATGGACAACCTCCACGAAATCCCGAGGCAGGTAAAGGGCGTCGAGGTTTCGGCACTCGTCCGCGTCAAGGGCAACGAAAAGAAAATCAGCCTCCGCAGTAACGATTACTACGACGTGGCGGCTTTTGCGTCGCAAAACTTCGGCGGCGGCGGTCACTTGCACGCCGCAGGCTGCAGAGTGCCGATAGACACTCAAAACGTAGGTCAGATGCTCGCGGATAAATTAAAGGACACCCTCGTATGACGGGGCTTTTGATTATCGACAAGCCGTCCGATATGACTTCGCAGACCGTAGTTAATATCGTAAAGCGCGCCTGCAACGTCAAAAAAGCAGGTCACGGCGGCACGCTCGACCCGCTCGCCACGGGAGTTTTGCCTGTAATGATAGGCAGTGCGGTAGGTGCGAGCGACTATATCATGTCGCACGACAAGCATTATCTCGCCGGCATCGAGTTTGGCTATACGACCGACACGCAGGACGTCACGGGCAAAAAGCTGTCGCAGTACGACGGCGAGTTACCCGATTTTGACGCGTTTTGTGATGCTTGCAGACACTTTGTAGGCAGGATTTTGCAGACGCCGCCGATGTACTCGGCACTCAAGGTCGGAGGTCAAAAGCTATGCGACCTCGCGCGCAGCGGCGTCAGCATAGAGCGTCAAAGCCGCGAAATTACCGTTGAGAGCATTATCCCCTCCTGCACGGAAGGTGCGTTTTATCTCGACGTCAAATGCAGCAAAGGCACATATATCCGCACTCTGTGCGAGGATATAGGCGCATATCTCGGGTGCGGAGCCGTTATGTCGAGCCTCAGACGACTGTCGGCAGGCAGGTTTGATATTGCGGACGCGATTACTCTTGACGCACTCAAAGAGATGTCACCGTCTCAAATCGAGCAAAAGCTGATAAAGCCCGAGGACCTTTTTGACTTTGACACGATACGCCTTAGCGGCGAAATCGCATCTTTGTTTTGCAACGGGGTTCACCTCGGCTTCGAGCGCAATAGCCTCGGCGAATACTCGGCAGGGCAAACCTACAAGGTATTTGTTGACGGCGCCTTTAAGGCGCTCGGCGAATGCGTATTGCACGACGGCGTCCCGAGCCTCAAGGTAAAAAAGTTTTTTTGACAGACAGTTTACGGCAAAATAAGACAATGCGAGTATGGTATAAATAGCCATACTCTTTTTGTTTGGAGGTCGTTTTATGTTGTCAAAGCTGATGCAAAAAAGCAAAGGCAACCTATGTTACCTCACCGCGGATATGATTATACCCAACCCACGCCAGCCTCGCCGCGACTTTGACCGCACCGAGCTCGACAGTCTCAGAGACAGCATAAGGGAGGTCGGGCTTTTACAGCCGATAACGGTGCGCAGACGCCCAGACGTGCCCTGCACCGAAATCAACGGCATCAGAGTGACCGCTCCCCCGTACGAGATAGTCGCAGGCGAAAGGCGCTACCGTGCCTGCATTTCGCTCGGGATGACAAAGATACCCTGCCTTATCACAGACAGCATCGCCGAAATCAACGTGCTTTCGCTCATCGAAAACATACAAAGGTCAAAGCTCAATATGTTTGAGGAAGCGACGGCACTGCTCGAGCTTATAGACCGCACGGGCATCAAGCAGGCAGAGCTTGCGCGTCAGCTCGCGATAACTCAGTCCTGCCTCTGCAACAAGCTGAGACTGCTGAGGCTCTGCGACGAGGAGCGGAGCATACTGCTTAAGGCAGGGCTCGGCGAAAGGCACGCGAGGGCGTTTTTGAGAGTGGACGACGCATACGACCGCCTAAGGCTCATACGCCGCACGGCAGACAGACAGCTCTCCGCCGCCGAAACGGAAAAGATGATAGAGCTGTACTTAACTGCGCGCCGAGCAGTGGTCGAGCCCAAAAAACCGAGACTGATAGGCAAAATCAGCGACATAAAGTTTTTTTACAATACTATAGAACGCGCGATAGGCACCCTGAGCGAATCGGGCATAAACGCCGAGTGCACGAGGTCGGAATGTGACGGTTATACCGAAGTAATCATAAAAATACAAAACAAAAAAATGCAAACCTTGCAGTGATGCAAGGTTTTTTGCGTTAATATATTGCAATATTCAAAAATTAATGATATAATATACATATTGACTTAATGCTAACTTTATTCGGGAGGTCAAAAATCCAAATGAAGGGCAAGAATATAGGCACAAAAAAAAGACGGTGTCCGTATTTCGCTCGGGCAAGACACTGCACAGGATTTTTATTCATACAGCAAGCAACAGAATGAATGCAGGATAAACCGCGTTTCCGGTATGCTGGACATCGCGGTATTGCTGTGTTGCATTTTGATGTACGTATTAAACGCGGCGGGCGTATTTATCCTCGACAGCAGCAAGATACTGTTGCTCACGCTTGCCATACTGCCTTTTTCGGCTTTTAGCTTTATCATCGGCACGCTCTTAAAAATAGAAAAAGCGTGGGTCAAGTATATGATTATACTCGACGAATGTGCCATTATACTGATGGCGTATTCGGTGCTTAGCATGCACGTCATCATGATACTCGTACTGCCGCTGTTAAAGGCTTCACTTTATTTCAACAAAAAAGTCACGGTCATAACCTACGTCGTTTCGTCGGCTATGCTGCTTATCGGACATATTGCATCGGTTTATTTTTCGATAGTATTCGACGACCCCGTTATAGTCAGCCTGCCGGCATCGCTGATATACGGCTTTTTACCGAGGTTTTGTCAGCTGACGCTCGTGTTTTTGTTTTTGATTTTCATAGCGCGCAACAGTGCCAAGATGCAGAGCGACGGCTACGTATATGCCGAAAAGACCAAGCGGCTCATGGAGTCCACCCGTACAAACCACTATGAGATAGTCAAAAACCTCGCCACTATATCCGAAAACAAATCCGCAGACAACGGCGGACACATACAGAGAGTATTTAAGTATATGCAGATTCTCGCAAAGCGCGACGGAGCCTACGACGAGACGGCATACAATATCGGGCTCGCCGCCATGCTGCACGACGTAGGCAAGCTTGCTATCAGTGAGACGATACTTTCAAAGCCGGCACGCCTTACGGAGGAGGAATTTGCCGAGGTCAAAAAGCACGCTGCTTACGGCAAGGCGCTTTTGTCGGGCTCGGATAACGAGATTATCAAGCTCGCCGCCGTAATAGCAGACGAGCACCACGAGAGATGGGACGGCAAGGGCTATCACGGGCTAAAGGGCGACGAAATCAACAAGTACAGCTGCATGATGAGCGTGGTTGACGTCTTTGACGCTCTGGCATCGAGACGGTGCTACAAGGAGCCGTGGGACATAGACTCCGTTTACAAAGAAATCGTCGGCGGCAGAGGCACTCAGTTCTCCCCCGTCACAGTCGATATGTTCTGCGAAAGCTTTGACGAGTTTATGGACGTTTACAGAGAGTATAAGGACACGTAATACAAAAGGCAGCAACCGCTAAGGTTGCTGCCTTGTTTGTTTAGTTTGGTAACAGCGTATCGAGCCCCTGCACGTAACGCTTTAGTCTGATATAATCGACGAGCTTTATCTTGCTTGCTCCCGTGATGTGAGCGGCTTTTTCGTACGCGCCCGTAAGCTTGTCGAGGTTTTGTACGGCACGCTTTAGCTTGACGTAATCTATCATCGCTATCTTGCCGTCGCCGTTGATGTCGCCCATAACGACCACGGTGTAGGTCTTTTTGTCAACCAAAACGGTATATCCCGTGCAGATTGCCTTGCTCGACGAGGCGGCGGAGCCTGACGAAGTATTAAGCGTCACTGTGCCCGTAAAATAGTTTTTAAACTGCGAGCCTGTCAGATTTTGCGCCGTCACGACGATATAATCGCCGTCAAACGCGGCGCTGACGCCGTCCTTTAGAGTGACTGCCTTTTGTCCCTCGGCTACCGAGAGGTCGGCGCCCTTGCCCTGCAACTCGTAATACATATTATAGTCGTACGCGGTGCAGTAGGTATGAGGCGCGACGAAGCGCATCAGACCCTTTGCGGTATCCTTGACTGTAAAGCCTATCTTAAACTCGATAGAGCCTGCGTCCTTTGCGGTCTTTTGCGACGAGGTCATAGCCGACAGCTCGTAATAGTCGCCCGTCAGCTTGCCGAGACACTCCCATTCCTTGCTGTCAGGGCACTTTGTGAGCAATGCGGCAAAGTTGTCGTTCATACCGCCGTCATTCTGCACTATCGGGGTGAGCATGGAGCTATCAAAATAAAGTCTGAACGAAACGAAGCTGAGCCCCGCGATTGGCGTGATATCGGATACCGAAACTGTGACGTATATTTCGTTGCCTGCAAAATACGACTTGTCGGTGCAGGATAGCGTCAGCTCGTAGGCAGGGTCAAAAGGCGCCGTGCCCAACTCAGGCAAAGCACCCACCGACAGCGCAAACACCGCTATCAACGCAAAAATTGTCGCAAAAAATCTTTTCATGCGTTTATTTTATCATGTAGCAGTTTGACTGTCAATAGAAAAATAAAGGTAAATAATTTATCTTTATTTGTTGTTTTTTTGATTTGGTTATAGTATAATATAAGATGTAAATATATATAGAAAGGCAAACGATATGGTTTTTGAGCAACAAACACCGCTTAAATTGCATACTACGATGAGAGTCGGCGGCGATGCAAGGCTGTCGGTTGCGCCTGCAAACTCAGAGGAGCTTGCATCGGCGGTAGCGTATTGCAGACAAAACGGTATAAGGTTTATCATACTGGGCAACGGCTCAAACATAGTGTTTGCCGACAGCGGATTTGACGGCTGCGTTATTTTTACGACAAAGCTGCAGAGCATCGGGATAAACGGCAACACTATAACGGCAGGCGCAGGCGCGGCACTCAGCAGTCTTTCGTCAACCGCACTCAAAAACAGCTTGTCGGGGCTCGAGTTTGCATACGGCATACCGGGCAGCGTCGGCGGCGCGGTGTATATGAATGCAGGCGCTTACGGCGGCGAAATATCTCAGATTTTCGACCGCTGCACCGTCATTTGCAGGGACGGCAGTACCAAGGTGCTCTGCAAAGACGAGCTTGACTTTGGTTATCGCCATTCGGCTCTGCAAAGCGGAGAATATATCCTGACAGACGCTACCTTTGTGCTGACGAGCGGTGAGCAAAGCGCCATAAAATCGGCAATGGACGCCAACATGGCGTCGCGCAAAGCAAAACAGCCGCTCGAATTTCCGAGCAGCGGCAGTGCTTTTAAGCGCCCGACGGGCTATTTTGCCGCGGCGCTCATCGAGCAGGCAGGGCTAAAGGGCTATACCGTCGGCGGCGCGCAGGTTTCGCCAAAGCACGCAGGGTTTATAGTCAACCTCGGCAACGCGACGGCGAGCGACGTTGAAATGCTGTCAAAATACGTGTCGGATAACGTTTACGCCAAGTTCGGCGTAAGGCTCGAATCCGAGATTATATTCGTACGGTGAAGCCATGTCATTTTGCAACGAGATAAAACAATACTTATACGATAACATACCCGTCAAAGGCTGCTGTCACGACGCGTACGTCTGCGGCATCGAACAGAGGCAGTTTGAGACAAAATGTGACAAATGCGACGGTATGTTTTTGCGCGGCGTATTTGCATCGCGCGGCTACGTTTCGGAGCCGGACAAGCGTTGTGAGCTGGTACTGCACGTCGGCGGTGACTTTAGATACTACGTTGCCGGAGTTTTGGCAGACCACGGGATACAGCCCTGCATCAGCACGAGAGGCGGCAGAGAAATATTATATTACAAAAGGCGAGACGACGCCGAGGATTTTTTGACGCTGATCGGTGCCGAAAAATTTTCGATAGTTATGATACAGGAAGCCGTCATGCACGACCTCAGGCAGGAGGTAAACCGCACGAGCAACGCGTTAACTGCCAACATCAACCGCTCGTCACGGGCATCCGCAGAGCAGCTAAGCGCGATAAAAAAGCTGATGGATGCAAAGGAATATCAAAAATTGCCTCCCGAGCTAAAGGAAGCCGCCGACATCAGGCTCGACCACCCCGAGGAAAGCCTCGAGGCACTGAGACCTTATTTTGCAAACGCAATCACCAAATCGGGTATAAAGCACAGATTCGAGAGAATAATACAAATCGCAGAATCTATCTGACAGAAAGGAAACGCCGTGGGGTACGTTCATTTGCACCTGCATACCGAATACAGCCTGCTCGACGGCGCCTGCCGAATAGCCGAGATTCCCGATGCCGTCATCGCCGCAGGGCAAAACGCCGTAGCCATCACCGACCACGGCGTACTGTACGGTGCGGTAGATTTTTATAAAGCCTGCCGCAAAGCAGGCATCAAGCCGATCATAGGTTGCGAGGTTTACGTGGCTCCGCGCTCTATGGACGACAAGCAATATCCCATCGACACCGACTATTCTCACCTTATACTGCTCGCAAAAAACGAAACGGGATATAAAAACATAGTCGAAATCGTTTCGCGCGGGTTTACACGCGGATTTTATCAAAAGCCGCGTACCGACAAGGACACTTTGGCCAAATACAGCGACGGCATTATATGCCTGTCGGCGTGCCTTTCGGGCATTATACCAAAGACGGTTTTGCAGGGCGACATATCCAAAGCCCGTGAACACGCCCTGTGGTTTAAGCAAACTTTCAGAGACGGATTTTATCTTGAATTGCAAAGGCACGGTCTGCCGCAGGACAGGCAGGTTTGCGACGCCGTAATGGCTATCTCAAAGAGCACGGGCATACCCCTCGTTGCAACAAACGACGTGCATTATATCAAGAGCAGTGACAGTGAGCTGCAGAGACTGCTATCCGCCGTTGCAACGGGTACTACGTTGCAGGAGCTCAAGCTCGGCATGGAGGGCGACGAATATTATCTCAAATCGTCATCCGAAATGGAAAACCTGTTTGCCGACTGTCCCGATGCTATAGCCAATACCGCAAGAATAGCGGACGAATGCAATTTTGATTTTGATTTCAAAGCCACCCACCTGCCGGCATTTAACGTGCCAAACGGCTTTACGGCGGCAAAATATCTATATAACCTCTGCGTCGAAGGCTATAATAAGAGAGCAGAGGCAGGACTTTTGACAAAGAGCGACGAGTATGCCGACAGGCTCAGATACGAGCTCGGCATCATCGACCGCATGGGCTTTAACGAGTATTTCCTCATAGTGCAGGACTTTGTAAGGTATGCCAAATTTCGCGGCATCCCCGTAGGACCCGGCAGAGGCAGTGCCGTCGGCTCGCTCGCGGCTTATTGCCTCGGTATCACCGACATCGACCCTATCAAATACGGTCTGCTCTTTGAGAGGTTTTTAAACCCCGAGAGAGTTTCGATGCCCGATATAGACATCGACTTTTGCGACGAGCGCAGAGGCGAGGTCATTGATTACGTCAGCGAAAAGTACGGGCGCTCGCACGTGGCGCAGATTATCACCTTCGGCACCATGGCGGCAAGGCAGGCTATCAGAGATACCGGCAGGGCTCTCGGTATGACCTACGCCGCGGTGGATGAGATTGCAAAGCTCATTCCACGTCAGATAGGTGTCACGCTTTCCGACGCGCTATCGAGCACCCCGGACCTCAAAAAGCGTTACGACGCCGACACCGATACTCACCGTCTCATAGACTACGCCATACGCATGGAGGGGCGTCCGCGCAATACCTCTACCCACGCCACCGGCGTTGTGATAACCGACAAGCCGATAACCGCTTATATGCCTTTGGCTATGGGCGACGGAGCACCCGTGACGCAGTACACCATGACTACGGTGGCAGAGCTCGGTCTGCTAAAGATAGATTTCCTCGGACTGAGATATCTTACCATACTCCAAAACGCGAGCAATTACGTCAAAGAGAGCTTGCCGGACTTTGACCTGCAAAAAATTAGCTACGACGACGAGCTGACAAACAAGCTTTTGTCGGCAGGCAAATCGACGGGACTGTTTCAGCTCGAGAGCGACGGCATGAGGGCGTTGCTCACTAAGATGAAGCCTTTTTGCCTCGAGGATATAATCTCGGCTATCAGCCTATATCGCCCGGGACCCATGAAGAGCATACCCGATTTCCTCGCAGGCCGCGCAAATCCGAGCGCCATCAGCTATCCGCATCCGCTTGTAGAGCCGATATTAAAGGGCACCTACGGCTGTATGCTCTATCAGGAGCAGGTTATGCAGATATGCCGAGCACTTTCGGGCTTTACCTACGGCCACGCAGACATACTGCGCAAGGCGATGGCAAAAAAACACGCCGACATCATGGAGAACGAGTACGGCGCATTCGTCGAAGGCGCAAAGGCAAACGGCGTTGACCCTGCAATCGCGGAGGACATCTTTGAGCGTATGCGCGAGTTTGCAAAATACGCGTTTAACAAGAGCCACGCGGCGGCTTATGCCGTTTTGGCTTACCGCACGGCTTATCTCAAAGCTCATTATCCAAAGGAATATATGTGTGCCCTGCTCTGTTCGGTCACGGGCGACACAAACAAGATGAAGCAATACATCGACGAGTGCCACGAAATGGGCATCGAGGTTTATCCGCCGGACGTCAACAAGAGCTACGGCAACTTTGCCATAGAGGGCGACGGCATCAGATTTGGGCTTGCTTCTATCAAAAACGTCGGCAGCGTCTTTGCCGGCAATCTGATTACCGAGCGTCAAAAGCGCCTCTTTGCCTCCCCTGCCGACCTTATCGAGCGCACGGCGGGGTTCGGCAACACGAGGATGTTTGAGTCTCTTATCCGTTGCGGAGCACTCGACAGCTTTGGCATATACCGCAGCAGGCTGATTTCGGCACTTGACGAAGCCATAGAATCGGTATCGCGCCGAAAGAGCAAGAGCTATGAAGGTCAAATTTCTATTTTCGGCAGCGAAGACCAATCGGATATGCTCGAAATGCAATACCGCGAGGTTGACGAATATCCCCTGCAGACGCGCCTTTCGGACGAGAAATATCTCTCGGGGTTATACCTTTCGGGGCATCCGCTTGAAAGATACAAGCACGTCATAGCTTCGACGGGAGCACTGACGTCAGAACAGCTTTATCAGGGCTTGGTTTCGGGCAGCATACCCGAAAAAACAACGGTCAAATACGTCGCCATCGTTTCAAAGCGGCAAAACAAGGTCACCAAGACGGGCAAGCAAATGGCGATACTGACCGCCGAGGACCTGTACGGCGAGATAGAAGTCGTCGTATTCCCCAACGATTACGATAAATACTCAGAGCAACTGAAGGAGGGTGACGTTTACTGCTTTACCTGCAGTGCCACTCTCAAGGAGGCTGTGAGCGACGACGCCGAGGACGAGGTCAAGCTGCTTTTGCAGTCGGCGTCGCAGATAGCGAGCGAAACGGTCGCCAATCCGCCGCGCAAGCTGTTTTTGCGCATTAACGAGCGCAATTCGGCGGTACTTAATAAGGCACTCACTCTGATTGCCAAGCACCCCGGCGCAGACAGCGTAGCGCTGTATTTTGAAAAAGACAAATCACTAAAGGCTCCCAAGGGTTCGGGAACCTGCATAACCACAGAGCTGACGACTCAGCTCACAGCACTCCTCGGTGACGGCAACGTCGCCGTCAAGTGATAACGGAGGTATCATTTTGGCAAAAACAGACGTAAAAAAGCTATTGGCACAGCTAAAATCAAAGCTGACGGTCGCAAAAAAGGCAGAGCCGGCTAAAAAAGAAGCCCCCTCAAAGCCCGAGCCGACCGTATCAGGTGACGATATAGCGAGCTCAGGCACGGCGGTATTTAAGGGCCTGTGGCACGCCGAAGAGCCTGCAGAGCAAGAGCCGAGCGCAGGCGGCGAAATAGCAAAGGCTACCGCAAAGGTCACCTTCGGCATACTGTTTACTATCGTCCGCAAGGTGATAGGCTACGCCATCAACCTCGTGCTGACGCTGTTGCTCGTGCTGATGATAACCGGAGCCGCGGCGGCACTCGCGTTTGTCGTTTATATCAAAAACTACGTTGACCCGACATATACGGGCCTCGACAACCTAAAGTTTGACTCGTCACTCTCGACCTCGCTCTATTACGTCAACGACCTCGGCGAAGAGATAGAGCTCGAGGACGACCGCCTCTACGGCGAGGAAAACCGTATGTGGGCTCAATTTGAGGACATTCCGCAGACGCTCATTAACGCGTATATTGCGGTCGAGGACCAGAGATTTATGACTCACAACGGCGTCGATGCCAAGCGTACGCTCTCGGCGGTTTACAACTTTTTTATGCCGACCAGCAGCAACTACGGCGGCGGCTCGACTATCACTCAGCAGCTTATCAAAAACGTCTCAGGCGAAAACGAAACGACCATACAGCGCAAGGTGCAGGAGATGTTCAGAGCGCTGTACGTCGAAAAAGAGTTTACAAAATCAGAGATACTCGAGATGTATCTCAACACGATTTATCTGTCGCAAAACTCCAACGGCGTCAAAGCCGCGGCACAAACCTATTTTGGCAAGGAGCTGTCCGAGCTGACGCTCGTCGAATGTGCTGCGATAGCCAGCATAGGCAAATCGCCTATCGCTTACGACCCAGTACTCCACCCCGAAAACAACCTCACGCGCCGCAACCTCGTGCTAAAGCTCATGCTCGAGCAGGGCAAGATTACGCAAGAGCAGTTTGACGAGGCTTACGACGCTCCGCTGTATCTCAAATCCGACGAGGACGATGATTCGTCGTCCGACTCGTCCACAAAGATACGCAATTACTATCTCGACGCGGTAATGGACGACGTTATTGACGCGCTCATGGAGACATATAGCTGCGACAAAGTTACCGCTTCGCGCATGCTGTATTCGGGCGGTCTGCAGATAGTCACCTGCATGAATCCCGACATACAGGCGATAGTAGATGAGGTATATACAAAGGACGAATATTGGGAATCAACCACGGGTATCAAGGCCCAGGGTGCCATGTGCGTCATGGACCCCTACACCGGCGACCTACTCGCCATCAGAGGCGGCAGAGGCGAAAAGACCACCAACAGAGGCCTTAACCGCGCCACACAGTCAAAGCGTCAGTGCGGTTCGTCTGTAAAACCGCTGTCGGTATATTCGCTCGCCATCGAAAAAGGTCTCTACACCTACGGCAGCTCGGTTGACGACTCGCCCGTAATATACTACGCAGACACCGACACCTATTGGCCTTACAACTCTTCGCTGACCTTCGCAGGTAAATGCAATCTCAGCTACGCCGTCCAGCGTTCACTCAACACCGTAGCCGTCCGCACCTGCCTCATGCTCGGCGTCGATACCGTGTTTGACAATATGGTTAACAATCTCGGCTTTACCACCCTCGTCGAAAGCGTCAAGTACGACGACGGCACGACTTACTCAGACAAGCAGGTTTCGCCTCTGGCACTCGGTTCGTTTACCTACGGCGTCACAGTGCGCGAAATGACGCAGGCTTACAGCGTACTCGCCAACGGCGGTATGTTTATCAAGGCGCGCACCTTCTCGGAGGTACGCGACAGTGCAGGCAACGTCATCATCGACAATACCACCACTCCGCGCATCGTTTATAAAGAATCAACCTGCTATATTATGACGCAGCTCATGGTAGGCGTTATCAAGGGCTCTTACGGTACCTCGCGCACCGACGTCAATTTCTATAAGCAATTCAAGGGCCTCGAGGTCTGCGGTAAAACAGGTTTGACCAACGACTACAAGGACAGATATTTCTGCGGCTATACTCCCGACTACGTTATCTGCAGCTGGTACGGCTACGACAACAACAAGACTATCGTTTCTAACGGCAACCCCGCAACTCAGGCGTGGAATACCGTCATGCTTAAAATATATCAGTGGCACGAAGCAAACAATATACCTTACACCAAGGCGTTTACCGTCCCTGCCGACGTAGTTACGGGCGTGTCATACTGCTCGATTTCGGGCAAGGCTCCGTGCGAAGCCTGCTACGCCGACCTCGGAGTTATGAACGGCGAAATGGCAGTAGTCTATAACGACGGCGTTTATACAAAAGACACCGTGCCTACCGAGCAATGTGACTGCCACATCCTCGTTGATTACGACAGCGTTACCGAAGCAGTCTGCCTCGACGGCTGCAACTGCCCAAAGGAAAATATCATACAGGTCAGTCTGCGCAAGGTTGACCGCGTGCTGTATAAAAACCTGCGCGTTTACGACGGCGGTTATCTGTGGTATCCCGTGCCCGACGATTATACTCCGCCCGAAAGCGAGTCGGTATCATACTGGAGGTACCTACTACCCGAAGGCACTTATATGGGCTATCTCAATTCGTCCAGGGTAAAAGCCAAAAACCGCGTCTGCCTCGAACACTGGGTCGGCAAGACCGAAACAGACGGGGAATAGTAAAGAAATAGAGAAAACACCGACTTTTTCAGTCGGTGTTTTTATGTAAAAAACGAATTACGCTTTGCGCATGAATTGAAATAAAACTCCAAAGGGAGATTTATTTCATTAAAAGTGACGTCAACGCGTTACCAAGGCAGGTGGCGGCGTTTAGCGCCTCCTGCAGGGTGTTGCCGCACGAGCCGACCTCGACGAGCAGATAGCCCGTGCAAAGCATCTGATTAAAGGGCCAGTCCCTTATATTGACAGGCCTTGCGAGCATAGGATACAGCTCGTTGAGAGTGCTTTGCAGGTTGGCGGCAAAGGTGAGGTTTTGTTGCCAATTTGGATGGCCGCTGCCCGTTTCGTCAGTACCGACGACGAGCATAATCTGCGCGGTGTCCTGCCCCGACAGCGTTACTATCGGCTTTTGGTTTTGACCGTCCGACGTGAATATCGAATCTCGGTGCAGGTCTATCACGCAGACTATAGACGGATATTGCAAAAGCCAGTCCTGCACTGCCTTATTTGAGCGAGTATAAGAGGTATTAAAGTCCTCGAGGTCGTACATCGTTTCGTCGTGTATGACGCCTATACCGTTTTGCCTCAGCACGCGAGCCATTTCGCGCCCAACAGCCACTACCCCGTCGTCGCCGTTTGTACTGCGGAAGGTTGCGTCATCGTTATATCCGCTACATCCGCTCGCGAGATAGCTTTCGCTGCCGTGGGTATGCAGGATAAGCACCGTCGGCTTTGCATAGTCGGCTACGCAAAACGGCAGTGTCTTGCCGACGTATTTGCTCGCGTCCACGCGATAGCTGCTGTAATTTATCGTCAAAACCTGCGGCTCGTCGCCTGCCGAATACCAGCAGAGATTGACCGTCTCGACGTAATTGTCATATATTTTCTCCGCTTGCTCGCTTGTTTCCTCACTCGTTTGCGGTGGCAGCCATACGACGTCGCCGAATACGTTTTGCCTATCTGCCACCGCATCGGTCAGAGCCTGTGGCACCTGCGACGCCACCTTTGGCAAAGTAGCAAAAGCAAAGCCCGTCGCTATAGATGCGACGAGCGCGAGAAACACGGTCTTGACTTTAAACACAACAAGCACATCCTTTCAAAGATATATATGCAAGTAAGACCTAAAATATGACTACCTGTATTCGTTTATTTCCTCGTAAGGTATATTTTTGTGAAACGCGAGGTTTATGCCGTCGGCGATGATACGCGAGGCGTCCCTTATGATAACGTCGCTATCCTTTGGGCTGACAAACAGCCCGTTGCCGCTGCCGTATTTGAGTGCGTCGAGCAGTGCGCGGTCGTCGATATGCAGTTCACCCGTCAAGTCTGCGGCGAGCGTAGCCGCATCGACCACGGTCGGCATACCTATTGCAACGACGGGCACTCCGAGCGTCTGATAGCTGATTTCGCCCCTGCTGTTACCTACACCGGAGCCCGGCGCGATACCTGCGTCGCTTATCTGCACCGTGGTGCAAAGCCTCGAAAGTCTGCGTGCCGCGAGCGCATCCACCGCAACGACGAGGCTCGGGCGCAGTGACTTAACGATACCGCGCACGACTTCGCCTATCCCTATGCCTGTCTGACCCATAACCCCGGGCGCGATAACCGCAACGTTGCCGCAACCCATACTGTGATAGAGCTCGGGTCTTTGGCTCCTGATATGCCTCGTCGCTATCACGCCGTCTGCTGTCAGCGGTCCTACCGAATCGGGCGTAATATTCCTGTTGCCGATGCCCACTATCAGCACCTCGTCCCCGGCTCCGCGCGTCATCAGCTTTATAACACCTGCTATCGCCTCGGACCTTTGCCGCCTAAGCTTTAAAGACTGCTCCCACACCCTGCCGACGTCGAGGGTATAATATACGCCCTTTGGCTTGTTGGCGCCGCTCGGCACGTCAGCCACGCTCACCTCTACGCCTGCAAAATCGGTTTTGCTTATTTTAATGCCGTCGTCAAAGCCACCTTGCAGGCTCATTTCGTGCAATTCCATAGCAATATCGGTATATTTTTGAAACATTGTTATTGACAAATCTCTTTCTGTATGATAAAATCACCTACGCATCAATTAGTATGTGTTGTTTTGTGCGTATTTTATAGATATTTTTTTGAAATACCTATTGCAAAACCGCATCTACTGTGCTATAATTTAGAGGTTGACAAAAATGTATATATTATTAACAGGAGGAAATCACAGTGCCCAACATTAAATCTGCAAAGAAGCGCGTTAAGGTCAGCGAAACCAAAGCAGCACAAAACAAAATGTTCAATACTGCTCTCAAGACCATAATCAAAAAGTATATGATCGCGCTCGAGGCTGGCAACAAGGATGCCGCTTCCGCTGCATACCTTAATGCAGTCAGCATGATTGACAAGGCTGTAGCCAAGGGACATATGGCAAAAAACACCGCTGCCAGAAGGAAGAGCCGTTTTACCAGACTGCTCAATCAAATGGCGTAAGTCCTCTTTACTTTACGAATGAATGACTCGATGTGGGGGGAGTATTTCCCCCACTATCGATGTTATCATGCGGATGTAGTTCAATGGTAGAATTCCAGCCTTCCAAGCTGGCCGTGCGGGTCCGATTCCCGTCATCCGCTTAGCGTCAGCTAAAATTACGGATGTGTCTTTAGCTCAGCTGGATAGAGCAACTGCCTTCTAAGCAGTAGGTCGAGGGTTCGAGTCCCCCAAGACACGATATTATGGTGGATGTAGCTCAGTTGGTTAGAGTACCAGGTTGTGGCCCTGGGGGTCGTGGGTTCGAATCCCATCATCCACCCTTAAAACCACAAAAGCACCTTTGCCAAAAGGTGCTTTTAATATCTCGGGGTGTAGCTCAGTTGATAGAGCGGGTGGTTTGGGACCATCAGGCCGCAGGTTTGAGCCCTGTCACTCCGATACTAAAAGAGCCGATAAAGGCTCTTTTTTACTATTGCAAAATCACATCTTATATTGTATAATATATAAAAACATTTGGAGGATTAAAATGAACAAAGTCGGAAAAATCGCAAGAGCTGACAGCATGATAACGTTTTGCATCGTTTTTTCACTGGCAGCTATATTTTTGCTCGGCGTCGGCGCGTTTTGCTTCGTTGCAACCGTACAGTCGCAAAACTACATAGAGACCGAAGCCACGGTCCAAAAAACGCTCTACGTAACCCCTGACGAGGACAACGACAGCTATACCGTAGAGATTACCTACATGGTAGGCGGCAGAGAGTACGTAAACCAGCTTACGCTGTCAACCGAGCCTGCTCCGGGCACAAAAGTCACCGTCAAATACAACCCAGATGACCCCGAGCAGATAGGTTCGGGCGACTATCTGATGGCTATTATATTGTTGATACTCGGCGCCGCATGCGTCGTCGCAGTAGTCGTCAGAATTAAAAAGCACAAATCAAACGCCGCCACCGCCAAAGTAACCGAGTCCGATTATCAGGCAAAAGTTGCCGCAGGCGACACCGACTATGAGCCGAACGGCGAATACAAATACTATTTTGGCTTTGACAAGAGCTTTGCAAAGCAGGGTCACTATATGGACGACGAAAACAGAAACGCCGTCTGTGAAGCACGCGTGCAAAACTTTACTCTCCTATCCGCACAAAAGGTGCTGTTTGTCAACCACCTCACGGGCAAAGAGGAGCTGCACATGATAGGCCATACCGTCCAGACAGGCGGCACGATATCCGATTATTCTTATTTCAAGTACGACGGAGTCAACGTATGGGACTATCTCACACAGCAGGGCATCAGATGCGAGTTTGCGCCTGATTTTAAGAGAACGATAGGTATGAAAATCACGTTTACCCGTTACGGCAAGCCCTATGCTGACGCATACACCTCGGGCGCCAACCTCCACGAGGACGACAACCACGGCAAACTCGGCACACTGCTCCCCGCTCCCGGACTTTTCCGCGTAGTCGCATACTCGGACGACGTTGACCTGCTCTTCCTCGCACTCGTAGCCTTTGCAAGGACGAGATAAAACACAAGATAAGATAAAACACCGACTGAAAAAGTCGGTGTTTTTTGTATCATGAATTGAAATAAATCCATCAAAGGTTTTATTGAGAATGCCATAAGGCCACTCTTTAAAACTCCTTATGCTTGAATGCTCTCGAGAACGCCATACCCTTTGCGTCGTGGAGCTCGACACGGACAAAATCCCAGTCGTAGCCGAAATCGAGGTTAAAATCTGCGCTCGTGATAGTGTCGCCGTGAGCATTTACTACTCGGGTATAACGCGATTCGGTACGCAGCAATACCTGATAGCAGGGCGAACATTCGAGGTGAATAACACCGTTTTCGTATGATAATTCCTTAAATGCAGGGCCTGTCGATGCATACATAGCACCCTGCTCGACGGCTTTAAAAAATTCACCGTACTCGAGCTTATCCATATACATCATATCCCATCCGCCGAAAGAGTCGTCAAACGGCGAAGCAGGGTCGCCGCAGACGTTATGGTTGTCGTCGGTAGCGGAAGGCAAAACGGGTTCGCCTGCTTTGAGCATTATTTCATACTCATAGTTGCCGTAGCCGTTAGCCATTTCTTTTTCGCAGCCCGTGTTAAAGACCTCAAAGAGCTTGCACCCCTTGAGCGGAGTAAAGTCGGAGGCAACCTGCCACGACCATCTCGGATGGTTGTACTGAGCGACAAAGCCTGCGTCTGCCGCACGCTTTATCATATCGTTGGCAACCTCATAGTCGTATGCGCGCTGTACGGGGATAAATTCGGTGCGGTTTTCGTCAGAGCTAAAGAAGTTTATGTGATACGTTCTGGCGTTTGCCCAAACGGGGTTATACTCCGTCATGTCGATTTCGGTAGCGGTAATCGGCAAAAAGTCTGCGTCCTTTAGGTCGGTATGCGGCACAAGCTTGTTGTGGTCGCTGTACGCCAATATCGAGTAGCCTGCGGCCTTGTAGTTTGCCTTTAGCTGCTCGGGAGTGTACTTGCCGTCGCTGAGTGTAGAATGGCAGTGCAGATTAGCCTTGTACTGCGGCTTGTTTGGTAGTAAAAACTTTTTCATTATACCCTCTTTATTTTTTGTCCTAAGACATATTTGGCGGTTATTCCGCATGAATCGAGATTGAGATACGCCGCTCTCTCGAGCCTGTCGCGCGGCGAAAGTGCGAGCGTAGTGGGTGCTGACCCGTCATCCAAGACTACGGCACTAAAGCTGTAGCCGTCGTCAAAGCTGCCAACCTTGCCGAAAAAATCGCCTCCGCCCACAGTGGCGAGATAAAAGGCTTCGTCAAAGGTTAGGGGTTTGCAGTCGTTATCTATAAGCCTCCAATACATTTTGGACGCCTTGACGGCCTCTGTGGCCGCCTTTAGCATAGATTCGCCGCAACCTGCGGCTATGTCACTGCCGAGGCCAACCTTGAGCCCCAAATCGACGTAGCGGCGCACAGGGGCTATGCCGGACGAAAGGTTGACGTTTGATTCGGGACAGTGAGCGACAAAAACTCCGTTTTGCCGCATATCCTCTACCTCTCTGTCACAGCTATACACGCAGTGAGCCATGACGGTCTTTACCCTGCCGCCGAATAGCCCCCAGCGCGCATAAGCGTCGCTGTAGTGCTTTGCCTCGGGGCAGAGCGATTTGACCCACTCGATTTCGCTCTTGTTTTCGGACAGGTGCGACTGCACGGGCAGGTCGTAGGTTTTTTGAATTTCGAGCAGCTCGTTCATCAGCTCGTCCGAGCAGGACGGGATAAAGCGCGGTGTCAGTATCGGGAAAGTGCGCTTGTATTTGTGGGCTATGCCGTTTATCCATTTAAAGGTGTCAAAAGCCGAGTCGAGCGCACCCGTCTCCTGCAATTCGGGGATGGCGTGCCTGTCCATATTTATCTTGCCGACGTACGAAACGATGCCGGTTTGCTCCATCTTGTCCATCAGTATTTCGGTCGCCTCTATATGTCGGGTGGCGAATATGACGGCGTGTGTCGTAGCACTGTTTTGCATAGCTTTGGCAAAAATGCCGTAGGCTTTGTCGGCGTAGTCTGTATCTGCGTATTTTGCTTCCTCGGGGAAGGCGTAGTTATTGAGCCAATCAATCAGCTCGAGGTCCATAGCCATCCCACGGAAGGCGTACTGCGGCGCGTGGATATGCAGGTCAACGAGGCCCGGGATAACTATTTTGCCGCTGTAATCGTGTATCGGCAGTCCCTCGTACTGTTCGGGGAGAGACGCAAAGACACCCCTGCTGATGCCGTTTATGCAGACGAGATAACCGTCCTTGACTGATTTTATATGTTTTTTATTTTCACTGTAACAAACGTCGCCTTTGATAACAAAGCTATTCATTATATTACCTTTTTGACTTTATTTCTCTGACTAATCTAAGCGTCTTGCCGTCGTAAGTAACGGTACATTCGATGAGCGAAGCGTCGCTTATTACAAAGCAGACGTTATCTATGCGGTGCATTTGTATCACGGTTTCGCCGCTCGGCAAAAACGACGTCAGTCCGCCGTCAAACTCGAGATAATAAGTGTTTATACCGTCGGTCGCAGTCAGTCTGTATCCCAAAGCGGTGATAGTGTATGAGCTGTCGTCAACTGCCAACAGCCAACCGTCGAGCGCGCCACATATGCTGTTAATTTCGGCACTGAGCTCACTGCTCGCGCCGATGCGGGCAAGTCCGCCGCTCGTAGCGGCACACAGTGTGACCGCAACCGTCGCCACTATCAGTGTCAGAGCGAGCGCAATGCAAAGCTCCGCTACGGTAAAGCCTCTATTGCTTTGCATTTCATCACCTCAAAAGCACTATATCACAAAAGGGAGTAAAAGTCCACTCTTTTTTGCTTGACACGGTGAAACGCAAATGATATATTTGTAAAAGAAAGAAGGTCATACTATGACGAATATACTGCAAAAATACTTTGACACCGTAGTGCGTCGCTATGACGACGACGGGATAATAAAATACTTTGACTACACTGATTTTGACGGCATAAATGCGGAAAAAATCTCTTTTTACAACCTGCACGGCATGATGATACGCGGATATATCTATTCCTGCGAGAGCTACGACCCCGAGCGAATAGTCGTCTTTGCGCACGGGCTCGGAGGACACCGCTCTTATATGCGCGAAATCGCCTATCTCTGCGCCCACGGCTACAGAGTGCTATCCTACGACGCGATAGGCTGTTTTGAGTCGGACGGCGACAGGATGTACGGCTTTACCGAAATGCTGTCTGACCTCGACTGCTGTCTGCAATATATAGAGGCTACAGAGTGCTTTAACGGGCTCAAAATCTGCGTTATCGGTCACTCCTTCGGCGGATATGCCGCCGCCAACATACTGCTCTATCACCCCGAAGTTTATTCGCTGACTGTCATTTCGGGTTATATGTACGCACGCGACATACCGATAAACTTTGTCCATGACGAAGCGGCGGCACAGGCGGCGTACGAGTATGAAAGAGAGCTTTACCCCGAGTATGCAGACGCCGACGCAATAACCGCGCTCCAAACCAAAGGCTGTCACATACTGATGATACACTCGATAGACGACACGGTGGCGCCTATAGCCTGCGGTCTGATGCTCGCCCGCAACAACTGCAGTAACCCGTCTATCAGATACGCCGTTACCAACGGCAAACAGCACCTGCCCCACTATACGCTCGACGCCGCGCAGTATTTCGCCAAAACCTTCGGCGACTATCAGTCAAAGCTAATAAGCGGCGAGCTAAAGACAGACGAGGACAAAAAGGAGTTTTTCGCCACAGTCGATTTTATGCGCATGACAGAGCAGGACGAGCAAATCTGGAGATTGATTTTAGACAATATAAAAGGTTAAGGTTTTTAAGCCTTAACCTCTATTTTGTGAGTATAAACCTTGTCGTACTGCATATCGAGGCAGTAGTAAACTGTCATTTCGCTCGGGACGAACACTATGGATATAACCGTCGGGCAATCGTGGTTTGCCGCAGCCGCAAGCGCGGACATACATTCGCGGTAATCAACTGATTTGCTGTCGTCGAGCACCTTTTTTGCCGCTTTATATCTATCCAAACCCATCCACGGGTGTGTTTCGCTATCCCATTTATAGAGTGAAAAGTTTGCCATCAGCGAAAGCTCGGGCTTGGTCTTATATTCTACGCCCTGCCCCGGCACCACCTGCAGGACGTTGCCGTCCTTATCGGATAACTGTGACTGGAAGGTAAGCCCCGGGACGCTGCATATCTTTTTTGTCCGTGCGGTATTAACCGCGTCTGCAAACGTGGTTTTGCACAGCAAAAGGTCGGCATCGAGGTTAATGACGTTGATAGCTCCCTCCGAATAATCACTGCGGCTATCGTAAGGCCAACAAGTCGGCATGGCGACAAACTCGCCCCTCGCGTTTGCTCCAAAGAGCGGCATCCAGCCTTCGGTCTGGTCGTAGATTTCGACGTAAAAGCGGTCGTCGCCTGCATTTACGCGGTACTGCATATTGAGAATGTCAAGGTTAAATCCTACGGTGGTTTTTCCCTTGTTTGAAACAATACTTAAACACATATTAACTCCATAAACATAATGTCTCGGCTTTGACACCGAGACATTTTTGTTATTTGTTGATAAAATAAAACAGATAAAGCAGACCGATGGCAACGAGAAAGCCCACTACCACGAACAGCAGTGACGGTAACAGTGCGGCGTACGCGCCCTTAATCATAGCGCGGCGCTCAGACCGACTGATGCGCATACCGTTGATACGCGACCTGTCGCGGTCGTATTTGCGGTCGTTATGACCTTTGATGCCGTCAACGTCCATATTGGCTATGGTGTAGCCAGGGTCGTCATCGTGCTTGTTTTTGTTATCAGCCATTTTGTACCGGTTCCTTAGGCATATCGGGGTCATAAAGGTGACATGCTACAAAGTGACCGGGCTCATACTCGCGGAGCACGGGCTCTTTCTCAGAGCAAACCTTCATGCACTTGCGGCAGCGAGTGTGGAACTTACAGCCGGAGGGAGGATTTGCAGGGCTGGGAATATCGCCGCTTAGGACTATGCGGTTCATCTTTACGTTGGGGTCCGGCACGGGAACTGCGGAGAGCAGAGCCTCCGTGTATGGGTGCATCGGGTTGGCAAAGATGCGCTCTTTGGAGCCTTTTTCCATAAGGCAACCGAGATACATAACGGCGACTTCGTCAGATATATGCTCGACGACCGAAAGGTCGTGAGAAATAAAGATGTATGTCAGGCCGTATTTGTCCTGCAAGTCTTTTAAGAGGTTGATAATCTGTGCCTGTATCGAAACGTCGAGCGCCGAAACGGGCTCGTCGCATACAACGATCTTGGGATTGAGTGCGAGAGCGCGCGCTATGCAGATACGCTGACGCTGACCGCCGGAAAACTCGTGAGGATAACGGTCAAAATAATGTTCCTGCAGACCGCAGTCCTTCATTATCTTGATTATATAATCGCGGTATTGGTCCTTTGGTACGAGCTTGTGCGCCTTGACAGCTTCGCCGATGATTTCACTGACCGTCAGTCTCGGGCTGAGGCTTGAATACGGGTCTTGGAATATAATCTGAATCTCGGGGCGAATCTTGCGGAGCTCACTCTTGCTGAGTAGTGCGATATTGACGCCCTTGTCCTCAACAACCTTGAGCAAATCGTCACGGCTCGCGCCAGGCTTTGCATCCTGACCTGCGAGCTTTGCGAGCTGTTTGGTGCTGAATTTTTCGATAGAGAGACCCTTGTAGATGACTTCGCCGCCGGTAATTTCGATAAGTCTCAGTATGGTACGACCCATAGTGGTCTTGCCGCAGCCGGACTCACCTACTACGCCGAGGGTGGTGCCTTTTTTGATGGTAAACGAAACGTCGTTTACCGCCTTGACCTGCTCGAGAGGTCTGCCCAAAAGGTCGGTCTTGATCGGGAAGTATTTTTTGAGATTATTGACGATGATGATGTCCTGATTATCAGCCATTATTAGCACCGTCCTTATCGTTAAACTCTATGCCGTCGTACAGGTGGCAGCTGACCTTGTGGGTGCCGGAAACCGTACGGAGGTGAGGATAAGCGCCGTCGCACGAAGCGCAGCGTTTGTCGCATCTGTCCTTAAAATAGCAGTAGTTAGGCAGGTCGATAGGGCTGGGAACCGAGCCCGGGATGCTATACAAGCGGTCAACCTTTTGGTTAACTACGGGCTTGCTCTTCATCAGACCTATGGTGTACGGGTGACGGGGGTCATTGAATATCTCGTCAGCGGTACCCTGCTCTATTATTCTGCCCGAATACATTACGACGATGTAATCGGCCATTTCGGCGATAACACCGAGGTCGTGGGTTATCAGCATGATAGAGCCGTTGATTTTTTCTTTAATGTTACGCAGGAGCTCGAGAATCTGAGCCTGTATGGTAACATCAAGTGCGGTGGTAGGTTCGTCGGCGATGATAAGACGAGGGTCACAGCAGAGAGCCATAGCTATCATTACACGCTGACGCATACCGCCCGACAATTCGTGCGGAAAACGTGTATAAACGTTCTCGGGCATAGCTATGCCGACGAGCTGCAGCATCTCGATAGTGCGAGCCTTGGCGGCTTCTTTTGTCATATCGGGATAGTGAAGCAGCAAAACCTCGTCGAGCTGTGCGCCTATACGGAATACGGGGTTGAGCGAGGTCATCGGCTCCTGGAAAATCATGGCGATTTCCTTGCCGCGGATACGGTTGACCGACTCAGTAGGCATCTTGGCTATATCATAGCACTTGCCGTCACTGGCGGCAAATCTGATAGAGCCGCTGAATATCTGACCTACCGGCTGAGGCAGGAGCTGCATAGTCGATAACGAAGTAACCGACTTGCCGCAGCCCGACTCACCGACGACACCTACGATGCTGCCCTTGGGGATGTCAAAGCTGACACCGTCAACGGCTTTTACAGTGCCGACGTCGGTAAAAAAGTATGTGTGCAAATCATCAAATTCGAGTATATTCTTGGGGTCTCTCATCTCGGTGAGAAACTCCGACTCAGGCACATTCTTTCTCGCCTTTTTAGCTTCAAACGCACGCGTGATTTTGCGGTTTTCTTTACTTATGCGGCGAGTTTCCTTGCTCGAAAGATAGTGCAAGTCTTTAGTTCTTCTGAATCCCATAGCATTATCCCCCTTATCTCTTCATCTTGGGGTCAAACGCATCACGCAGACCATCGCCGATAAAGTTAAATGCCAAAACTGCCATAACAATGCATATACCTGCAGGTACCCAGATATTGGGGAAGTTTTGCAGGATGTCGCGGCCGGCAGCGCCGCTCGTGGAGTTTATCATCGAGCCCCATGCGGCGTAAGGGAAAGGTACGCCGAGACCCATCCAGGACAGGGTGGCTTCATAAAGAATGATGCCGCCGAGACCGAGGGTTGCCTGAACTATAAGCTGAGGCATAACGTTGGGCACGAGGTGCTTGAATATCTTTTGACTGGGCTTGAGGCCGGTTGCTTCTGCGGCTATCATAAACTCCTGCTCACGCAGAGAGAGTATCTGACCGCGAACCAATCTCGCTATGCCCGACCAACCGAATACGGTCAGTATCAGCATGAGGTAATAAATCTTTTCTCTCGGAGGTATGCCCCATCCGTCGAGCAGCGAAGCCGCGAGCATGAGGATAGGCAGACCGGGCAGACAGTTAAACACGTCAACCACACGCATGATAATCTGGTCAACTACGCCGCCGAAATATCCCGAAATAGCGCCGAGCACCGTACCGAGTAAAGTCTCGGCAAAGATGACGATAAAGCCGAGCAACAGCGAAATCCTGCCGCCGTACATCAGTCTGGTGAGTACGTCATAGCCGTATTCGTCGGTGCCGAGCCAGTTATCTGCGCTCGGGAGAGTCTTGTTATAAACCTTGTAGGGGTCGCTGACTTCGGTAAACTTGTAAACGACCTCCTGACCGTCTTCGACAACGGTCATGGTGTGGGGAATGGTAGAAGTGTACCACTTATAAGCACCGGTAATCTGCACTTCACCGTAGGGTGAAAGCAAAGGACCGACAAATGAAAACATAAATAGGAAAACGAGCATAACCAGTCCGACGATGGACAGCTTGCTGCGGAAAAATCTCTTTACAACGAGCTTGCCCGGGCTGATAATCTTAACTCGGTCAGAGAGATTTTCGGTTTCGGTTTGCTTTTGTGCAACGTTCTCATTCTGACCTTTTGAGGTGACTTTATTATCGTTATTCATCATTTTCACCCCTTAATCAGTAATCTTGACACGCGGGTCAACTACGGCGTACATAAGGTCGGAGAGCAGTGTGCCGATAACCGACAGCAAGCTGCCAAACATATTGTAAGCCATGATAAGCGGTATGTCACCCTGAACGACGGCTTGATATGCCGTCTTGCCGATGCCGTCGATACTAAATACGGTCTCGGTAATCATAGCACCGCTGAAAAGGCTCGGCAGTACGCCTGCGAGCATGGTAACGAGCGGAATGAGCGAGTTGCGGAATGCGTGCTTGTAGATAACCTTCTTTTCGCTCAGGCCCTTGGCACGAGCCGTGCGTATGTAGTCGGCGTTAAGTACCTCGAGCATATTGGTACGTGTATATCTCATCAGACCGCCGATAGACAGTATGACGAGCGTAGTCATAGGCAATACGAGGTGCCACAGGTTATCAACGAAGGTAGGCAGTCCCGAGTTGGGGTCAACGAGACCTGCGTACGGGAACCATCCGAGGTCTATACTGAATATTCTCAGCAGGATAGCGCCGAGGAAGAAGGTGGGCAACGAAATACCCATCATCGCAAGAACTGTAACAGAATAATCGACTACGCCGTACTGCTTTGTCGCTGAAACAATGCCGAGCGGTATAGCGATGATGTATTCGAGAATCAGCGCAATAAGCGAAATAATAAACGAAACGCCGCACTTAGTAAAGATAATGTCAAATACTTTACTGGAGCTAATCTTTTTGAGAGATTCGACGCCGTTTGCGTCCTTAACGACTTCGGTCTTGCCGGTATCGACGGAGAACTTAAACGACTCTCCCCAATCGCCGTGCAAAACGTTGCCGAGCCATTTAAAATAGCCGATAAAAGGACTGGTATCGACGGAAACGTGCTTTAAGTGACATTCTCCGCACTCGGGGCAGCAAAATCCGTCAACGACCTCACGAACAATAGCACCCGAAGGTACGAGGTCGGATTCGTCAAGAGTAGAAGTAGCAAAAACGTGTCCGCAGTCGAGGCACTTAAAGCCCGGCTCTGCGAGACCGTATGTCAGCTCGATACGCTCTACGGTAAGCTCAATGTTGCCGGTAGCGTCCTGCTGTAGCTGTCCGCCGTACTTTTTGCGCACAAAGTTTTCACCCGGCTGTATGCGGACAAGGACATATATAATAAGAGATACGCCAAACAGAATTATTATAGAGAGTAATATTCTTTGGATAATATACTTAAACATACACACAGATGCCTGCAAGCCCAAGCGTGTGCATTGGGCTTGCAGGTCCCCCTTAATATTTACGTTACGGAGCGGTTAGCTCCGCTCTCCCTAAGGGAAAGAGTGAAGCTTAAAGCTTCAATTAGTCAGCAGTAACCTGAACTTCTACTTCGGTATTGCCTTCTACGCCGGATGCGAAGCTGAGCTTCCAGATCTGAGCGAGAGGACCCCAGTAAGGAGTTACGTTCTGAGACATGGTAGCACCATCAAGGATGGTCTGGTCATAAGCATACATATTCTTACGCTGATAGGTAGGAACTTCGATGCTGAGCTGAGCAAGAACTTCGAGAGCCTTGGTGTAGATAGGCTGACGCTCTTCCTTGTTCATATACTTGGTACCGAGCTCGATAAGGTCGCCGAGGTACTTGATAGCATCCTTCTGGTTCATTTCAGCAGTGGTGCCGTCAAGCTTGGTAACGGTGATGGTGCCGACAGCGCTGGAGTTGCTGTACAGACCCTTGATACCGTTCTGCTCTACGGAGCCGGCTGCGGAATTGTAGTGGTAAACCTGATACATATCGGGGTCAGCAGAGCTGGACCATGCGAGTGAGTAAACAGGGATAGCACTGGTCTTGATGTTAGCGATAAGGTTGGAGTCGCTCTTGATGTTAACGGTTACGCCGATAGTAGCAAGGAGCTCCTGAGCCTTGATGTAAATACCGCCTGCGGGGTGGTCCTTAGCATCGGAAGGCAGATAGAAGTCGTATGCGGGAACGTCGGTGAACTTGCCGGTAGCTTCGTCGTAGGTGTAACCTGCGAGCTTGAAGTTAGCGATAGCAGATGCAAGAGTTTCGTCGTAAGGATAGATAGCGGTAGCGCCTTCGGGATATGCCCAGCTTACCTGAGACTGAGATCTGTAGATGATGTCAGCAAGGCCGGAAGGATAGTAATCCTTAACCTTTTCCATATCAAATACAGTGGTCAGAGCGATACGAGCGTAGAGGTTATCGAGGCCGTATTCGGTAGCTGCGGGGTTGATGCAGATGTAGCCGTAGCCGAGGTTATCAACGAGGATAGACTGGAGCTTAGCATTGTCTGCGATTTCACTGACAACGTCAGCGGTGGAAGAAACGGTAGCAAAGTGAACGTCGCCTGCTTTAAGAGCGTTAAATTCAGCGCCGGAGTCAACGACCTTCATGCAGACATTCTTGATGTTTGCATTGTAAACGGTATCGTCGCCCATGGTCTCGTGATACTCGTTTCTTACGAGGTAAACGTCGCCGTTTTCAAACTTTTCAAAGGCATAAGAGCCGGAGCCGAGAGGCTGGGTGTTGAATGTCTTGAGGTGGTCCATAAACTTGGTGGTGTTGAGACCAAGCTCTACGCCGTAGTTAACGACTGCGCCTTCGGTGTAGGTATAGCCTGCGGTGTAGTAGTGCTTAGGAGCGATGGTAACGCCGAGGCTGAGGATAGCCTTGGGGTTCTGCTCGGTGAGGATAACCTTAACGGTTTCGTACTCGGTACCGTCAATAGTGGTGGTGCCCTTTACGAGACCGGAGATGCTCTGAACGGAGCCTTCGTTTGCGTAAGCCTTGGTAAAGCCTTCAGATGCGGAAGCAACGAGGTCCATACCTGCGGATTCGGTATCGGAAAGATCAATGTAGTCAACTACGCCGTCATCGTCAGCATAGCCGAGCTTGAGGTTTTCCCAATAATCAGCGATGGTGGGGAACTCGTTAACCATGTCGTAGTTCTTACCGGTGCAAGCAGCGGTAAAGGTATCGGCATAAACGGTATTAGCGTCGAATCTCTCGCCGGAGAATGCGGTTACTTCGTAGCCGTCGTCGCCGGAAGCGGAAATCCAAACGCAGTCAGCAGTAGCAGTGTCTGCGGTAGCGCGTACGTAGAAATTGCCGTCAACGTCAGCAAAGGATGCTGCGTCTTCGTCATCGGTCTTGGTCCAGAGGTTCTTGTAGCTGTCTTCTGCAACCTTACCTACGATGCCTTTATCATTAGCAGAGTAAGTAGTGGTGCTGTCAAACTTGCCAAAGCCCCACATAGACATACCGAATGCAATCTTCTGGCCTTCAACGCTAAAGTCGATAGCGGTCTTGCCGGAGTACTTGCTGTTGCCGCCGGCGTAATCAGCTTCGCCGCCGTAATTATTCTTTACGTAGTTAACGATTTCAGCAGCAAAAGAGTTGCCGGCTTTTTCCATAGCAGCCCAGTAAGCATTGAACTGCTCTTCGGTGTAAACGTCGCTTGCTTTGTATTCTTCGCCGTTAGCAAAGATAGCAGCAGCGATGTTGGAGTAGGTGCTGGAGCCCTGAACCTGAGTTCTATAGTCGGACAGGCCGAGGATAGGCAGAGTGTAAAGGGTGCTGGAGCCGTCGTAAGCGGGGTCGAGGTAAACATAGTAGTTAAAGAGTGCGTCATCAGCAGAGATGGGCTGTCCGTCAGAGAACTTAGCGCCATTCTTGATAACCATTTCATAAACTACGTAGTCGCCTTCGGCATAGTCGGCCTTTTTGGTAAAGTTGGTGAGATCGTCTGTGTAGAAAATCTCATAGCTCTTTGCCAGAGTGTCGTAGTTGTCGCCTGCGACAACAGCGCCGGTGGCATCCATGGTGAGGAGGCCGACTTGGACGAGTCCGAGGACTTCGCCGTCATAAGCGTTGCTGTAGAAGAAGGGGTTGAAAACACCGTCGTAAGTGTTTTCTTGGATGATAAGAGTGTAGTTATCATTGACTACTCTCTTCTCGGTCTTGGTAGTGGGTTGATTGTTGTTATTGTTGCAGGATGTGAGTAACATTGCAACGCAAAGAACAACGCAAAGAACTACCGCAAGAAGTTTCTTGCTTTTCATGTGTATTCCTCCATAAAATAATATATAATACTCTGTGCGAATTCACAGAAATATTAACTCAGTCGATAGTACCTGCCTTAACGGTGTACTCTGTGGTATAGCCCTCGAGCTTTGCCTCCGAGCTTACCTTGGGGAAGATAGCCGCCAAATCGTTGGACGGCTTTTTATTAACCGTAAAGCCGGTTATCTTGTAGCCATTCATAGATACGAGCGTGCCGGTAAAGGTTTCGCCCGTCTTGAGGCCGGTGGGATATTCGCCGCTCTTTTTGGGATAGCTTGTGCCGCCGAGGTCAACGTCTGCCATGAGCAGATAGCTGCCTGCGGGGTCGGAGGCTATCTTTTTGAGGTCGGATGCATTATTGATGAGAGTGTAAGAGCCCTCGAGGTAATAAGCGTAGAGATAAAGCACGTTGGTACCTTCGGGATAAACGTCGTTGTCAAAATCCCAAGGGTCGTACTCGTCCTTGCTCTTGCTCCAACCCACGAAGGTATGACCTGCCAAAGCAGGGTTCATGCCCCATTTATTGATGGTGATGCCCGGTTCCAAATCGTAATAAGTAATCCTGTCGCTGCCGAGCTTGGTGGTCAGAGTGTGGATAGCACCCTCGATACCGTTGTTTTCGTCAAATACTACCGCATACTTTTTAACCCAGTGAGCACAGAGAGTGAGCGTGCCGCCCTCCGTAACGACGTCAGCGGTAACGCGGTCCTGCTCAAAGTTCCAATATTTATAAGTAGCCTTAAATCTGCCGAGATAAGTCGGGGTAGGTACGCTCTCGGTAGAAACAAAAACGTATTTGTCGTTGAGAGAGCATCTGTCGCCTGCGGCGCCGTCGGTGTAAAGCTCTATGGTACCGTCTAAAGAAACGTATTTGCCCTCGCTGTCGAGAGTCATGATATTATTGAGGTCGGCGTAGCCCGAAACGAGCTCGTATCTGTCGAGGCCCGAGTCGGTGTCGTTGTTGTATTCCGTATAAGCAGGATTGTATCTGGTGTAATCGGCCACGAGAGCCTTGATTTCGTCAGACAAATCCGAGTAGGGCTGATAGCCCTTGACAGCTTCAACGTCGGCTTGTGCGTAAACCTTGACTGCCTTTGCCTCGGTGTAGATGGTTTCCTCTTCGTCAGTTTCAAACTCGGAGGGCAATATACGGAATCCCGTCTCGATGGTAGCTTCGGAATCGGGATAGTTATCCATATTGATATAAACGTACTGCGCGCCGGTGCCGTCACTTTCGTCGGCGGAGATAAATACGTATTTGCCGTCCTCGGACTCAACGTATTTGCGCACGTAGGTGCCGTTGTCGGAATATTCGTAAATGCCGTTGCCGGCGTTCATATCGAGATAAACGTAGGTGCCGTTGTCGTCGGCGGCGTACGTTTCGGTACCGTTGACGTACCAGCCCTTGAGCGAATAGCCTGCTCTGATGGCAAGGCCGAGCGACGAAACGGTGTAACGGCTGTCAACGTAGTCGGTATAATAACCGGGGAGCTTGCTGTCGGGCTCGCAATAGAGCTTGCGGACCTGCGCCGTCTTGTTGCCGAGGAAGCCTCCGTTGCCGTCATATATTACAAGGTATTTGCCCTCAAACTTGTCCGTCTCGGTGCCTTTGCAGGAGGTAAAGACGACTGCGAGTGAGAGTAACATCCCGATAGTTAATAAAAGTGCTGTGAATCTTTTTGCCATTTCCATGCTCCTTTAGAACGCACGCCTACGCAATGCGCCTATGATAGATATTGAGATTGTAACATACTATTTTTAAAAAATCAA
>DCHM01000044.1:386-2256 GCA_002314835.1 Clostridiales bacterium UBA1752 | reverse complement strand
CCTTTTTTGCAATTTAATAACGCTCGACTTGCAACGAATATATGCAAAGCGCCAAAAGCGCACTATTTGCTTGACATACGGCTCGATGTTTGATAATATTACGTGTAGAATACCCAAAAAAGGATTGTATATACATTTATATGAAAAAACGGATGTTTAATTTTACAGCGGTGTGGGCGGTAATCTGCATTATCGCGTACGTTTTGATGCTGACTCTCTTTATTTACACCACCGCAACGTGGGAGGATAACACGCTGTCTGCAATAGTAACGGCGCTTATTTGCATTTCTCTCATTATGTTAGTATGGTACTTTGTAATAATGGCACCTCAGCTCGGTGACAACGCCATCAAGCAGGGTGCCAAATCAATCAAAAAGTCAAACGTCAAGGTAAAGTGCGAGTACGTAGCCAAATTCAGAGAGACCGAGCTCGTTATCACCGACCGCGCTATCTGTTACGGTGAGTTATCGCGCCCGCAACAGGAAAAGCACGCCATCATCATTCAGGCGACCTACCGCAACGTCAAAATGCTGAATGATTGGCTCGGCATTTCTATCACAGTGCCGCCAAAGCCAAAGCGCAAGTCGTATCTCGGCATCTTTAAGCACTAAATAATATCGAGCAGCATCATAAGCGCAAAGCCACCGGTGACCGCCATGGCTCCTGCCCTGCCTGCGGAAGTCGCCTCGGGTATCAGCTCCCCTGCCGTGACGTATATCATCGTCCCTGCCGCAAAAGCCAACACGTAAGGCAGTATCGGCACTACCGTCGCGGTCAACAAAAGCGTTACTATCGCTCCCACGGGCTCGACCGCACCCGACAGCACGCCGTAGCCAAACGCCTTTTTGCGTTTTACTCCGCTCGCGGCAAGCGGCGCCGAAATAACCGCACCCTCCGGCAAGTTTTGCAAGGCTATACCGACAGAGAGAGCAAAGGCTTCGCCTGCGGTGATACCTTCACCGCTCAAAAGCCCTGCGTAAACCACGCCGACAGCCATGCCTTCGGGCAGATTGTGCAGAGTGACAGCCAATATCATCATAGTTTGTTTTGATACGCCTGACGCCGACAGGCGTTTTTTGTTTATCCACGGCATGATTTTGTCGATAACCGAAATAAACGTTGCGCCGAGTAAAAAGCCGACTACCGCAGGCACCCACCCGTCGCTCGTTTCGATAGCGGGTATCAAGAGCGACCAAACCGACGTCGCCAGCATCACACCCGACGCAAAGCCGAGCAGCAGCCTCGTCGCAAGGTCGCCCGTTTTGACTATAAAAAATACTGCCGCCGCACCGAGAGCAGTCCCGATAAACGGCAACAGTATGCCAATTATTACGTTTAATATATTACACATTGCCTCATATTCCTTTGTAATACAGTATATGAGGCAAAACGTCAGATGTCAAAATAATAGTCGGTTTCGCCGTCTGAAACAAAGCCTACGCTCTCAAACATACGTCTCGACTGAGTGTTAAAGTCGTATATTTCGGCATGGAGGCGCTTGATGCCCGTCTCGGAAGCGAGCCTTATTATTTCGCCCATCACCCTCCTGCCGATATGTTTGTTTTGCCAAGGCTTTGCCACGACTATCGCCACGTCGCCGTTATGCTGCAGGCAAACGTCGCCGCACAGCCTGCCGCGATACTTGATATAATACAGTCTGCCGCGCCCATCGAGGTATTTATACATACATTTCAGCAGGTCGAGGTCGTAAACCCCGTCGCGGTTATCCACCTGTCGGCAGACGTCTGCATCCTGATACCACTGCAGGGACACACGGTAATTGGGATAATATTTTACGAGAGTTATCTCGTTGTCAACGATGCGGTTTTTCATAATAATAGTCCGTTAGTTTTATTTTTTGCGATGTTGC
>DCHM01000044.1:0-240 GCA_002314835.1 Clostridiales bacterium UBA1752 | reverse complement strand
GTTTCTCTCTATCTTCCACAATTCATCAATACTTTTTTGATTGTCAGGAAACCAAAAGACTGATGTTTTGTGATATATATGAGTTTCTCCGCCGGATCCGTCTACATTTACTTCAACTTGTATTTTATTCCACACTACGATTTTATAAAGTAAAGCGCCGTATTCTCTTGTACCGCCGTCTTCATAAGTGCCTTTCGGAATCGGCAAAAACAGTACCATAAGAATTACGGCAACAATAAT
>DCHM01000015.1 GCA_002314835.1 Clostridiales bacterium UBA1752 | reverse complement strand
AAATCCAGTTACTCAGATAGATAAAAGCCTTGATTTTTTCAGGGCTTTTTCTTTTTGTTTTGGTATTATTGACTTTTGCGTTTTAATGTGATATATTGTTTATATTGTTATAAATAATATAAAAACTTTATGCGCAGGTACGATTATGAATCTTGTGTTGATACTGAGGTCGGAGTTAATCTGCCTTATCATTCTTGTATTTTTGTTATTTACTTCGCGTTTTTATAAAATCGGTAACGAAAGTAAATGCTTTAGTCGATTACTGCGCTTTGCGCTGATACATGTGGTATTTGATATAGTCACTGTCATTACGGTAAATAATCTCACGACCGTACCGGCATTGCTAAATTGGGTATGCCACATTATTTTTTATTTATCAGCTATTTTCTTTTCTAACGAGCTCGTCAATTACGTCACAGCATTATGCTATCCCAAGCACAGCAAAAAGTCTTATGCCGTAGGTCACATACTGACGCTTATTTACATACTTTGCCTGCCGTTTTTAAAAATAGAATATGTTGCCGACAACGGCACAAATTCGAGCTCGGGACTTGCGGCGTACGTTGGGTACGGTTTAGCATTTACGCTGTTTATTATCGCGCTCGTCGTTATTTTTGTCAACTACAAGGTGCTCACTCCGTCGTTTAAGAGAGCACTGATACCTATGATGCTCGTGCTCATGATAACCGAGATAGCACAGATTATATGGCGCTGCGTACTGTTTACTGGCGGCGCTGTAACCATAGTAACCGTCGGATTCTTTTTCTCACTCGAAAACCCCGTCGAGGTCTTTAAGCAAAAGGCCATCACCGACGCTTTGACGGGTGTGCGTAGCAGGAGCAGCTACGAGGAGGACATCAAGCGGCTCGACAGTAAGTTTGTCAAGTCACCGAGTGATGATTATATTTTCGTATTCTGCGACCTTAATGATTTAAGGGCCGTCAACAATCGCTTTGGACACTCAGAGGGAGATAACTATATACGTTTGATTGCTACCTCCATCAGCCATTGTATGGAGCATAGCTCTGCCGTTTATCGCATAGGCGGAGATGAGTTTTTGGTATATTATAATAAGGTTTCTGAGGAAACGGTCAAAAAAGAAATCAAGGCAGTGCAGGACGCGTGTGAAAAAGCCTCGCAAAGTCTTGATTACGTAGCCGCTGTCACTGCAGGATACGCAAAGTCGTCGTCAAACTACAAGACGCTCAAAGACGTCGTAAAAACCGCCGACTATACGATGTATCAAAACAAAGCAGCCAAAAAGTCGGGTGTCACTTCGCTCGGTACCGTACTTAATTATACAGGTCTTACCGATAAGATATTCGACGCTATATGCGTTTCGAGTGACCGCAGTTATCCGTTTATCACAAACCTCGAAACCAACGTCACGCGCATAGCGCCTGCATGGAAAGAATACTTCGGGCTCAATGACGTATTTTTTGCCGACTTTTTGTCGGTGTGGAAGGATCATATACATCCCGATTATTACGAAGGTTATATGGCAGACATCGTGTCTCTGCTCAACGGACATCAAAAGTATCATTATTTTGATTATTATGCTAAAAAAGCAGACGGCGAATACGTCAGAGTGGTTTGCCACGGCTCGGTATATAACGACAGCAACGGCAACAATTATTTTACCGGCTATATGGATAACTACGGCATGGAGGAAAACATTGACGACGTTACCGAATTGCCCAACTTTGACGCTTTGACAGCCTACAACTGCCGAATGATGCAAAACGGTACGACTTTCTCGCTCTTAAAGCTAAAGCTCAATAATTTTGCCCGTGTCAATATGCTCTACGGATACAGCGGCGGCAATGAGGTTATCAAAAAGGTTGCAAAGGTACTAAAGAGCAATACCGGCGATTTGGGACACGTCTATTGTCACGGCGCGGTAAACTTTACCATCTTGTTTGATACTGACGACGAACAGGTTGTCAGAGATTATTACAGCAAGGTTTCCAAGCTTCTCGCTTCGGGCGTACAGACCTCAATCGGTGTCGTGCCGATATTGGTTTCTGCCGGTGCGATAACGTACAGCGGTCAAAATATCACACACGAAGTTTTGCGTAGCTGTCTCGTTTATGCACTCGAGGAGTCTCACTATTATCGCCGCAATAATCTCGTGTTTTACAAGGCGCCTCAGGATACCGCAAGCTCAGATATCACGCTTTTGTCGGATATTCACACCGACGCGCTTGCCGATATGCAGTATTTCCGTTTGCGTTATCAGCCCATCGTTGATGCCGCTACCGCCAAGACGGTCGGTGCCGAAGCACTGCTCAGATGGAATCATCCTACTTACGGCGAGGTACCGCCTGCAAAGTTTATTGATTTTATCGAAAACGACCCCTGTTATTATCGCCTCGGCCTGATGATACTCGAGCGTGCAATCAATGACGCAAAGAGCTTGTTAAACAAGATTCCCGGCTTTAGAATCAACGTAAACATCACCGCTTTACAGCTCCAGAATGAAAACTTTACCGATAACGTATGCGACATTCTCAGCAAATACGATTTTGCACCGTCCGGTCTCGTGCTCGAGCTTACCGAGCGATGCAAAGAGATGGACAGCAGATTTTTATCTCAAAAGATTGCCGAGCTCAGGAGCAGGGGAATACTCGTTGCATTTGATGATTTTGGCACGGGCTACTCTACTATCAATCTGCTGATGGACATACCCGTTGATGAAATCAAGCTTGATAAAGACTTTGTCAAGGACCTCGCAAACCGTGACAGTTATCAGATTTTTGTCAGGTCTTTGGTATATGGCAGTACGTCGGTTGCAAACAAATATACCATTTGCTTTGAAGGTATCGAGACAAAAGAGATGTTTGATATGGTAAGCTCATTCGGCGATTATCTCGCACAGGGCTACTATTTTGCAAAGCCGTTGCTTATTGATGAGTTTAACGATTATATCTCAAAACAGTAAAACAAAAGCCTCGGAAACGAGGCTTTTAATTTTGTCTGCATATTTTATATTGCCTTTGACTATAATTAGCTTATAGGAGGTATAACGTCAATGGCACAAGACAAGCTATTATCACGCATACACAAAAACGCGCAAACAGGCATCTTTATTTCGCCCGTTGTGGCAGAAATGACCGAAAACGCCGAAATGCAGCATGCGCTCAGGATGCAGCAAACCGAGTACAAAAACATCTTTTACTCTGCCGAGCGCCTTACAAACAGGCAGTCGCTTATCAACCTTTCACCTCTGGCAAAAAAGCGAACCGAAGCAATGGTAAAGCTTTCGGCACTTTTGGACAAGTCCGACTCGCACTTTGCTGAGATGATGATACTCGGCTCGACAAGAGGCGTAATAGATATGCACAAGGCGCTCACAAAATACACCGATGCTCCGCCTGCGTCGCGCGAGCTGGCTCATACTCTGCTCGAAGTTGAGCAAAAGAACATCGACAGATTAAAACAGTATCTATAAATAAAAAGGACTGGTTTCAGTCCTTTTTTATATTCTATTGCAAAACCTCTTGCAGCATATCCTTGCCGCCAAAATCGCTCTCTACGCCGAGTGCCGAGCAGATGGTGGTAGCTATATCCAAAAATCCTCTTCGAGTGCCGAGGTCTATCGGTTTTACATTTTCGCCTATCATTAGCAGGGGAACGTACTCTCTCGTGTGGTCGGTGCTGATGTCGCCCGGATCACATCCGTGGTCGGCAGTGATGATAACGAGGTCGTCCTTGCGCATGCCTTTGATTAGTCTTGGCAAAAATGCGTCGAATGCCGCGATAGCGCCTGCATAGCCGTCTATGTCGTTGCGGTGACCGTATTTTGCATCAAAGTCCACTAAGTTTACAAAGCAAAATCCGTTAAAGTCGGATTCCTGGCATGACAGCAGACCTGCCATGCTTTCATAGTT
>DCHM01000026.1:22484-41825 GCA_002314835.1 Clostridiales bacterium UBA1752 | reverse complement strand
AATGGAATAAGAACGAATTGTTGCTACGCAACATTAAAATGGAATGAAATCGAGGCTTTGCGTCAGCAAAGCTTCTTTTTTTATTAAAACAAGTGCGTATGCGCTTTTTGAGCCGACGAACAGACATTTCTGTATGTTAGTCTTTATAACTCTAAGTTTTTATATTTGTTTTATCTTTATATTTAGGTTCCCAAAAGAGGAAGACGGTATTACACGGAAAAGGGAAGACAGTACCGCCCTATAAGCGGAATACCGCAGTCTGCTTTTGGGAATGTCTTATTCCCTTTTTGGAAAGGATATCCACATTGTTTATGCAGAGGCTTTTGCACGTAAAAAAGGACGACGGCCGTCGTCCTTCCTTTGGATATTGATTATCAGTTAAACACCGTGACGCTGCCCTCTGAGCCGAGGAAATACGTCTTGCCGCCGTAGTCAAACGTTGTGCCTGCGGTGTAGCAGACGGCGATAATTTTGCCACTCGGCATCTTGACTGCCTGGCAGTCGATGGTGTTGCATACGACCTCGTACGTTTCATTGGTGTTGGTGCTCATTACCGAGTATGCGTACGAGCCTTCGTTTGCTATTTTGAGAGTAAATACGTCTTTTGTTACCGTTGCGGCAGAGCCCGACGCACTGATACGCGACCAACTGCCCGACTGCTTTTTTGTACTTGCAGTCACGATACCGCCGTCGTAAATCTGATATTTGACGCCGTTATGGGTATAGACGTTGCCGTTTTTGGTGTATTTGCCGTTTGAAATCTCTTGCTGAACCGTGGTGAACATAGTCTTGCCGTCCGAGTTTGTAAGACCCGTGCCGAGTATAATGGCGCTCTTGTCGGTCGCAAAGCACGCAACAGTGTAGCTGACTTTTTCGTGCTGACTTTGTACAAAAGAAACCGCATAGTCGTCGGTGTACTTGTCACCGAAGATGCCCGACAGCTTGCGAGTGCCGTAATCCTTATAGGCAGACAGCTCCGAGTCTTTTTGATGAACTGCTGTCGTGCCGGGGATATACGCATAGTCGAGCACCGGCAAAATAGAGTCAAAATCGACGTTTGTACCTGCTATCGTAGTCGTGGTGCCGTACGAAGTGTTGTAGCCGAGGAGAGTGTCCTGACCGTAGCACAGATTTGCGCCGCAGCCCTTAAAGCTGAAATAAAAGTCGCTGTTGTTGATAACGATGTATTTGGTGTCACTGTAATAGTGCAGACCGTAGTCGGCGCGAGTGCCTTTTTTGATAGCCTCTGCATAGGCATTGACGGCGGATTTATTAGGCATCGAGCTGAGGGTGGTCAGTATGCCGAGATAATCGGTCAGACTGCCTAAATCGGTAGCTCCTGCCGTAGCAACGTCACTGCCGAGGGCTTGAGGGTCAACGGATTTGCCTACGGTCAAGTATCTGAGACCGCTTAAAATAACCGTCGAAAGAGCATTAAGCTCTCCGTTTGTGAACTGATACGAAGTGCCTTCCAACAGATAAAGCAGATAAGCTGAGTTTTTAATAAGCTGCATACCGTTTTGCAGGCGACTGCCGCCCGAAACGAGCGAGCCGTCCGAGCGTATGCCTTCGCCCGACGTAAATGAAAGCGTGGATTTTAGCTTTTTGACGGCGTAAGCGACGATTGATTCGTCCTCTGAGAGTATGCCGTATTTGAGGGTGGACATGGCGAGCCACGTGGCGTTTGCGCCCGTCTCTGACTGCAACGCGGTATTTATTGTGAGACAGCCGTCACTCATGACCTTTAAAATCTGTGCCTTTAGGTCGTTCGGGATGGCATCGCGCATCATCAGCGCGATTTCGCCGAGCAGGTTGGGAGTGCTGACGTTATTATACCACGGGTTCGACGACTGATAGTCCTCCGAAACCCAGTGCTTGATAAGTCCGAGTATAGGCTCGCGGAGCTTGTCTTTAAGGGCGGTATCTGCGGTTTTGTTATAAAGTATTGCCGCCTTTAACGTGAGTGCGAGGTGGTCGTTAAGATGAGCAAAATCGCTCGTCTTATAAAAACCGCCGTCTATAAGCTTTTTAATCTTATATGTGCCGTTTGTTTGCTTGACGACATTGATTATTTCGTTGACGCTAAGGTCGTTGATTGGCAAAGCAAACGCATTGATAACGCCTTGGTCAAACGCATCTATAAGGTTGTCGTAAATCTGCTCGATAGGGTAGTCGGCTTTGCGTATGGTGACGGTATATGTGCCGAGCGTCGAGCCTTCGGTGGCCTGCAGAGTGCTGAAATCCGCATCCGAAAGTATGTTGACGAGTGCTTTGAGCGTCTCAGTAGTTGACTTTTGAGTGCTTGCGGCGGCGCCGATGTCGATGCCCTTGCGAGTTATCGCCTTACCGTCACTGCCCGTAACCGTAGCGCCCTGCGCTATGCCCGACATTCCTGCTACGACGTCAAAGCTCAGCTTGGCGTTTATGGCGGCGGACGACATATTCTCGATAACGAACGTGGCAGGCGTGTTGCTGACGCTGTAATCCTCGCCGGTGCCCTCGCTCTCTATCCACGACAGGGTGTTGACGTCCCATTCGGCGTAGCTGCCGTAAGTGATTTCGATATCGGGTATGGTCCACGAAACCTTTACCTTGCTGACGGTGCCTTGCGAGGCGGCTGTCAGACTGTCAAAAACGGTTTGGCTTGCAGAGATAAAGCTATATCCATCTGCATTTTGAGCATAAGCAGACTGCGGCATTACGGCGCAAGCCAGGATAATGACGCATATCAGCAAAGATATGAGCTTTATGCTTTTCATGCAATTACTTCCTTTCGCTGAAATAAGGGGAATCGGTGATTAACGGGGAGTGCCGATAGTGATGGTATAGGTGCCCAGTGTTTCACCGCTCGTGTTTTTGGTGCCGTTAAACTTGCTGCCGTCGATGGTAACGTCGCCGGTTATGGTGAGCGAATGGTTTATCGTCTTGTCAACCGCGTGGGTTGTAGCGTTGACAACCGATTTTACGGTGCTGTTATTGTTTGTAAAAGTGACGTTGATTGCGCCTGCGTTGAAAGACTGCGCCTGCTTGAAGGAAACGCTGGCGGTGACGGCTTTTGTGCCGCGGTTTTCAAACGTAAACGTGGGCTTGTTGCCCGAAACGACGGTTATGTTTGCAACACCGCTCTCGTCCCAAGACAGATTTTCGTCATTCCAGGTCTTGGCAGAGTCGTAGGTTACCTGCAGGTCGGCGATGGTCCACGAAACCTTGACCTTTGTGACCTCTTGATAGCCCGAGTTATTTGCCGCCTTAAAGGTGTATTTTTGTACCGCGGTGGTAGAGGTGGTTTTATCGTCGAGTGTGGCGGAGGTTGCCGCGCTGACCGTAAAAGCGAGCGTGACAAAAACCAAAACCATTGTCAGCATGAGACAGATGAATCTTTGTGTTTTCATAAAACGGTTTTCTCCTTGCTTTTTAATCACTGATTTATCCTGAGCGTGATGGGGATGTTGATATTGGTGTTTGCGATAGTCTCTCCGTCGCCGAAATAGACTATCTGCATTATTGCACTGTACGAGCCGCTTGTGGGAAGACCCGTAATGCCCTGTATCAGGTACATAGTCTCTATTTTGTTGCCCGGAGGAACTACGCCCGACTCGGAAATGAGTAGGTTGCCGTCCTCGGTCTCGAGGTAGAGCTGAACCTTGGAGTCGTGTGTCGAATCAAATCCGTGCTCGTACAGCATGTTTATTTCGCCCGTGCTGATGGTAAGGCTTGCTTCGTTGCTGTAAGTGATGGTGTCGCTGCCCTTGGTGACGTGGCCTGCGCTCGCGTGACCTACCGCATAGACCGAATAGCAGCTGCTGTAGATATAAACCTTGGACGGCGTGACGTAATATGTGCCGTCTTGGTAGTCGCCGACAGGCATTTGCGTCAGCTCTGTAAACCTTGTCGCACTGCCGCCGTGATAGCGTAAAACGTAGGTGCCGACTGCCGTCGTTGAGTCGTAGGGAACTACTATCTCGAGCACGTTGTTGCTCGTGCTGATATAATCCGCAGTCTTGTTATCGCCCGAAACGACGGTTTTGAGCAGCTTAAAATCATAATACGTAAGCAACAATTCGCCCGAAACGCCGGCGATGGCACTGCGCGCATCCGAGGGGACGTCCACCTCGTCGAGCTTTGCCGCCTCAAACGAAAGACTCGTCGTGAGGTCGTTTTGCGCTATCTCGAGTATCTCGGTATCGAGGCCTCCAACTATGACCGTCGGGGTGTCTTTGCCGTATAGGTCAACCGAGGTTTTGACCACAGTCGTTTCGCTCGCGGGGAATGTAAAATCAAGCTTTGCGGCTTGGCTTGCAACCTGTATCTTGGAGGTCAAAACCGATTCGCCGCAGGTGCAAATGACGTTGTAATCTCCGTTTTTGACGTAGCTGAATGTATAGTTGCCTGCGGAGTCGGTCGTAGTCGTCGTGACCATATCCGCACCCTGCAACGTGATGATGGAATCTTCTATCTTGTTGTTACCTCTCGATACCGAGCCCGAAACGACAAAATATTCGACGTCGATTGGCTTGATATTGGGGTCTATCGATTCGCCGCTGTGCGACATACCGTTGATAGTGAGTAACGTAGCGCCGCCGATAACACCTATCAAAAGCGCGGCAACCAAGATAATGGCCGCCAAGCGAACCTTTAGCATAGCGACGTAGCCGCCGCCCTGCAGCTCTATATAGCTGCTCTTTTTGCGGAAAAACGGCGAATGCGTGCCTGCCTTGGTGACGTACATACGCTTTTCCGCCAGCTCGATGCGACCTATGTCGCGGTCGCGGTCGCGCTTGCTGCCGTCAAAGGTCTCGCCTATCAGACGGAACTTGCCTTTTGGGTACATTTTCTTCATCGCTTTGGGTGAATAAACGCCCACATAGCCGCCGTTGACCTTTATCTTTTTATCGTATTCAGTTTTTGATGCGTACTTATAATCGGCTATTCTATTACCGGTACTCATAACGTTTCCTTCCTCGGATAATATCAAAAATTGACTTAAAATCAATAATACACATTATATATAATATACTATCAGCAGAAAAAAGCAATAGGGAAATCAAAATTTAACGAAATAATTATGTAAATCACAAAAAAACCGCACGGTTGCAGGCGTGCGGCAAGACTTTTTTATTTTTGCTTTATCTTTTTGGCATATTCGAGTGCAGCTTGCTCGGTTTTGTTGTCGCCGTAGCGATAAAACTCGGTGCCAACGAGGTCGTCCGGCAGGTATTGCTGCTCGACGTAATGCCCAGGGTAGCTGTGTGGGTAGAGATATTCGCCCTCATAGCCCGGGCGGTGAGTATCGCGCAGGTTTTCGGGCACGGTGGTGCCTTTGCCTGCCGCTATCGCATCGCAGGCGGCGTGATAAGCGAGGTACGCCGAGTTTGATTTGGGCGCGGTTGCCATAAAAATGACCGCCTCCGACAGAGGCAAAATCGCCTCGGGCAGACCGAGCTGCATAGCGGTATCTACGCAGGATTTAACTATGGCTATGGCGTTGGGATAAGCGAGCCCGACGTCTTCGCACGCCATGGCGAGCATACGGCGGCAGGGCGAAAGTATATCGCCGCCCTCGAGCAGCTTGGCGAGATAAAAGACTGCGGCGTCGGGGTCTGAGCCGCGGACGGATTTTTGCAGAGCCGAAACGAGGTCGTAATGCTCGTCGCCGTCTTTGTCAAACCTCATGCCCGAGCGCGAAGTTAGCGTCTGTGCCAAATCGCCGTCGAGCGCGTCACCCGAAGCGTAATAGACGTTTTCGAGTCCGCCGACAGCCTTGCGCGCGTCGCCTCCGCAGCAGTGCGCTATGGTGAGCAGTACCTCGTCGGTGCAGGTCTTTGACAGGTTGTTGTCGCCGTTTAGTATATCAAACGCACGTCTGAGCGACGGCACGAGGTCTAAAGGCTCGACGGGCTTAAACTCAAACACGGTAGAGCGCGACAAAAGCGCACCGTATAAGGCAAAATATGGATTTTCGGTAGTGGAGCAAATCAGCGTCACTCTGCCGTCTTCGACGTATTCGAGCAGGGATTGCTGCTGCTTTTTGTTGAAATACTGTATCTCGTCTATATACAGCAGTATGCCGTCCGACGACATCAGCGAATACGAGGACGTCAGTATGTCTTTGACCTCAGATACCGAGGCGACCGTCGCGTTAATCTTGTGAAACTCCTTGCCGCACATTCTGGCAACGATGTCGGCAGCAGTAGTTTTGCCCGTGCCGGGAGGGCCGTAAAAAACCAAAGAAGGCAGGTGCCCGCTCTCTATAATCCGTCTGAAAGGCGCATCCTTTGAAAGCAGGTGCTTTTGCCCTGCCATTTGGTCAAAGTTTTGCGGTCTTACTCGGTCAGCGAGTGGCATATTGCCCTCCGATTTTACTTTTTATTATACTTGCTGTACTTGGCGATTCTGGCGGCACGCTCTTTTTGCTTGCGCTTGCGGTCGAGCTCTTTTTGCTCTGCCTCCTGCGCCTTGCGTATTTCGTGCTCTTTGAGAGCTTTTTGATAGTTTTTACGGTCTGTTTCGGGGTCCTCTTTGTCAAGTATTTCCTGGAACTCGGGGGACTTTTTAAAGCTGAATTTGCTCTCCTGATTATTAAACAGTCTGCGGATATTCTCTCTGTGTGTGACGAATATTATGCAGCCGATAAACAGCGCACATATCAGCGAAAACGGGTCTGCGTAGCCGAGATTGTTTTGCATCAGATAAAAAACCACGGCAGGGTAGGTGAATGCGGCTAAGATAGACGCGAGCGAAACGTATCTCGATATCAGCAGTACGACTACCCAGACGATGAACAATATCAAAAACGCTCTGAATTCAATCAGTAAAACGAGTGTCGCCGCAGTCAGCACGCCCTTGCCGCCTCTAAAGTGATAAAAGACCGGGGCGATATGTCCGAGCATACAAAACAGACCTGCTATATACGCTCCGACCTGACCGAATGCGAGCACGCCGAAAAACACGGCGATGACCTGTTTTAATACGTCGCCGATTAAGGTAAGCGTAGCCGCAGAGCCTCCGTAAACCCTATTCATATTGGTGAGACCTGCGTTACCGCTGCCGTAATTGCGGATGTCATCGTGATATTTGGCTTTTGAGATGATAATGGCACTGTTTATACTGCCGAGCAGATAGGATACTGCGATAAGCAAAACCATAAACAGCCCAAAAAACATCTGGTCGCATTGACCGCAGATGTTGGTCGGTAATGACAGAGCCTGAAATATGCCTATCATGGTTGGTCTTCTCCTTTTTGCTTTAGCACGAGGCGAATCGGAGTGCCGCTAAAGTCAAACGCGTCACGCAATGCGTTTTCGATATATCTCTGATAAGAAAAGTGAAACAGCTCTTTGCTGTTGCAAAAGATAACGAAGGTCGGCGGATTGGTGCCCGTCTGAGTCATATAGTAAATCTTGAGGCGCCTGCCTTTGTCTGTTGGCGGCTGAACCCTCGCCGTGAGGTCGGTGAGCAGGTCGTTGAGCAGACCCGTGGTGACGCGGCGGCAGGAGTTTGCATAGACGGTGTTTATCAGCTCGTAGATTTTTTCGACCCTTTGACCCGTCTTTGCCGAAACGAATATTATCGGAGCGTAGGTCATATAGGCGAGAGCAGTGCGGATTTTGTTTTCAAACTCCTTGGTGGTGCTATTGTCCTTGTCTATCGTGTCCCACTTGTTGCAGACGATAATGCAGGCTTTGCCTGCGTTGTGAGCAAGTCCGGCTATGCGCTCGTCCTGTGCGGTAACGCCTTCGGCGGCGTCTATCATTATGAGGCAGACGTCGGCACGCTCTACTGCGAGCTCGGCACGCATGACGCTGTATTTCTCGAGCTTGTCGTCGATTTTGGCGTTGCGGCGGATGCCTGCGGTGTCGATAAAGGTATATTTGCCGTATTGGTTTGTAACGTAGGTATCTACAGCATCTCTCGTGGTGCCTGCAATATCCGAAACGATGCACCTTTCCTCGCCTGCGATGCGGTTGACTATCGAGCTTTTGCCTGCATTCGGCTTGCCTATGACGGCAACCTTGATATTTTCGGCATCGTCGGCACCTGCGGTGTCGTCGGGCAACAGCTCGCATACTCTGTCGAGTATATCGCCCGTGCCCGTGCCGTGCAGAGACGAAAGCGGTATCGGGTCGTCTGCAAAGCCGAGAGAATAAAACTCGTAATATTCTGCAGGCAGGTCGCCAGCCTTGTCTATCTTGTTAACCGCGAGAATGACGGGCTTGCGGCTCTTTTTGAGCATGGCGGCTATGTCGGCGTCGGCGGCGGTAACGCCCGTGCCGACCTCGGTCAGCATAATGATGACGTCGGCGCTGTCTATGGCAAGCTGTGCCTGATGGCGCATCTGCAGCAGTATCTCGTTGTCCGTCACGGGCTCGATACCGCCCGTGTCAACGAGCTGAAACGTCTTGCCGTTCCAATCGACGTCATAACAAATGCGGTCACGGGTGACGCCCGGGGTGTCGTCAACTATCGAGAGCCTCTGACCTGTCAGCTTATTAAAAAACGTGCTTTTGCCGACGTTGGGTCTGCCGACTACGGCTACTATTCTCTTAGTCATTGTCATATACCTCCGTGAGCATTTTACATAGGTCTGCGCCGTCTGCTTCGACCGTATATACGGGAGCGCCGAGCTCTTTTATTAGCGTTTGCAGCGAAACACCGTCCAAAAACAGGTCGCCGTCTGCTCTTAGCATATTGCGCGGTATCAAAAACGCGTCTGCCTTGTGCCCCTTGACTTGGTTTATGATATCGCCGCCGGTGACGAGTCCGCTGACTGTGACGGTTTCACCGTAAAAGTCGTTGCGGATTGCGGTTACCGACACGTCGAGCTTGTCAAACTTGGCTTTTGCAAAATCTATCAGCTCTCTGATGTGCGAGTATGCGGCTTTGCCTGTGATAATCTCTATAGTACGATTATACACGCAATCGCCCGTATTTTCAAGAGCGTAAATAAACTCTTCTTTATGATTGCGCAGACTGCCTACGCCGTTGTCGAGCTGGGGATAGCCGTCGTAATAGCCGTCGGGCGGCAATTCTCTGCCTGATACGAGATAAAACTCATCAGAACAGTAGCAAAGGTGCTCGCCGCGCTTTTCATAGCACTCGGCGGCAAAGCTCTCGACGGTGGTTATGACTTTGTCGCAGTCGTCTTTATCAAAAGCTTCTAATTTATACAGCCCCTCGCGGTGCTTGGTAAGACCGCAGGGAACGACTGCTATCGAAGCGATGTTTTCGTATTTTAACAGTTCCGTGAGCGTATATTCGAGCTCCGCACCGTCGTTGACGCCCTTGCAGAGGACGATTTGCGCGTTAATCTGCAGACCTGCGTCGCTGATGTCCTTGATATATTTGAGCACTTCGCCTGCAAAACGGTTGCGCAGCATACTGACTCTCAGCTCGGGATTCATCGTGTGCACCGAAATATTGATGGGCGAAATACGCATCTTGATGATGCGGTCTATGTCTTTTTGCGATAGGTTGGTCAGCGTGCAATAGCTGCCCTGAAAGAAAGACAGCCTCTCGTCGTCGTCCTTAAAGTATATCGTATCGCGCATACCCTTGGGGTTTTGGTCGATAAAGCAAAAAATGCAGTTGTTGCGGCAGGAGCGCTTTTTGTCCATCAAAAAGGTGTCAAACTCCATGCCGAGGTCGCCGCAAGAGCGGTTTTTGATGCTCAGCGTCAGCGTTTCGTCACCGCGCTTAACCACCGCCTTGACGGACGTTTCGGCAGCGTAAAAATAGTAATCGAGCGCGTCGTTTATCTCGTTGCCGTTTAGAGATATTAGATTGTCGCAGGGCTTTATTCCCGCCTTGTGAGCAGGAGAACCGCTTACTACGCTGCTGACGATTACCATTTTTAACACCTCCCTAAAGTCCAAAAAAAGCGCGCCGCTAATCTACGCGACCCGCCTCTTTGAGTGGCGCCCGATAGCCGGACGCAGCTTGTCAGTCTTCTTTTTCCTTGATGGTAAGAACTGCTTTCTTTCCGTAATAGCCGCATTTGGTGCAGACTCTGTGAGAAAGAATGAACTCACCGCAGTTGGCGCACTTGGTCATGCCGGGGAGCTCGAGCTTCCAGACATTGCTTCTTCTCTTGTCGCGTCTTGCTTTGGAGACTTTTGCCTTTGGAACAGCCATGATGAATCCTCCTTGATATGGTAAATGTTTTATTTATTATCTTTAAAATAATCTTTGAGTGCCGCCCATCTCGGGTCACTCTCTTTGGCAGTGCAGCCGCAGCTGCCGTTGTTAAGGTCGTGACCGCATATCGGGCAGAGACCCTTGCAGTCGTCCTTGCAGACAAACTTGAGCGGTAGCTCGAGCGAAACAAAGCACCTCACTGCGTCCGCTACGTCGAGCTTGCCGTCCTCGCAGACGATATATTCGTCGTGCTCGTCGGCATTTTGCAGATGAATGGCGACGGGAGACTGCATATCGTAGCTGCAGTGCCAATCAAAATAACTGTCGCATCTGCCGCACAGTGTCTTGGCATTAACGGTGACGGCACATTCGAGCAGCATATAACCCGCGTGGTTGCGGACGGTGCCGACCGTATGTGCAGTCGCTGTGTCAAAGTCGCTTGACAACTCGGTGACGTCTTGCTCAAACTCAAATTTGACGCACGGCGTCTCGCCTGTCAGCAGGGAATGTAAATCAATCGTCATAATATTACCTTTATAACATCTTTGGTATTATACTTGCAAAAATACGATTTGTCAACAGTTTTTTTATCAAACTTAAAAATTATGTGCCTTGGAAGCCCTTGCCGACTATTTCCGACGAGTTTGTTATCATCAAAAACGCACCAGGGTCCTCTTGCTTTACGAGCTTTTTGAGCAGCATGGCTTCACTGCGGCGGCATACGACGAGCAAAACCGCCTTGTCTGCTCCGCTGTACGCGCCCTTGGCGTCGAGAATAGTAACGCTGTGGTCGAGCGAAGCGAATATCGCTTTAGTTATCATATCGGGCTTTGTAGTGATAATGGTAAAATACTTGCAGAGGTTGATATTCTCAATAACCGAGTCAACTATCAGCGAGCGTATGCCGAGACCGAGCAGAGACAATAGACCGAGCTCTATGCCAAAAACAAAGAAGCCGAGCGAAGCGATAAGTACGTCTGCTATCAGCAGGGCAACGCCTGAGTCGAGACCCGTAAACTTTTTGATTATCTGTGCGATGATGTCGGTGCCGCCCGTGGACGAATCGACGTTAAACATCATAGCCGTGCCGATGGCAGGCAACATTATGGCAAAAACCAGCTCGAGCAGCGTGTTGTTTGTAAACGGAGCCGACATTGGGTAAATCCATTCGAGCACGAGCTGAAAGACAGTGTAAAGCAGTGTGCCGATGATGGTTTTGATGCCGCAGCCCTTGCCCAAAATAGCAAAGCCGATAAAGAGCAAAGCTATATTGATGATAGTCATGGTCTTTACCGTGTCAAAGCCGAATGCACCGTTCAACAATATTGACAGACCGCTCACTCCACCGGTGGTAAAGCTGTTTGGCATCTTAAAAAAGCAGACGCCTGCCGCGTTGAGAAAAGCACCGACGACGATAAAAATAGCGGTTTTTAGGTATTTTTTTATCATTATTTGACAGCCTCATTTTTATTTGTAAACAAATAATAACACCAAGGCGGCAAAAAAGCAAGAAAATATTTGAAATCTCGGGTAAAATGTGGTAGTATAGCTTTGCACCCCAAAGGCACATATTATTGCCGAAGGGAGTTGATGTTAATGGACAACAAAAAGAGCTTTGTGGCACTGCTCGCGCTCGGACACATAGCGTGTGCAGGTGCAGTGTGCGCCGCACTTTGCGTGGCTTGCAAAAAGCAACGCGGCGGCATATCCGAAAAAGCAAAGCAGGCGTTTAAAACCTTAGAAAAAACTTTATCTGCGTAAGGGAACTTTTTTATGCAAAAACTCACTCCGAGGCTCAATGCCGCACTGCAATATATCGGTGACAGCCGCGTGTTTGCCGACATAGGCAGCGACCACGCATATCTTTGCTCCGCCGCGCTCGAAAGCGGCAGGGCACAGACCGCCGTCGCAGGCGAACTCCGCGAAGGACCGCTCAAAAGGTCGAGGCTCAACGGCGCTTATCTTGCCCCGAGGCTCAGCTTTGAGCTTTCGGACGGGTTTGACGGCTTAAAAGCCTACGACATTGACACTGCCGCTATATGCGGTATGGGCGGCGAAACTATAGTCGATATATTGGAGAGGGCAGGCGACCTCACTCACACCGCACTTATTCTGCAGCCACAGAGCTTTATATATAAGGTAAGGCAATGGCTGTGGGACAACGGGTTTGAGATAAAGGGTGAGACGTTTGTGACCGAGGGACGCAGGGCTTATTGCGTAATGCGTGCCGAATACACGGGCTATCACAGAGCCTACGACTTAGGCGAGCTTTGGCTCGGCACCGTCAGACCGCGAAACGCGGCGTTTGACAGGTTTGTGTCGTGTTGTAAAACAGATATTAAAAACCGCTTAAAGGCAGGCGAGGATGCCGAACTCAAAATGTTGCTCGCCGAATGTGAAATGATACTGTGCAAAACGAGCGCGATATTGGCATCGGCTTCGCCGAGGAGACGCGAAATATGCGAGCTGCTGCACCTCGATTTTGAGGTCGTGCCTGCCGCGCACGAGATTGATTTTGACCTCGGCATCAGCCGCTCGGAAGCGATGATACGGACGGCAAAGGCCAAGGCACTCGAGGTTGCATCGCTTTACCCCGATAAGCTCGTTATCGGAGCCGACACTATGGTTTTTGCACCGGACGGTGAGCCGCTCGGCAAGCCTCTGAATGACAAAAAAGCTTTTGAAATGCTAAAGGCTCTGTCGGGCAAGCCCAACACGGTCATGACGGGCGTTTGCCTCGTAAAAGGCGAGCGCGTACATACATTTTGCGCTACCTCGACCGTCAATATGAGAGCTTACACCGATGGTGAAATAAACGCTTATATCGCCACGGGCGAGCCGCTCGACAAGGCGGGTGCGTACGCACTGCAGGGCATCGGCAGGTGCCTCGTGGATAGCTTTGACGGCGGATTATCCAATATTATCGGTCTGCCGAGGCAGGAGCTTGCGGATGCAATTTTGCAATTTTTGTGTTGACAGATTGCAGAAATAAATGTATAATCATCTTATTATAATATAAGGAGTATTTATATGACTTTATACGAAGAGCTCGTTTGGCGCGGGCTGATAAAAGATATTTCGAGCCCCGACCTCGAAAAAAAGCTCAACGAGGGCGGCATTAAGTTTTACATAGGCACAGACCCGACAGGCGACAGCCTCCATCTCGGACACTATTCGTCCTTCCTCATCATTCGCAGACTTGCCGCGGCAGGTCATATACCGTTTATCCTCGTCGGCGGCGCTACCGGTCTCGTAGGCGACCCCAAGGCAACTGCGGAACGCGCTCTCGTCAGACGCGAGATAATACAAAAAAACTTTGATTCGCTCAAAGCACAGCTTATCAATCTATTCCCCGGCGTAACGGTAGTCAACAACTACGACTGGTGCAAGGAAATAAATATGGTTGACTTTTTGCGCGATTACGGCAAGGTCATCACCGTCAACTATATGATGAGCAAAAAGCATATTCAGGACAGGCTCAATTCCGACGAAGGCATTTCGTACGCCGAGTTCTCGTATATGCTCATTCAAGGCATCGACTTTAACTTTTTACATAAAGAATACGGCGTAGATATGCAGGTGGCAGGTCAGGACCAGTGGGGCAACATCACCACCGGCATCGAAATCGCGCGCAAAACCACCGGCGACGAGCTTTATGCATTTACCATGCCTTTGGTGCTCGACTCGCACGGCGTCAAATTCGGCAAGACCGAGGGCAACGCCGTTTGGCTCGATGCCGCAAAGACCTCGCCTTACGAGCTGTATCAGTTTTTGCTCAACACCGAGGACGTAATGGTAGAAACCTACCTTAAACGCCTTACCTTCCTTACAAAAGAGGAAATAGAGGACGTCGTAGCCCGTCACAACGCAGAGCCGCACCTCCGCATAGGTCAAAAGGCACTCGCCGAGTGCATAGTCACCGACCTCCACGGCAAGGAAGCTTACCTCAACGCAGTCAAGGTTTCAGAGCAGCTTTTCTCGGGAGATATTGCCAATATTCCTCTCCACGACCTGCTTGCCGGATTTAAAAACGTACCTCATTTCGACGCCGCCGAGGGACGCCTCATCGACGTGCTCGTGGGCAACGGCATTTGCCAGAGCAAGCGCGAAGCAAATGAGTTTTTGGCGGCAGGCGCCATATCCGTTAACGGCACTATCGTCAACGACGCAAACTATCAGATATGCCGCGATAACGCCATCGAGGGTAAGGTAGTAATCATTCGCAGAGGCAAAAAGAAGTATTACCTCGGCACTTTTGGTGACTGATATGGATAACACGACCAACTCGGGCAACGTCAACGTGCTCGAGCTCATAGAGCAAAGCATACAAAACGGCTCAAAAGGGCATCGCAAAATAGGCAAATATTTGCTCCAAAATTACGTCGCCGCGAGCTATATGACCGCCGCGAGACTTTCGCAGGAAATCGGCATCAGCGAAAGCACTATGGTCAGATACGCCATGGAGCTCGGCTTTGACGGTTATCCGAGATTGCAGGCGGCTATCAAAAACGCGGTCAAAAACAAGCTTACCAGCGTACAGCGTATAGCCGTAGCCGACAAGCGCATAGGTGACGACGTTTTGTCGTCGTCTCTCCACTCTGATATTGATTCGCTCAAACGCACGCTCGGCTCTTTGCCCAAGGAGGCGTTTGACGAAGCGGTAAACATCATTTTGGACGCCAAGACGCTATACATAATCGGCAACCGTTCTTCTACCGCGCTGTCGTCGTTTTTTGGATTTTACCTCAACCTTTTGTTTAAGGACGTAAGGCTGGTGCAAAACGTTTCGGGCAGTGAAATATTTGAGCAGCTTATCCATGTGCAGGACGGTGACGCGGTATTCGGCATTTCGTTCCCGAGATATTCAAAGCGCACCGTTGACGCGATGTATTTTGCCAAGCGCTCGGGTGCCAAGGTCATTGCGCTCACCGACAGCGACCAATCTCCGATAGCAAACCTCGCCGACGTCACACTGCTCGCCGCCAACGACATAAATTCTTTTGTCGATTCGCTCGTTGCTCCTATGGCGGTGCTTAACGCGCTCATAGCCGCTATCGGTCAGAGACGCAAAGAGCAGATTTCTACTACTTTTACCAAACTCGAAGGTATCTGGGAAGATTATGATGTCTATGACAAAGACGACAAATAAATACAATCTCTGCATTATCGGCGGCGGCGCATCCGGATTGATGGCTGCCGCCGTCTCAGCATCAAGAGGCGTCAGTGTGGCGATAATCGAGCACGGCGAAAAATGCGGACGCAAGCTTGCCATTACGGGCAAGGGCAGGTGCAACGTCACCAACAACTGCAGCCGCGACGAATTTCTCGACAACGTGCCTACAAACCCGAGGTTTTTGTACGCCGCTTTTGCCGCATTCGGTCCGCAGGACGCCATCGACTTTTTTGAGTCAAACGGCGTGCCGCTCAAAACCGAGAGGGGACGCAGGGTTTTTCCCGTCAGTGACAAGGCGTACGATATCGTCGATTGCCTTATCAAGCTTTGCAAGGACGGAGGCGTTACGTTTATCCACGACGCCGCCGAGGGTATCAGCATAAACGGCGGAGTGGTTGACGGCGTTATTACGTCCAAGGGCAGGATAGACGCCGATTACGTACTGCTCGCGACGGGAGGCGCGTCGTATCCGCTTACCGGCAGTGACGGCTCGGGATATGAGATAGCAAGGCAGGCAGGACACACGGTTACGCCGCTCGCGGCTTCGCTCGTGCCGCTCGTTTCGAGAGACCTTATCTGCCCTAAATGTATGGGGCTGTCGCTAAAAAACGTGGGCGTTTCGTTTTATAAGGACGGCAAAAAGCTGTATGATGAAATGGGCGAAATGCTGTTTACTCACTTTGGAGTTTCGGGCCCCGTTATACTGTCGGCGTCGGCTCACCTCACGGGCAAATATCCGCTTGATATGTTTATCGACTTAAAGCCCGCGCTCGACGCGCAGACGCTTGATGCGAGACTGCTCAGAGACTTTGCCGAAGAGCAAAACCGTGATTACGTCAACGCTCTCGGCGGTCTGCTGCCGCAAAAGCTGATAGAGCCGTTTGCTAAAGCAAGCGGAATAGACTTTCATAAAAAAATCAATTCGGTCACCAAGGAGGAGCGCCGCCGCATAGTCGAGCTGCTCAAAAAGCTGCCTCTGCGCATCATCGGCACTCGCCCGATATCCGAGGCTATAGTCACTACTGGTGGCGTCAGCATTAAGGAAGTCAACCCTGCCACTATGGAGTCAAAAAAGGTCGAGGGCCTGTATTTTGCAGGCGAAATCCTCGACGTTGACGCATATACGGGCGGCTATAACCTGCAGATAGCTTGGTCAACGGCAGTCCTTGCCGCGCGCGATATAGCGGACAGAATATATTAAGAGGTGCAAATATGCCTACAATACATTATACGGTTGCGTCTATTGACGGCGAATACGCCAATCTCAAGGACGAGCAGGGCAACGAGGTGTTTATCGCCATGTTTTTGCTGCCGGACGGCATAGATGTCGGCACAAAGCTCGTTTGGCACGACCTCGTTTACGAAATCGAAGACTAAAAAAAGAACCGCCCGACAGGACGGTTCTTATTTTGTCTTATAAAGCGATTAAGCCTTGCCTGCGCAGCCGAGAACGTCAACGAGCTTGTGACGAACGAGCTCTTTGATGTTAGCTCTTGCGGGCTTGAGGTATTGACGGGGGTCAAAGTGATCGGGATGCTCGTTAAAGTATTTACGAACCGAGCCGGTCATAGCGAGACGGAGGTCGGAGTCGATGTTAATCTTGCAGACTGCCATCGAAGCTGCCTGACGGAGCATGGGTTCGGGAATGCCGATAGCGTCGGGCATCTTGCCGCCGTTAGCGTTGATCATGTCAACGTATTCGGGGATAACGCTGGAAGCGCCGTGGAGAACGATAGGGAAGCCGGGGAGGCGACGTTCAACTTCCTGCAGGATGTCAAAACGGAGCTGGGGCTTCTGTCCGGGCTTAAACTTGTATGCACCGTGGCTGGTGCCGATAGCAATAGCGAGAGAGTCGACGCCGGTCTTTTCTACAAATTCCTGAACCTGATCGGGGTTGGTGTAGCTGGACATACCGTCCTCAACCTTAACGTCGTCTTCAACACCTGCGAGGGTGCCGAGCTCGCCTTCGACTACGACGCCGTGAGCGTGAGCGTATTCAACGACCTTTTTGGTAACTTCGACGTTCTCGTTGAAAGCGAAAGAAGAACCGTCGATCATAACGGAGGTAAAGCCGCCGTCGATGCAGGATTTGCAGGTCTCAAAGTCGGGACCGTGGTCGAGGTGGAGAACGATGGGAATGTTGGGGCATTCGATAACTGCAGCCTCTACGAGCTTTACGAGGTAGGTGTGGTTAGCGTATGCACGAGCACCTTTGGATACCTGGAGGATAAGGGGAGCGTTCTCCTCTTTAGCTGCCTCGGTGATACCTTGGATAATCTCCATGTTGTTTACATTAAATGCACCGATGGCGTAGCCGCCTTCGTATGCCTTGCGGAACATTTCTTTGGATGTTACAAGTGCCATAATGAAATAAACTCCTTTTTGTTATTTTATTTAACCGCTATATTTTAGCAGTATTTGTGCCGATTGTCAAGTGTATTTTGAAATTAGCTTTTATTCTGTGAAAAAAGCCATTGATTTTAGTCGAATAGTGTGGTATTATAGCAAATGTTAGAATATAAATATGAAAGGATACATCCAAAATGAGCATTCTCAAAGGCGCAGCAGTCATCGGTCAGTCCGGTGGCCCCACTTCGGTTATCAATGCATCCGCTTACGGCTGCATCAAGACCGCTCTCGAAAACGAAAACATCACTAAAGTTTACGGTGCCCTCAACGGCATCCTCGGCGTTATCCACGATAACCTTATCGACATGGGCGCCGAAGACCCTGCTAACCTCGCACTGATGAAGCAGACTCCTTCGTCTGCACTCGGCTCTTGCCGTTACAAGCTCGTTGACAGCGACGAGGACGAGACCGACTATCAGGAAATCCTCAAAATCTTCAAAAAGTACAACATCCGTTATTTCTTCTACAACGGTGGCAACGACTCTATGGATACCTGCAACAAGATATCCAAGTATATGATGAAAAAAGGCTATGAGTGCCGTGTAATGGGTATTCCCAAGACCATCGACAACGACCTTATCCTCACCGACCACTGCCCCGGCTATGCAAGTGCCGCAAAGTACATCGCTACCTCGATGATGGAGGTTTACCAGGACGCTCACGTTTACGACGCAGGTCAGATTACCGTCGTCGAAGTCATGGGCCGTGACGCAGGCTGGCTCACTGCCGCCAGCGCACTCGCATCCTACAAGGGCTGCGGTCCCGACCTCATTTACTGCCCCGAAAACGACTTTGACATCAACGTATTTACCGCTAAGGTAAAAGAGATTTACGCAAAGACCAAAAAGTGCATCGTTGCAGTCAGCGAAGGCATCAAGGACAAGGACGGCAACTACATTTCGTCCTACGGCTCCGACCTCGCTCAGAGCAAGGATAAGTTTGGCCACAGCCAGCTCGGCGGCCTCGCTTCCTTCCTCGCCGCATACCTCAAAAAGGAAACCGGTGCCAAGACTCGTGGCATAGAGCTTTCGCTCCTCCAGAGATGCGCCGCACACTGCGCTTCCGCTACCGACGTAGAAGAGTCCTTCAGCGCAGGCAGAGCAGCAGTTGAATACGCTACTCAGGGCATCACCGACAAGATGGTAGGCTTTAAGCGCAGCTATCTCGACGGCAGATACGTATGCAACGTTGACCTTATGGACCTCTCTGCAGTTGCAAACGCAGAAAAGAAGGTTCCTGCAGAATGGTTCAACGAAACCAAGGACGGTCTCAATCAGGGCTTTATCGACTACGCTCTGCCTCTCATCCAGGGTGACGTCGATATGAAGAAAGAAGACGGCCTGCCTAAGTTCGTTCAGCTCAAAAAAGTTCTCGCTAAAGACGCTCAGTAATTAACTGAAAATGATAGAACCTGCTGTGGTATCACGGCAGGTTCTCTTTTGTTATTTGTTTTTCGGGGCAGGCAATTCATCGTACATAGCTTTAAAAAGCCCGCCGAGATAGCTTTTGTCGTCGAGATTTTCGACGAGTATCATTTCTTTGCCGCCGGGGTAGGGGACGGCGTAGGTTACGTCGCCGATATAGGCAATCGCCGCTTGCGTCGTCTTGACCAAAAATCTGTCGTC
>DCHM01000026.1:0-22422 GCA_002314835.1 Clostridiales bacterium UBA1752 | reverse complement strand
CGGTAATTGATTTCGCCGAGGTCGGATAGCTGCTCTATGACAAAACTGAGATAATCTTTGCTTGACGCCATTTAATTCACACCGCCGCGGACGTCAAATACGCTCCAAAGGTCGCCCATCGAGGCAACGGTGTTTGCCAGCAGGGCGTAGGACGACGCCTGCTTTGACGTAACGGTATCGTCCGCGTATTCCTTATACGCTTTTATCGTGTTGTCCGAGGCTTTGACGCCAAAGAGGGTGTTGACCGAGTTTAATATCGCCTTTGCGTCGTCGCCGTCGTAGCGGATGCCCGCGTGGATAAAGCCCATCAGTACGCGGCAGGTGAGAGAACAGGATTCTTTGCCGTCTTCGTCCTCCCACGCGTTGTTGTCGGTCATATTATTATAAAAGTAGATAAGTACGCTGTCGTAGCAGTTGTCGCTGACCTTGTCACGCCACAGCATTACGAGGTCGAGCGCATAAGACGACGGAGTGGGTTCGGAAACGGCATAGTCGTGACCGAGACCAAAGCCGCCGTCGCTTTGCTGACGGGATTCGAGCTCTGCAACGGCTGCCGCCGCGTCGTAATCAACCTTTGCCGCTTTTAGCGCATAAGCGTAGAGCGCCATTTCCTCGGTCGTCAGCTTTTCGGGCGACTGTTCGAGCGCGGATTTGAGCAAATCGGTTTGCTCGCTTTCGACATCACGGTTGCTGAATACGTTAAACAAAACCGATTCGGGAGTCGTGCCGCTTTTGTTATTATATATAAATGAAGAATTATCTGCCGAGTTTGTCATCCAGACGCTCGCGGCGTCGAGCCAAGAGCTTATGCCGTTATCGGCGTAATAGTCGGCGGCGCTTACGGTCGTTGGGACTGCCTTTTGCGTGCAAGACGCTAAAAGCAGAGCAACGAGCAAAAAACAGATTGTGAGAGTGCGCATTTTCATTTTTATGTGTCTCCGTATAGTGGTTTGACAGTATTGTAATACAAAAACCGAGGTATTGCAAGAGTTTTTTGCAAAAACCTCTTGACAAACCCTTTACGCCTTGTTATAATGACCTTACCTCTGCGTTTGGGGCTTTTTTGTTGTGAGTAAAAAGCGGCTCGATTTCCTCCGCTATAGCTCGCACATTCGCCTCAGTCATAGAGGGAGGTAACAAAAATGGAGGTACCGTAAAATGAGAGTCAAGATCACTTTTGTTTGCAGCGAATGCAAACAGCGCAACTATGACACTACCAAAAACAAAAAGAACGACCCCGACAGACTCGAGATCAAAAAGTACTGCAAATTCTGCCGCAAGCACACGCTCCACAAAGAGAGCAAATAAGGAGGCCACAATGACAAAAAGATTAGTGGCTTCACTGCTCGCGCTGGTTGTAGTTATCGCTCTGTGCTGCTTTGGCACTTTGGCTGAGGAAGAGAGCATTGTCTCTGCCGATACCAGTGTCGAGACAACCGAGAGTGTTGATGATTCTGCCGATACGGCTTCCGAGGCTGACACCTCTGCTGCCGAATCAAGCGATGCATCAGCAACCGAGTCTGGCGACACGTCTGTCGCAGAGTCCACCGACGCTTCGACGGATACGAGCACTGAAGATAGCACCGCAGCTACGTCTAATACCCCTTGGGGCCTTATCATCGTCTGCGCACTTATCGTTATCTTTGTGATCGTATGCATTATTTGCGCCAAGGTACAAAACAAGTTTGGACTTTGGGTTATTAAAGTACTTCGCGACTACAAGAGCGAGTTTAAAAAGATTACCTGGCTCAGCCCCAAGGATTTGCTCAAGCAAACCGGCGTTGTCCTCGTTATCTTGATCGCAGCAGCAGTAGTTCTCGGCCTTTTGGACTGGGGCTTCAGCTCGCTCATCAACTTGCTTTCTAACATTTAATTTCTTACAGTAAGGGTAGGGCTAAGATGAGTTTACCAAATGAAAAAACTCCGTACTGGTATGTAGTACACACTTATACCGGATATGAAAACAAGGTCGCCTCTAACATCGAAAAAATGGTAGAGAACCGTGGCCTCGGCGATCTTATCCTTGCGGTTAAGATTCCTACGGAGATTGTCACTGAGACAACCGATAAGGGTACTAAGGAAATCGAACGCAAACTTTTCCCCAGCTACGTTTTCGTAAAGATGGTCATGAACGATATGACGTGGCACATCATACGAAACTCCACGGGTGTAACGGGCTTTGTAGGCCCCGGATCCAAACCCGTACCGCTCAGCGAGCAAGAGGTTGCTGCGCTCGGCGTAGAAGTCAAAGTCATCGAGATCAAGTTTGCCGTCGGCGACAGTGTCAAGATCTGCGACGGTCCTCTAAGCGGATTTATCGGCGTGGTACAGGAGATTGCTCCTGACAAGACCAAGGTTACGGTCGTTGCGTCGATGTTCGGCAGAGAAACCAGCGTGGAGCTCGACGTCGGTCAGGTTTTACCTATCGAAGAATGATTTTGCTTACCCCGCACCGCTTTGTTTGCCGACTGCGGCGCGGACACATTGCCCCGTATATGAGGGCGTAATTAAGTGGGAGGGGGTAAACCCCCGAATATTTACCACATGGAGGTGTAATTAAAATGGCAAAAAAAGTTTTAGGTTATATCAAACTGCAGCTTCCTGCAGGCAAGGCAACACCGCAGCCTCCCGTAGGCCCCGCACTTGGTCAGTACGGTGTAGCTATCCCTGTCTTTACAAAGGACTTTAACGAACGCACCAAAAACGACATCGGACTTATCATCCCCGTCGTTATCACGGTGTATGCTGACCATACCTTTACGTTCATCACCAAGACTCCTCCTGCAGCCGTTCTTATCAAAAAGGCTTGCGGACTCGAGCACGCCAGCGGCGAACCTAACAAAAACAAGGTCGCTACCATTACCAAAGAGCAGATCAGAAAGATCGCCGAGACCAAGATGCCTGACCTCAACGCAGCTTCTATCGAGACTGCCATGAGCATGATAGCAGGCACCGCACGCTCTATGGGCGTAGTCGTAGCTGATTAAGGAGGGCGTGTAAGATGAAAAAAGGCAAGAATTATCGCAACGCAGTTGCACAAATCGAAAAAGCTAAGGTTTATGACAGCGCTGAAGCTCTCGGCCTCACCGTTGCTATGTCCAAGGCAAAGTTTGACGAGACAGTTGAAGTCCACGTTCGCCTCGGTGTTGACAGCCGTCACGCTGATCAGCAGGTAAGAGGCGCCGTAGTCCTCCCAAACGGTACCGGCAAAAAGGTACGTACCCTCGTTTTCGCTAAAGGCGATAAGGCAAAGGCAGCAGAAGAGGCCGGCGCTGATTACGTAGGTGCAGAGGAACTCGTCGCAAAAATCATGCAGGAAAACTGGTTTGATTTTGATATTGTTATCGCTTCTCCCGATATGATGGGCGTTATCGGTAAGCTTGGCCGTGTCCTTGGTCCTAAGGGCTTGATGCCTAACCCCAAGGCAGGCACCGTTACTCCCGACGTTGCTCGTGCAGTTAACGAAGCTAAAGCCGGTAAAATCGAGTACAGACTCGACAAAACCAACATCATTCACTGCCCCATCGGCAAGATTTCTTTCGGTGCTGAAAAGCTCAACGAAAACTTTGAGACCCTCCTCGGCGCTATCGTCAAGGCAAAGCCCGCTTCTGCAAAGGGCCAGTACATCAAGTCCTGCGTAGTTGCTTCTACCATGGGCCCCGGTGTCAAGATTAATACCGCAAAGATTTCAGGCTGATAAAATTTCTAAAAAAACACTTGACAAGCGGTTAATATTATGATATTATCGCTTTCGGTGATATTTCCATAGACAGCAGGTACTATATGTTTAATGGCTTTTATGCCGCCGGCCGAGGACGTATTTAGCTAACAAAAGCTTTATTTATGCTCCTTGGTCTGTGCAGACTGAGGAGCATTTCTCGTTAGTACCGCAGTCAATAAGTAAAAGGAGGTCCTATTTTGGCAAACGCAACAATCCTTGAACAAAAACAAAAGATCGTTGCCGATCTCGCTGAAAGCATCAAAAATGCATCCAGCGGCGTGCTCGTTAATTATCAGGGCATCACTGTTGCCGACGATACTGCTTTGCGTAAGCAGCTCCGTGAGGCCGGTGTTGAATATTCTGTTATTAAAAACACTTTGATCAGCAAGGCTTGCGACATTGTCGGATATCAAGGTCTCAAGGCAGACCTCGAGGGCATGACCGCTATCGCGATCAGCAAAGACGATGCCGTTGTAGCGGCAAAAATCCTCTGCGATTTTGCTGCAAAGAACGAAAAATTCCAGGTAAAGTCCGGTTTTGTTGACGGCGAAGTCGTTGATAAAAAAGGCATCGAGGCTCTTGCAGCTACTCCCTCCAAGGAGCAACTCATCAGCACACTTATGGGTTCCGTACAGGCTCCCTACTTCAAGCTGGTTCTCACCCTTCGCGCTCTTATCGAGAAGAATGGCGGCGAGCCTGCTGACAATGCCGAACAGGCATAACAAAATTATTTAATCGGAGGAATTAAAAATGAACGAAAAAATCCAGGGCATTATCGATGCCATCAGCGAACTTAAAATTCTCGAACTCGCAGAGCTCGTAAAGGCTCTCGAAGACAAATTCGGCGTAGTTGCAGTCGTTGCAGGCGGCGCCGGCGCAGGCGCAGCAGGCGGAGCAGCTCCCGCAGCTGAAGAAAAGACCGAGTTTGACGTAGAGCTCACTGCTTTTGCAGAAGACAAAAAGCTCAAGGTTATCAAGGCCGTTAAGGACGCTACCGGTTTGTCTCTCGGCGAAGCTAAGGACCTCGTTATGGGTGCTCCTAAGGCTGTTAAGACCGGCATCTCCAAGGAAGAGGCTGAAGCTCTCAAGGCTACTCTCGAAGAGTCCGGCGCTACCGTTACCATTAAGTAATTTAGCTTACTTACAACTTTATGAATATGCCGGACTAACCTCCGGCATATTCTGTTATCGGGGGAAGAATATATGAATAAATCAGCTCGTTTGCAGACCGCCCGTGAGTTTGCACATCTCACGATGGGCGCTATAATATACGACCTCGGTATCTCGCTCTTTCTCGACCCGCACAAGCTCGCGCCCGGAGGCGTTTCGGGTATATCTGTCATCATCAGTCACCTATCAAACGGACTTATCAGCACGGGTATTTTGATATTTTTGCTCAACCTGCCTCTGCTCTGCGTGGCTTATTTTAAGCTCGGCAAAAAGCTCGTTTTGAGGACGCTGTACTGCCTCGCCGTCGTCGCGGCTGTCGATAGGATTTTGCCGCTTATCGTCGGCAACGGCTTTAGCGTAGTTGACGACCTGCTGCTCAATACTCTCGCAGGCTCGGGGCTTATGTCGCTCGGCGTGGGGCTCGTCTTTCATAACGGCGGCACTACGGGCGGCACCGATATCGTCGTCAAGTTTTTGCGCACGAGGTATAAATATATACGCACGGGCACTTTCTTTCTATTGATTGATACCGTTATCGTTACCGCCTCGGGCATCGTGTTCGGCGATATAAAGGTCGCTATGTACGCAGGCGTTTCGGTCATCGTGCAGTCGATATTGCTCGATAGGGTGCTGTACGGCAGAGACGGCGCGGCACTCGTATTTATCATATCTGACAGCGACAACGTGATAGCTGAGCGTATGCTCAGCGAAATAGAATGCGGCATTACGATAATCAACGGCAAGGGCGCATATACCAACACCAATAAAAACGTTCTCTTGACCGCGGTGCATAAGCAAAACCTGCCCAAGGTCAGAGATATAGTGCGTGACGTGGACGAAAGAGCGTTTATGATTATTTCGTCTGCCAGCACCGTCCTCGGCGAGGGATTCAGGTCGCATAAGTCTGAGGATTTATAAGCAATATAAAAGAGGCTGTAAAGCCTCTTTTTGTTGTGGTATATTAAGTCTTTGTGATGATAAATCTCGGCAAACCGTGATTTGTTAAAGGTTTTCCCAATCTATTTTTTCGTTTTTGTAAAAATAAACGTCATCATGCTCGCCGATTTCCCTTAAAACCCGGCAAGGATTGCCGACTGCAACGACATTATCGGGTATGTCTTTGGTAACGATACTTCCTGCGCCGATAACGGCGTTTTTACCTATTTTAATTCCGGGAACGATTATGACGTTTGCACCGATCCAAGTGTTTTCGCCTATAACCACGTCTTTGTTGTATTGGAGAGCTTTTTCTCTGAGCTTAGGACTTATCGGATGGTTGGCGGTTGCTATTGTTACATTCGGGCCAAACATTACTTTATCACCGACGTAGATATGCCCATCATCTACGAGAGTCAGATTGAAATTTGCATATATATTTGAGCCGAAATGCACGTGATGTCCGCCCCAGTTAGCACGGAAAGGAAGCTCGATATAATTGTTTTCTCCGCATTCGGCAAAGTTCTCTTTCATGTACTTGTTTTTTGCCGCAAAATCTGACGGGTTTAATTGGTTAAACTCCCAATTCTTTTGCTGAAATACAGCTTGTTCTTTCATGATTTCCTCATCTGCGGGATTATATATCAAGCCTTTTTTCATACGCTCGTATTGAGTCATGACGGCACCTCCGTACATTATGATTTGATGTGCTGATTATATCATACTTTTATAGATTTTGCAATCTGATTGTGGTAGCAGATTGGCGCAGAATAAAAAACGTCTCTTGCCTTTACAGACAAAAGACGTTGTTTTTATCAGGGATGGCTGGATTTGAACCAGCGTGATGACGGAGTCAAAGTCCGTTGCCTTAACCACTTGGCTACATCCCTAAGCACTCGGATATTATAATATAATACCCGAGCTTTGTCAATAGTTATTATCCAATTATTTTATCCAAAGCGTCAGCAATTATCATGGCGTGGTCGCCTGCCAGCTCGGACGGCGTCAGCATGGTATATTGGCTGTCGCAGGGGAAAGGCAGTATGGGCGTAGATTTTTGCACGGTGTATTCGATAGTCTTTTTTGCGCTTTTGAGCAGTATATCAATAACCTGAGTCTTTGTGTCCTTGGTATAGGTTTCGTCGTGCTTTGTGATATAGTAGTCAAACCAACCGGCGTCGTCAGCGTCGTCTCCTGCCTTGGCGAGCTGAGGCTTGCCGATAAAGCGGCAGATAAACGCTACCGTAATGATACGGGTGCGAGGGTCGCGGTCGGGGGTGGACCAAACGCGGAGCTGCTTGACCGAAACGTCCGAAATGCCGGTTTCCTCGGTCAATTCTCTGACTGCCGCCTGCTCGACGGTCTCTTTCATTTCGACAAAGCCGCCGGGAAGGGCGTATTTGCCGAGGGCGGGGTGTCCGCCGCGCTTGATGAGCAACAGCTTGCCGTCGTTAATCGTAATCATATCTACCGTGACCGAGGGGCGCTCGAATATCGAAGGGTCGTACTGGGCGAGGAATTCGGCTTCGGTCAAGCCGTTTTTATCTCTGAGTTCTTGCATTATGTTACTCCTTGTTTTATAAAGGTTTTTTTGTTATTTTGCTGTTTTGCCTCGGGTAAATCGCAGGCGTCTCGCACGTCTTGTGAATGACTATCAGAGCATGCTCGTGGTCGGTGAGCGGTATCGGGCAGGTGATAATATCGGCTATCTCACCGCCGAGGATTTTGATGCCGTTTTTGGCTTCTTCCGCTTCCTCCCTGCCGCCTCTGCCTTTGAGAGCTACAAAGTATCCGCCCTGCTTTACAAACGGCATGCACCATTCGACGAGGATATTAAGCCGCGCCACTCCGCGCGAAACTGCTATGTCATATTTTTGCCTATATTCCTTTACGGCGAGCTCTTCAGCTCTGCCGCAGAGAGTGTCGAGCGTAATGCCTGCCTGCAAAGCGGTGTCCGATACGAACTTCAGCTTTTTTGCCGTCGAATCGTTGGCAGTCATGCGCACGTCACAGCACGCGGCTAACGGCAGGGTTGGGAAGCCGCCTCCGCAGCCTATATCTATGACGCTCTTGCCGCCGTCAAACAGATTTGTTTGCATCAGCGTCAGCGAATCGTACAGATGCAGCATGGCGATGTCCTCGTCGGTTTTGAGCGCCGTGAGATTGAGCACGCCGTTCATCTCCTGCAATCTGTCGCAGATGACAGACAGCCTTGCCGCCTGTGCGTCGGTGACGTCGAGATATTGCCTTAAAATATTGACGCAGTTATTCATTTTTGCCCTCCCTTGCGAGGTAAACGAGCAAAACCGAAACGTCCGCAGGGCTGACACCCGAAATGCGCGACGCGGCGCCGATGCTCTCGGGGCGTTGCTTTGACAGCTTTTGCATAGCCTCGATACGCAGACCTTTTATCTGAGTATAGTCGATGTCGGCGGGTATTTGTTTTTTTTCGAGCACTTCAAACCGCTCGGCGGCGGCGAGCTGCTTTTTGATATAGCCTTCGTATTTGAGCTCGATTTCGGCACGGCTCGCAATGCTGCGCGGCAGTGTGTGTTCACCGCCTTCTATCTCGTAAATCTCAAAAATCGTGATGCCCGGGCGGCGCAGTAGCTCGGATTTGCGGATGCCTCCCGTCGGCTCGTCGTACCCGTGCGAAACGAGCAGGTTTTTGAGCCCGTCCGAGAGTGGCAGGCTCTCGCTTTGCAGTCTTTCTATCTCTAGCGCGAGCGCGTTTTCTTCTGCCAAAAATGCGGCATAAGTAACGTCGTCTATCAAGCCGATAGCCTTTGCCTTGGGCATAAGGCGCTGTTTGGCGTTGTCCTGCCTCAAAAGCAGGCGGTATTCACTGCGCGAGGTCATCATACGGTAAGGCTCGTTTGTGCCCTTGGTAACGAGGTCGTCTATCAGCGTGCCGATGTAGCTTTCGTCTCTTTGTAGTATAAATTTGTCTGCACCCTTGCACGCAAGTCCTGCGTTGATGCCTGCTATCAGACCTTGTGCGGCGGCCTCCTCGTAGCCCGAAGAGCCGTTAAACTGTCCTGCACCGTACAGACCTTTAATCTTTTTAAATTCGAGCGTGTGGTCGAGCTGCAGAGGGTCGGCGCAGTCGTACTCAATGGCGTATGCGGTGCGCATGATTACTGCGCGCTCGAGACCCTTGATGCTGTGGACTATCTGCCTCTGCACCTCCTCGGGGAGCGAGGACGAAAGCCCTTGGATATACATTTCTTTGGTGTCCGCGCCGATAGGCTCGATGAATAGCTGATGCCTGTCCTTGTCGGCAAAGCGCACGACCTTGTCCTCTATGCTCGGGCAGTATCTCGGGCCCGTGCCCTTGATAACTCCCGAAAAAAGGGGACTGCGGTGCAGATTTGCTCTGATTATCTCGTGAGTTTTTTCGTTGGTGTAGGTAATATAGCAGCAGCACTTGTTTGGGCGCGATTCGTCGGAGGTAAACATTGTGGTAACAGAGTCGCCGTCCTGCCTTTCGAGCTCGCTGAAATCTATGCTGTCGGCGTGTATGCGAGGAGGAGTGCCGGTTTTAAAGCGGCGAAGCTCCACTCCGCTGTTTACGAGGCTTTGCACGAGCGGCTTGGCGGCTCTGGTGTTGTCGGGGCCCGACTCGTAGCTCGCTTCTCCTACGATTATCTTGCCTCCGAGCGATGTGCCCGTGGCGACGACTACCGTTTTGATGTCGTATCTTGCACCGAAAGCGGTGACAACGCCTTTGACCTCGCCGTCCTCGATAATTACGTCGGTTATCTCCGACTGAATGAGTGTGAGGTTTGCAGTGCTTTCGATAACCTTTTTCATATACGACGAATACGCCCTGCGGTCTGACTGCATGCGCAGTGAATGAACCGCCGGACCCTTTGACGTATTGAGCATACGGCTCTGGAGCATAACCGCGTCGGCGGCTCTGCCCATTTCGCCACCGAGAGCGTTGATTTCAAATACGAGGTGCCCTTTTGCCGTGCCGCCTATCGCCGGATTGCACGGCATATTGCCTACGAGGTCGAGCGACAGCGTAAAAAGCGCGGTCTTTGCTCCGAGGCGTGCGGCGGCGAGAGCCGCCTCGATGCCTGCGTGGCCTGCACCTATGACCGCCGTATCATAATATCCTGCGTTGTAAATCTGCATAAATGCCTCTTTATTTTCCTACGCAAAAATGCGAAAAAATATCTTTGACTATCTGGTCCGAAACCTCTCTGCCGTCGATTTCGCCGAGCGACTGCATGGCGTCCTCGACGTTCATCAGAGCTATATCCGTGGTAAAGCCTTGATTCATGGCGTCTATCGCTTCTTTGACCTCGGTCATGGCGCGGTAAGCCGCGGCGTACTGACGGGCACCGAGTATGATTTCGCCGCTCTCGACGTCGGCAGAGCCTACGTAGTCTCTGACCGCGTTTTTGAGTGCGTCGCCGCCTTCACCCGTCTTGGCGGAAAACTCTACTGCGTTAGCAAACGGCAAAACGACGTCGTATTGCTTGCTGTCTGTCTTGTTGATTATCGCGATAACCTTGTCTTGTTTGCCGCTGTCCGTGATGTATTTAATCAGCTCGTTATCTTCGCCGTCGAGCGGCCTCGAAGCGTCAAAAACCGCGAGTATCAGCTCGGCCTTTGAGATTTGCTCCAAGCTCTTTTGTACGCCGATTTGCTCGATGGCGTCGTCGGTGCCTCTGACACCTGCCGTGTCGGATAGGTCTAATATTATGTCGCCGACCTTGATTTGTACCGTGATAACGTCTCTCGTGGTGCCTGCGACCGACGTTACTATCGCTCTGTCTTCACCTGCAAAAAAGTTTAGCAGCGAGCTTTTGCCGACGTTGGGCTTGCCGACTATCGCAGTCGGGATGCCCTCGCTGACGGCTTTGCCGTAAGAGTGCGAAGCACATAGTTTTTGCAGTTTTTGATACACTTCGTTTAAGCCCTGCAGGGTTTCGTCGGGGCTGATGTCGGTGAGGTCTTCGGTAGGGTAATCTATAAAAGCGTAAGCCGACGCCGCGATGAGCGACAGCTTTTGATACATTTCTCTGATGCCGTCGGACAAGGCACCGCGAGATTGCAACAACGAAATCCGCAGTCCTGCGTCGGTCTTTGCGTCGATAATGCCGCCGATTGCTTCGGCTCTCGTCAGCGAAAGTCTGCCGTTGATAAACGCGCGCTTGGTAAACTCGCCTGCCTCGGCAGGGGCGGCACCGCCTGCAAAGCAAGCGGACAACAGCTTTTGAGTGCAGTAAACGCCGCCGTGACAGCATAGCTCCACGACGTCCTCGCCCGTAAAGCTGTTTGGACCTGCAAAATAGCACGCCAGCCCGTCGTCAAACTCCTCGCCGTCAAAAACAAAGCTGCCGTAAACCTGCTTGCGCGGCTGCGACGCCAAATCCTTTGTGCCAAAAGGCCTAAAGACGTTTTTTGATACTTGTATTGCTTCGTCGCCCGAAATGCGTATGAGCGAAACTCCGCCCTTGCCTCTCGGTGACGATATTGCTGCGATAGTACGCATATTCAGTCCTCCGCAAACAGCTTGCCTGCCGTATTCATGCCGTCAAAATCGCACTGCCTGAGAGCCTCGTAAACTCCGATGGCAACGCTGTTTGACAGGTTGAGACTACGGAGCGAGCCCATCATCGGGATGCGCACGCACCTGTCCTCGTGTGCGAGCAAAAGACCTTCGGGTAGTCCCTTAGTTTCTTTGCCGAATATGAGATAAACCTTGCCGTCGTATTTGACGTCGGTGTATCTGCGTTTTGCCTTTGTGGTAAAATAATAATACCTGCCGTCCGGATTTTGCTCAAAAAACTGCTCGATATCGTCGTAGTAATGCACGTCGAGATATTGCCAATAGTCGAGGCCTGCGCGCTTTAGAGTGCGGTCGCTGATTTCAAAACCGAAGGGTCTGATGAGGTGCAGTGACGCGCCGGTGACTGCGCATGTACGCGAAATATTGCCGGTGTTTTGAGGTATCTCCGGTTCGTGCAGAACTATGTTTATACGGTTCATTATCGTTTTTGCCTTTCGAGCACATAATTTATCGCATACATTATATATCTAATCTCCGTAAAATGCAATTATTTTTGCGAAAAGCATTGAAAAATAATGTTAAAAATGGTAAAGTAATATGAATATTTATAGTGGGGTATAACCGATGTCCATCTTTGATAAAATTTTCGGCACGTACAGCGACAGACAGATCAAAAAGATAATGCCTATCGTGGACGCTATTGATGCACTTTCTGACAAATACGAGGCAATGACAGACGACGAGCTGTCGTCGCAGACCGAACTTTTAAAGAGCAGGCTTGCAGGCGGCGAAACGCTCGACGATATACTGCCCGACGCTTTTGCCGCAGTGCGCGAAGCCGCATTCCGTATTTTGGGTATGAAGCCGTACCGCGTACAGCTTATCGGCGGCATAGTCCTGCATCAGGGACGCATAGCGGAGATGAAGACCGGCGAAGGTAAAACTCTGATGGCGACTCTCCCTGCATACCTCAACGCTCTCGCAGGCAACGGCGTGCACGTCGTCACGGTAAACGAATACCTCGCAAAGCGCGACAGCGAGTGGATGGGCAAGGTTTATCACTTTATGGGGCTTAGCGTCGGACTGATTTTTGCAGGTCAGTCTCCCGAGGACAAGCGCATAGCCTACAACGCCGATATCACCTACGGCACCGATAACGAGTTTGGTTTTGACTATCTGCGCGACAATATGGTGGCTTACAAGTCGAGCCTCGTTCAGCGCGGACACGTTTTTGCCATAGTGGACGAGGTTGACTCTATTTTGATAGACGAAGCGCGTACTCCTTTGATTATCTCGGGCAAGGGCGACGAATCGAGTGACCTTTACAAAAAGGCGGATACTCTCGTCGCACGTATGTCCTGCCTCCGCGTCAAGGAGCAGGACCGCAAGCACGGCGACGTTGACGAGAACAACGAGGAAATCAAAGAGGACTATATAGTTGACGAAAAAGCCCGTACCGCCGTTCTCACGGCTCACGGTATCGAAAAAGCCGAAAAATATTTTGGCGTCGAGAACCTCGGCGACGGCGAAAACAACGAGCTGATGCACTATATCCAAAACGCATTGCAGGCTCGCGGCGTTATGAAAAACGACGTTGATTACGTCGTCAAGGACGGTGCGGTGCTCATAGTTGACTCTTTTACCGGCCGTATTATGCACGGCAGACGTTACAGCAACGGACTGCATCAGGCAATCGAGGCAAAAGAAAACGTCAAGATAGCCAACGAAAACAAAACCATGGCTACCGTCACCCTGCAAAACTATTTCAGGATGTATAAAAAGCTCTCGGGCATGACGGGTACCGCCGCCACCGAGGAGCAGGAGTTCAGAGAGATATATTCGCTCGACGTAGTGGTTATACCGACCAACAAGCCCATGATTAGGGCTGACCACAACGACCGCGTGTTTAAGACCGAGAGGGGCAAATACACGGCGATGATGCGTCAGATACAGGAGTGCGTAGCCAAGGGACAGCCTATACTTATCGGCACCGTTTCGGTTGAAAAAAGTGAGGTTTTGTCCGCTCTGCTCAAAAAGAGCGGCATCAAGCACAACGTATTAAACGCCAAATATCACGAAAAAGAGGCCGAAATCGTCGCTCAGGCAGGACGCCTCGGCGCGGTAACCATTGCCACCAACATGGCAGGTCGCGGCACCGACATCATCCTCGGCGGCAACACCGAGTTTATGGCAAAAGAAAGAATGCGCGAGGAAGGCTTTGCCGAGGAAGCGATAGTTCAGGCTACCAATTTCGGCAAGCTGACCGATACCCGTGATATAGCGGCACGCAAGAGATTTACGGAGCTCGAGGCCGAAATGAAGGTCGCACGCGACGCCGAAGCCGTCAAGGTCCGCGAAGCAGGCGGCTTGTATATCCTCGGCACCGAGCGCCACGAATCGCGTCGTATAGACAATCAGCTACGCGGCCGTGCAGGCAGACAGGGCGACCCGGGCGAAAGCTGCTTTTATATCTCGTTCCAGGACGATTTACTGCGCTTGAACGGCAGTGACCGCATACCGACAAACCTCCCGATAGCCGAGGATGAGGCTATGGATATGAGGCTGTTTTCGTCGGTTATCGAGACTGCTCAGACCCGTGTCGAGGGACGCAACTTTGAGCGTCGCAAGACCGTACTGCAGTACGACGACGTAGTTAATACCCAGCGCGAGCTTATCTACAAAGAGCGCCGCGAGGTGCTGGACGACGTGGACGTTACTCCCAAGGTCAGGGATATGATAGACGAGTTTGTAAATACCGGCGTAGCAGAATGCTGTAGCGGAGACGTTCCCGACGAATGGAATTTCACCGCACTCCACGCCAAGTTTGACAGGCTTTTCGGCACTGCAAACAGCTTTAGATATTCTCAGGAGGAGCTCGGCAGGCTGACCGTCGAGGACGTACAAAAAGAGGCACTCGATATGGCAGAGACTGCTTATCAGGCGCAAAAAGCCTTGTTTACTCCCGAGCAGTTTGCCGCCAATAACCGCAATATACTCTTAAACTCGGTTGACCGTCACTGGATGGAGCACATCGACGCGATGAGCGACCTGCAGGAGAGCATCGGACTGACCTCGTACGCCGGCAAAAATCCTTTAGTCGAGTACAAAATAGAGGGCGGCGAAATGTTTGACGACATGATTACCGCCATCCGCACGGATACGGTTATCGTAGTCATGCTGATGAAGCCTGCCGAAGAGGTCAAGCGCAAGGTTATAGTTATGCCGGTAGGCAGAGGAATAAACGCCACGAGGAGCGTGCCTGTCGAGCAGGTTCGCAGCGGCTCAAAAAAGCCGGGACCTAACGACCCTTGCCCCTGCGGCAGCGGCAAAAAATATAAAAAGTGTTGTGGCTCGGTCACAAACTCAAAGAGCTGATATGGGATTTGGTATATTTACGATAGGCTGTCTCGCCCTGCTTGCTATCGACTGGGGCGGCACGGCACTGGCGGGTGCGATACTCGCATACGGATTGTATCTGGCTTCAAGGCTGGACAGCAGGTTCAAGACGGGTGCGGTTTGCGCACTCTGCATGATACCGCACGGATTCGTCCTGCTACTCGAAATCGTGCTCGATATAGACGTGAATGTTACGCTAAAAACCATTACCGAGGTCCTTATGCTGCTCGGTTGGGCAGGCATGATGTTTATGCTCTTTATCGGCGTGCGTCGCATAGCGATAGACAACGGCGTCAAAAAGCTCGCAAACAGATGCGACAGACTGATGTATTTTTACGGCCTGTATTTTGCCTGTGAGCTCGGGCTCAAAATACTGCCTATGCCGCAGATGAGCGTCGTTTTGATGATAGCAAGGTATATTTTTGTCATCATCGGCGTGCTGTTTGCACACTATTGCTTTGTGCATATTTCAACGCAGGAGCAGACCGAAAAAGATATCGCGGACGTCGCCGCTATCGAAAAAAAAGAGGTTGCCCGTAAAATGGCAGCCGAAAAAAAGTACAACGACGCTGTTAGCCGTCGCAAAAAGAAATGAAAAAAGATTTACTTGCCAAAAGACAACTGCTCATCTTTATCGGCGCAGTATGGCTATTTAATCCGGTAGTCAACATCGTTGACGTGATGCCGGATGGGGTTGGCTGGCTGATGATATGGCTCGGGCTCGCTCCTTTTGCCATAGCGGACGAGGAGCTTATCGACACGAGGCGCTATGCGCTGATGCTGACGGTTATAGGGGCAGTCAAGCTCGCACTGATGCCTGCCGTGGCTTTTGCCGCTTACGAGGACGACAGACTGCTCGCAACGACCTGCTTTGCGGTCGCCGAGTGCATTTTTACCACGCTGTTTTGCAATAGCTTTTTTAAGGAAGTTTCATACGTTGCAGACCGCAATAACGGCAGTGCTACCGCCGCAATATGCGACGACACCGCAATATACGTCAAGATATTTTTGCAGCTGAGGATATGGCTGCCGCTGTTGCCCGAGCTGACCGCGCTCGCAGGCGATGAGGCGGTGGCAGACGAGGGAAGGGCTGAAGACTGGCTTACCGTAGCCAATATGAAAAACGTCATTATCCTGTTTGTCGTGCTTGTTATGCTGGTGCTCGGCATTATATTTATCATTCGTGTATCAAGACTTTACAAGGCTGTCAGGTCTGACACCGAAATGCACTCTGCACTGACGCAAAAATATACCGAAGCTATGGCATCCGACACGGCGTACGCGTTTCGCGGCAAGCTCAGGGTTGCCACGGCGATTGCGGCTCTCGGCTCATGCTGCTTCATTTCGCTGTATATATCGGGCATACCTATTGCCATCCCTGCCTACGGATTTGTATTGATAGGACTGTACGGCACGCTCGCAGGAGAAGTAAAAAACTTTGAAACGAGTCTCAAGCTCGGTGTAGTCTGCTTTGTATGCGACGGTGCTACCGAAATCATCAGCCGCACTATTATCAATAAAGATATGGTTGCCGCCGTACAGATGACGCTCTACGATATTTCGTGTGGACTGTGCACCTCGCTGCTCTCGATAGCGGCGTGGCTCGCATTCGGGTACGCGTTTTTTAAGGACATGGCTGTGTATGCGCAAATGCGCAGATTCGACCTGCCGGGCTCGTTTGCGCTAAAGGCGGTGTTTGCGCTGATGCTGATACTGCGTACCGAAAGTATGCTCTTGCCGTTTTTGAGGCTGTGGCTCAAGACGCCTTACTTTATCGTGTCGGTAATATTTGCGATATTATTTATTAAATACATCTACGACATCTACGCCACTATCTGCGCACACACAAGGCGCTCAGACTGGCAGCAAATAAAAGCGAAAGAAGAATAAAAATGGAGTATATCTCACATTCGGCAGCAGATACCGAGCGTATAGCCGCCGAAATCTCAAAGTCACTGCACAGCGGCGATTTTGTGGCTCTTTACGGACCTATGGGCGCAGGCAAGACGGCTTTTACGAGAGGGCTCGTCAAGGCTCTGGTACCCGAATGCCTCGAGCTCGTGCATTCGCCGACCTTCGCCATCGTCAACGAATACCGCGGCAAAGCTTTGACCGTATATCATTACGATTTATACAGGCTCCGCAGTGAGGATGACCTTATTTCTACGGGATTTGAGGATTATATAGACGGCGGTGCTCTCGTCGTGTCAGAGTGGAGCGAGCTTTTTGAGGATGCGCTCCCCAAAGAGCGTATAAATGTACGCATCGAACCGATAAACGATACCGACAGGAGGATAACCGTATGCTGATATTGGCTTTGGACACCACGGCGGTTGCCACGAGCGTAGCAGTCGCCGAAATAGACGGCGGCATAGTCAAAACGTATAGCGCATTTACGTCCAAAAACAAGCTCACTCACAGCGAAAAGCTCATGCCGATGATTGATTCGGTACTCCGCATATTCGGCAAAAAGATAGAGGATATAGAGCTTATCGCGGTAAATGCAGGTCCCGGCTCTTTTACGGGAGTGCGTATCGGAGTGGCTACCGTCAAGGGACTTGCCGACGGACTGAATATCCCGTGCGTATCGGTTTCGACGCTTGATTCGCTATACGCAAACCTCGAGGGTGTCAAAGGGGTTATCTGCCCCGTAATGGACGCTCGCCGTGAGCAGTTTTACAACGCACTCTATAAAAACGGTAAAAAGATTAAAGGTGACCGCGCAGTTTCTGCAGATGAGCTGACTGCCGAGCTCGACGGCCTTGCGGGCGACGTTACGGTGTGCGGCGACGGAGCCTACGTATTTGCGTCGCTTTACAAAGGCACAAAAAAGCTAAAGATGGCGCCTGCCGCGGCTATCGACCAAAATGCGCTTTCGACCGCTGTATGCGGCTATAAAGCATATACCGAGGGCAAGGCGGTCTCAGCCGCTGACCTCAAACCCATTTATCTCAGAATGTCTCAAGCAGAAAGGATGAAAAATCAATGAAAATCGCTATCGCTAACGACCACGGCGGTCTCGACATCAAAAACGCCATCATCAAGGACTTTGCAGCCCAAGGCATCGAGTTTGTAAACTTCGGCACCGACACGGCTGATTCGGTTGACTATCCCATTTATGCAAAGCAGGTAACCGCGGCTATACAGAGCGGCGACTGCGACCTCGGCATCCTTTGCTGCGGCACCGGCATAGGTATGTCTATGGTTGCCAACAAGCAAAAAGGCATCCGTGCGGCTGTCGTTACCAATGAGTTTTGCGCCGAAATGACGCGCAGACACAACAACGCCAACGTTCTTTGCCTCGGCGGCCGCGTCATTGACGAGGCTATGGCTGTTAAGCTCGCAAACATATTTATCACCACTCCGTTTGACGGCGGCAGGCATCAGAGACGCGTCGATATGATAGAGGACTGAGTATGCCCGACTATCCTGTAAAAGTAACGGTTTTGACCAGCTCTTGCCCGAGATACAAGGCAGGAGACGTGATATGCTTTAAGGGCTCTTTCCTCGACAAAGAGCACAGCGACGACGTGTGCATGGTAGCCATGAGCGCCATATATCCGTTTATCTATTCCGCACGTCGAGGCGGCTGGGTTAAAGATACTCCCATCCAGTGCCCCGACTGCAAAGAATGTGTAACCTTTAAGGTCGAAAGAACAGAGTAAAAAACAAGCGGTGCAGAAACAATCTGCACCGCTTTTACTATGCTATTTATTAGTCGTCGATGATGTTGAGAGCGTCCTTGCGAGAGAGGTTGAGACGACCCTTTTCGTCGATTTCGGTTACAACGACCTTGACTTCGTCACCGATGTTGACTACGTCCTCGACCTTGCCGACACGCTTGGTATCGAGCTGGCTGATGTGAACGAGACCTTCCTTGCCCGGAGCGATTTCAACGAATGCGCCGAAGGTCATTATGCGGGTAACCTTGCCGATAAATACCTGACCGGGTTCGGGGTCGTTGACGATGGCTTCGATAATCTTGCGAGCCTTGATGCCACTGTCACGGTCAACTGCCGCGATAAATACGCTACCGTCGTCCTCAATGTCAATCTTGGCACCGGTGTCGGCGCAAATCTTTTGGATAACCTTGCCGCCGCTGCCGATAACGTCGCGAATCTTGTCGGGGTCGATGGTGATGCTTATCATCTTGGGAGCGTACTTGGAGACGTCTTCTCTGGGCTCTGCGATAACGGGAGTGATGATGTTATCAATTATATAATTACGAGCCTGATGAGTAGTCTTGAGAGCGTTTTCGATAATAGCAGGGGTCAGACCGTCGATCTTGAGGTCCATCTGAATAGCGGTGATACCCTTTTTGGTGCCTGCTACCTTAAAGTCCATATCGCCAAAGAAGTCTTCGAGGCCCTGAATGTCAATCATAGTCATCCAGTTTTCACCCTCGGTGATAAGACCGCAGGAGATACCTGCTACGGGAGCTGAGATGGGCACGCCTGCGTCCATCAGCGCGAGAGTAGAGCCGCAAACGGATGCCTGGCTGGTAGAACCGTTGGACGAAACGACCTCGGATACGCAGCGGATAGCGTAGGGGAACTGCTCGGTAGAGGGAAGCACGGGTATGAGCGCTCTCTCTGCGAGTGCGCCGTGACCGATTTCACGTCTGCCGGGAGTACGTGCGGCTTTTGCCTCGCCTACGGAGTAGGAAGGCATATTGTAGTGGTGCATATAGCGCTTGGTTTCTTCTTCATCAATGCCGTCGAGGATCTGCGCTTCGCTGACGGGAGCGAGCGTGCAGGTGGTGAGAACCTGTGTCTGACCTCTGGTAAACATACCTGAGCCGTGAACTCTGGGAAGCAGAGAAACTTCGGCGTTGAGGGGACGCATCTGATCCATACGGCGACCGTCAACACGACGCTGCTCGGTGAGCAACCAGTGGCGGACGATCTTCTTTTGGAGCTTATACATGCATTCGTCGATCATGAGCAGATTGTCTGCAAATTCCTCGTCAAATGCCTCGTGTACTTTTGCATAGAGGGGTTGAAGTGCGGTGTCACGAACCTTTTTGTCGTCGGTGTCGAGAGCAACCTTGACGTCCTCGCCGACCATGGCCTCGATCTTGTCAAAGAGGTCGTGGTTAACCTCGCAGGAGGGATACTCAAACTTGGGCTTGCCGATTTCGGCTTGAATCTCTTTGATAAAGCGGCAGAGGGGCTTGATGGCTTCGTGAGCCTTCATGATAGCCTCGTACATGGTGTCGTCATCGACTTCCTTAGCGCCTGCCTCTATCATAACGACCTTGGCTTCGCTGCCTGCGACGGTCAGCTCGAGCTGGCTCTTTTCACGCTGTGCGGCGGTGGGGTTGACGACTATGCGACCGTCAACGAGACCCATAAATACGCCTGCAATAGGTCCATTCCAAGGAATGTCGGATATGGTGAGCGCGATAGAAGCGCCTATCATAGCGGCGATTTCTGGCGAGCAGTCGGGGTCAACCGACATAACGGTGAGAGACAGTACTACGTCGTTACGCAGGTCCTTGGGGAAGAGCGGACGGATAGGACGGTCGATAACGCGGGATGCAAGGATGGCTTTTTCACCGGGACGGCCTTCGCGGCGGTTCCAGCTGCCGGGGATTTTGCCTGCGGCATAAAGCTTTTCTTCAAAGTCAACCGAGAGGGGCAAAAAGTCGATGCCGTCTCTGGGGGCTGCGGATGCGGTAACACAGCAGAGGACTGCGGTCTCGCCGTAGCGAACGAGGCAGGAGCCGTTGGCAAGCTGTGCAATCTTGCCGGTCTCTATAACGAGAGGTCTGCCGGCGAGGTCATACTTGAATTCACGATAATTCTTAAAAAACACTTGTGGTACTTCCTTTACTTTTTATTTTGAAGCACGGCAAGTTTAACACTTAGACACATCTCCGATGCGCTCGGGGACATATTTAACTGCTAAACCCGCCGAAGCTTTAATGGCAAATTACATTGCAAAGGCGGGGAACATTACCCCGCCTTTGCGCCTGACCGCAAAGAGATTGCGGCGTGATTACTTTCTGAGACCGAGACGCTCAACGATGCTTCTGTATCTGTTGATGTCGGTGTTCTGCAGGTAGTTGAGGAACTTTTTGCGCTTGCCAACCATCATCTGCAGACCTCTGCGGCTGTGGTTGTCGTTTTTGTTGTTTTTGAGGTGCTCGGTGAGCTCCTTGATGCGGTAGCTGAGGATGGCAATCTGAACTTCGGGCGAACCGGTGTCGCCTTCGCAGATGGCGTAGTCCTTGATGAGCTGGGTTTTGGTTTCTTTGGTAAGCATGGTGTTTCACCTTTCATAAAATATTTGGTCAAAACGAAGCAAGGGGCGGATGAAACCGAGCTACAAACTCGCTTGTATCCCCAAACTGCGCTTTGCCTTTTGGTTTGCCATATTGCAAACACGGGTATTATATCACGCTTTTTATGATTTGTAAAGGGGAATCGTGCATTTTTTTAGGTTATTTATCCACAAACTTTTTGTGCACGACTATTGACCTTATTGTAATAATAGTGTATAATAACTTAATAAAGAATTAAAGGGGGCTTTGCGGCTATGAAAAAACACGCTGTCGGCAGTATGCTTGCAAGGCCTTTTGCTATGCCCGAATACGCCACTGCGAGAGAGGTTTGACTATGCAGAATCTATGTGACGGTTACAGAGAATATTTTATCGGTCAAGGCCTCGAGTATCGCGCTTACGAGTACCTCGGAGCGCACGCGGACGGCGACGGATATGTCTTTAGAGTCTGGGCTCCTGGTGCCGACAAAGTTTACCTCACGGGTGACTTTAACAGTTGGCAGGACGACTGCCCCATGCAAAAGAGCGAATGCGGAATCTGGGCTTGCAGGATAGACGGTGCGAGGTTTGGCGTTGGCTCGTGCTATAAGTACCTCGTCGAGAGAAACGGCTCGCGCGTTTATAAGGCTGACCCGTACGCTTTTTACAGCGAATGCCGCAGTCATACGGCGTCGAGATTTTTTGATATTGATAATTTTGAGTGGACCGACAAGGCTTTTATAGCAAAGCAGCAGGACAACCGCATATATTTTAAGGACGACAGGGCAGTGCCCAAGCCTATGAATATCTACGAGTTGCACGCCGGCTCGTGGAAGCGTCACCCAGACGGCTCTGAATACACATGGGAAGAGCTGGGCGACGCACTATCCGAATATCTGCCCTCGATGGGCTATACTCACCTTGAGCTTTTGCCTATAACCGAGTATCCGTTTGACGGCAGCTGGGGCTATCAGGTCACAGGATATTTTGCGCCGACCTCGAGGTACGGAGACCCAAAGGGCTTTGCGAGATTTATAGACCGCATGCACGCGATTGATATACCCGTATTCCTCGACTGGGTGCCTGCTCATTTTACAAAGGACGCACACGGACTCTATGAGTTTGACGGCGGTCCTCTGTATGAGTATCAGGGTGCCGACAGACAGGAGCATAAGGACTGGGGCACGAGATGCTTTGACCTCGGCAGGAGCGAGGTGCGCAGCTTTTTGATTTCGTCCGCAGTTTTTTGGCTCGAAAAGTATCACATAGACGGGCTGAGGGTTGACGCGGTAGCCTCGATGCTTTACCTCGACTACGGACGCAAGCCCGGCGAATGGAATCCAAATCCCGACGGCAGTAACATAAATTATGACGCCGTGTCATTCTTTAAGGAGCTGTCAAAGGCTGTACA
>DCHM01000042.1 GCA_002314835.1 Clostridiales bacterium UBA1752 | reverse complement strand
ACCTTGACAAGCATAGCCGTGAGCGCCATAAATATAGGCACAAAATGCGGTGCCGAAGCAGGGCAAAGGAGGGCAACCATTACGCCCGTTATAACCGCCGAGCCGACGGTTTGCAGGCAGGTCTTAAAATACGCCTTGCCGTAGCGCAGTACTCCGTAGATAATTTCAATGCCGGTGGTGACAATCACCGACAGTGCGAGCTGTACAGCCACCCTGCCGCCGAACATATATACCGCCCATGCGGCAGGCAGTAAAAGGGCAAACAGCATACAGCTGTAGATATAAGTTCCGTTACGGTAGGTATGCGCAAAAGGAGCTTTGATTTCAGTCATTTTTGTCCTCCTTTTGCTCTGCAAACAGCGATTTGATTTTGTCAGTTATTTTAATGCGCGAAGGGCATATAAACTCACAGGCACCGCACATCATGCAGAGCGTTTTGTGAGGCAGTCTGCCGCTTTTGACGAGTTGCTTTACGTCGAGGCCCATAGGACACGCGAGCGAGCATCTGCCGCAGGAAATGCAGTCGGCCTCATAGGTCTGCACCTTTGTCAGCACCCTTATCATATCGGTCTTTACGCCTACTAACGCGTCGGCGTTTATTTCGGTGCCGTTTATCGGATTGCCCTCAACGACAGCGGTTTGAGGCGTAAGTTCTACTCCGTACTGTGTCAGTATATCGCTTATCTTGGTGCCCAAAGGCGCGTTAACAGTGACAGGCTTTGCACCCTTGACGCACAGAGCAAACGTCTTGCTCGTCTGAGGCAAACCGCTGACAAATGAATTATACAGCTGCATTACCGCACTCGCCGTGACGACAAAATGCTTTTGCAGGTCGATTTGTTTTTGAGGCACTACGCCCTTGCCGTATATGGCACCGATGAGCGTGCGGTCAACTATCGGATAGCGCGTTTCAATAACGGCTACGGTTAAATCGCGTCTGCCTTTGGTGGCTTCTTTTAGAGCTTTAACCAGCTTTTTAGCCGTCTTGTCACAGCAAACGATAGCCTTTGCGGCATCGAGCGCGTAGAGCAAAACCGTACAGCCGCCTATCAGCGCGTCTATATCGTTTAATGCCGTAGATGCCGAAGCAAAGCCGTCAAAATAGCCTTCGCAGCAGTTGACGACGACGCGTTCGCCCTGCATGCAACGAGCTATCATATCACCCAAAAGCGCGTCCTGCTTTGAGTCGTAAACTGCGTATCTTTGCGCCTCCAAAGCTATCTCGTCGTGAGTGTATTCCTCGAGTGCCTTGGACGCGGCAATCAGCTTGTCACTGATTTTATTATTTCCGTCAGAAACAATAACTGCCTTGTCCTCACTCAGCTTGACACTGCCGCTGACGGTGGCGTAAACGGGGCAGACACCGCCAAAAACGGTGTCGCCTACGCAAACGTAATCGCCGTCCGATACCGCAGGCGAGCCCATACCACTCAAAACGACCTCTGCAGGACTGAAAATATTTATATTCGAGTCGAATTTTGGCGCTCTGCCTTCACGGGAAATGCCGCCGAAATAACTGTGAACCATAGACTTCTCCAATTTATATTACTATACATAATAAGTATAACACATAATGCCGTAATTGCAACAAAAATAAATGTTGAAATTTATAAAAAAATGATGTAAAATAAAGAAAAATCTCAAAGGAGGCGAGCTCGTGGAATATACCGACAAGTTTGACATCAAGGTCTTTATACTTTTTTTGCTCAAAAACATTGACGAGCCGCTGTCCTTCGGCATCATCAACGACATAGTGATACAGGACGGATTTGTCACCTACTACGACTTTGCAATATGCTTTGCAGAGCTCTTAGAGGCAGGTCAGATAACCGAAATAAAGGGCAAAGAGCTAAAGTATATCATCTCGCAAAACGGCAAAATCGCCGTCGAAAGCTACGAAACCAGCATATACGCCTCGGTTAAGGAAAAAGCCCTCCGCTCCGCCATGCGTCTGCTCGCATCCACCAAGGACGGCAGCCGCATCGTTTCGCGCATAGAGCCAAACGGCGAGGGCTATGACTTTGTAGGCGAAATACTCAATAAAGAGCGCACGCTGTATCAAACGAGGGTGTTTGTTTCGACACTCGCTTACGCGCAAAAAATCAAGGACAACTTTGACGAGCGCGCCGAAATAATCTATAAAGGTTCGTTGTCGTTGCTCTCGGGCGACCTCAACTTTATATTTGAAGAATGACAAAAACTCAAAAAGCCGCCGCTATAATCGGCGAACTCAAAGACATATATCCCGACGCATTTTGCGGACTCGAAGCCGGAGGTAGCCCCTTCAGGCTTTTTGTCATGGCGGTTTTATCTGCGCAGTGCACAGACGCGAGAGTAAACACGGTGGCCAAGGACCTATTTGCCGCACTGCCCGACGCAAAAGCGTTTGCAGACAGCAAGGACGGCGAGCTCGAGGCTCTTATACACAGCGTCGGACTTTTTAATTCAAAAGCCAAAAACCTGCGTGCCGCGTGCAGAATGATAGTAGATGATTTCGGAGGTGAAATACCTATCGAAATGGACGACCTACTAAAGCTCCCCGGCGTAGGGCGCAAGGTCGCCAACCTTCTTCGCGGCGATATTTACGGTCTCGGCGGCATCGTCGCAGACACCCACTGTATCAGGATATGCGGCAGGCTCGGGCTTTCGGGTGGCAAGGACCCTCTCGAAACCGAGCGCTCGCTCTCAAAAATCATACCGCTCTCCGAGCAGAGCGTATTTTGCCACCGTATCGTGCGGTTTGGCAGAGACACCTGCATGGCGCGCAACCCGTCCTGCGGAGATTGCAAACTAAAGCAGTATTGCGTTTTTAAAAAAGAGGCTGATAATGGATAAAAAGAAGCTTTTACACTCGCTGATACTGCTCGGATGCTCGGTAATATGGGGCACAGCGTTTGTTTGGCAGAGCGAATCGGTAGGCTCTATCGGTGCGCTCGCATTCACTGGTATCAGATTTTTGATAGGTGCCGCGGTTTTGGTGCCCGTAGTACATACGAGACGAGTTATCAAAATACGCAGGCACGAGCATATAAACCACCTCCCTTACAAAGGTGGTATCGCCTGCGGTGCTCTGCTGTTTATAGCCTGCATATTACAGCAATACGGCATAGAAACGACTTCGCCCGGCAAAGCCGGCTTTATTACCGCGATGTATATCGTTTTGGTGCCCGTGCTCAATCTGTTTTTGGGCAAAAAGACAAACTGGCGCATCTGGCTCTCGGTCGGCATAGCAGTCGTCGGATTGTATCTGCTCTGCGTCGGTGACGAAGGCTTTAGCATCAAGGTCGGTGACATACTCATCATAGGTTGTGCTCTGTTTTTTGCGCTGCAGATACTCGCCATTGACAACCATACAGGCAAATCAGACCCTCTCGAGCTGTCGCTCGTACAATTTACAGTCTGCGGCATAATCGCGATGATAGGCGCTTTTATATTTGAATCTCCCACGATAGACGACGTTATGGCGGCTCAGGCGCCACTGCTCAAATCGGGCTTGCTTTCCTGCGGCCTCGCCTACACCCTGCAGACCGTCGGTCAAAAATCTCTAAACCCTGCCGTCGCTTCGCTCTTGATGAGCGGCGAATCGGTTTTTTCGGTCATTTCGTCGTGGATTTTGCTCGGCAACGTGCTATCATTTCGCGAGCTGATAGGCTGTGCAATTATCTTTGTCGCCGTCGTGCTCTCACAGCTACCCGAAAAAGCAAACAAGAGGTGATATTATGGCAAAAATCAAACGCTATTGCGGCAATTACGTTTTGGAGTTTCAGAATGACAAAATAAGGGAGTATTGCGGCAATTATCTCTATCAAATCGACGGCAACAAGCTAAAACGGTATTGCGGCAACTATATGTATCAGTTTGACGGTGACAAAATCAGAGAGTACTGCGGCAATTATCTGCTCGAATTGCAGGGCAACAAGGTAAAGCGATATTGCGGCAATTATATTGCCCAGATAGACGGCAACCGCATCAAAGAATACTGCGGCAATTATCTGTATGAAATAGACGGCTTCCTCTCTCATAACGAAATGATGGCTTTGATTGCCATACTGTTTGCGTAAA
>DCHM01000018.1:40902-79627 GCA_002314835.1 Clostridiales bacterium UBA1752 | reverse complement strand
AAGAGCGCGAGAATCAGAAAAATATGGAAGCCGACCGCCGCGCAGAGGTTATCGGCGCACTCTACGACGCAGTCGCCCTCGATTTGGCAACTCAGATGTACGGCGGTTTGAATAATCCCGAAAAGATTACGAATGCTACCGCCGAATTACGCGAGACCATCTCCAAAAACCCCGATTTCCGCAACGGAATCCGTAATTTTGTCGACGGCAGTGCCGCCGCGGATATTGCCAAAATCACCGGTAAGACTGCAGAAGACCGCGCTCAGGCGGTTAAGAGCTTTGCAGAGAATTCCAAAAAGGCGGTGCGTGACAGCATAGACAAAGCTATAGAAGCTCGTCAAAGCAAGGAGAAATCCTCCGAGGGTAAGAGCAAATCCTCCGAGGGTAAGAGCAAATCCGGCAACGTGACAACAAGGCAGTCGGTCGGCAATACCTTAGGAAAATGATAAGCGGGAATCAAATAATATCGCCGTAATAAATGTACCGCCGCTTTGTTTACAAATTAAAAACACCCCTGCCGACGAGTCATAAACAGTACGTCGGCAGGGGTTATTGTCGCTTTTCCTCTCTTTGCCGTCAGCGATGACGGGAAAAGAAAACGGCGTTTTTGTGAACGGTTACGACAGCTCGCTTGCCGATATTAAGGATAAAATTTACACGCACAACCTTCTCGGCAGGGATTGAGCGCCGTCAGCAAATCATATACTGCATATATTTTGAAAAGGTGTCAGGACAACGGCAGGTGACGGTCACGGCGTCCCTGATGATATCGGGCAGAAAATCGTCCCACTTAATCTCAAGCATCACGGGTGAATCGCCCGCGGGAATCGCGAGTATTGCGGGGTCAAGAAAATCGGCGCAGAAGTCGCAGGTGCGGATGTCATAGTTCAGCGTGACGCGGACGTTGCCCGTGGGGTAAGCGAACGACTCGCAGGTGCAGTCAATTATAGTTGCAGGCTTTAAGTCCTGTGAGGTTATCCGCGTGTAAAGCTCGCGGCAGAGCTGACGGTCGCAGTCGCGGAGCCATTCGATATCGCCGCCCGCAATGCACCGAGCCTCCTTTTCGGAAACGGCACAGCTCTGCAATGCACACAGATTGTTCATCATGCTTTTTTTATCGAGTGAAATATATGACGCATCTCCGTTGTACAGCCTGATAAGGTAGTTTTCACGGAGGCTTACACCGTCGATTTTGTCCCTCAACGCGTTGTCGAACGGAGTATCGAAGCAAACGCTCCGCACCCTGTACGCCCCGCCGCCGACACGACTGCCGCACCTCATAAATGCGCCCAGACGCGCGCGAAGCACCGGTATATCCTCCCGGCTTATCTCGTGTTTGACTTCATGACTGTATTTCACGGTACTGCTCCTTTCGCTGAAACGGCACTCACGGTATCGTATTAAGCTATAATTCCCCGACCCGCTTGTCGGTATGAAATTATTATATCGGGAGTTACTGAATCAAAACTGAACAGATGCATAACAACTGCGAAAAAACCACGAGGCACAAATTCGAAACGCTTTCCGCCTTTATTCATCATATGTCGGAAAATCGGTCGTGCAGCTGCCCGGCGGATTTTCTGTACATTTGTCTGTTCTTTCGAGCGTGGTAATATAACGCAGATAACACTTTACATACAAAATGGACCGATATATTTTTTCCAGCCAAACAATTGATTTTCATCTCGGCGGCACAACCTTTTAAGCTTGATTTAAGTGATAGAATATAATATTAATATGATTATAATTATTTTCCGATTGGCGGGGTTATTATGAAAATATTGATTATTGAAGATGAGCGGTTGCTTGCCGACTCAATCAAAGCGCTGCTTGTGCAGAAGGGCTTTGATGTGGAATGCGTCTATGACGGCAGGAGCGGCGAGGAGTACGCCGAAACGGGCGTTTATGACCTGTTGATTTTGGATGTGATGATGCCCGAAATGGATGGTTACGAGGTTGCTCGTCGCGTTCGCTCCAACCGTTGCTCGACACCTATTCTAATGCTGACCGCAAAGTCGGGGCTTGAGGACAGGATAGAGGGTCTGAACGCCGGAGCGGATTATTATCTGACCAAGCCGTTTGACACGCGTGAGCTTATGGCGTGCATAAACGCCCTTTTACGCCGTCAGGGCGGTCAGGTCGACGAAATGAGCTTCGGCAACATCTCACTTGACCTTTCAACCTGCATTCTCTCCTGCGGCGAACAGAGCATACGCCTGAGCGACCGCGAATTCGATATGATGAGATTCCTACTGCAGTCCAAAGAAAAAAACGTTTCAAAAGAGGTTCTGCTTGTCAGAATTTGGGGATTTGAGTCCAACGCCACCGAAAATCATGTCGAGGTTTATATCGGTTTTCTGCGCAAAAAACTGCAGAGCATCGGTTCAAATGTTCGCATAGAAACGATACGGCGGCTGGGATATCATTTAGAGGTTGACAACAATGCTTAAAGCCTTGAGAATAAAATTCATCATCACGAATATGGTAATCGTTTCGATTATGCTCGGCGTTATTTTTTCGCTGATGTACTATTCGACAAGCCTAAATCTCGAACGCAGCAGTATTCAGATGATGGAGCAGGTTGCCGACAGGCCTAAAAAGGGTGATCGTTTTGAGCGCCCGGGAGGCGATATCCTTCTTCCATACTTTACCGTTAATATCAACCGCGACGGAATCGTCACCGAGGTCGGAGGGTCGTTCGATGTGCTTACCGACGAATCGGAGTTGAGCTGCATTCTCTCGGCGGTCAACGACACCCGCGACCGCAGCGGTGTGCTTAAAAGCTATAGTCTGCGCTTTGCGAGATACGATACCCCCTTCGGAGAATGTATCGTATTTGCCGACATTACCAGCTCTCAGGCGACACTGCGAAATCTTTTACGCACCTTTTTCGTAATCGGTGCGATTGCGCTATCGGCATTTTTCGGCATAAGCGTCTTTTTAGCGCGAATTTCGGTCAAGCCCGTCGAGCTTGCCTGGGAACAGCAAAAGCAGTTTGTTGCCGACGCTTCGCACGAGCTTAAAACGCCGCTCACCGTTATAATGACCGACGCCGAGCTGCTCTCTACACCTGACTGCTCCGATGATGACCGTCGGAAATTCTCCGGCAATATCGTAACAATGTCAAGACAGATGCGCGGTCTTGTCGAAAGCTTGCTCGAGCTTGCGAGAATAGACAACGGCAGCCGGCAGGTTTTTACCGACATTCGCTTGGATGAGGTCGTCAATCAGTCGGCAATGATGTTCGAGCCGGTATTTTTCGAGAACAATATGCCTTTTTATTACAATATTGAGGCAAACATCACGGTCAGCGGCAATGCCGATATGCTGCGTCAGCTTACCGAAATCCTGCTCGATAACGCCGCAAAGTATGCCGCCGAGGGCGGCGAAACCGTGCTCACTCTCAAGCGCGAGGGACACCGAAAATGCATTTTGGAGGTTGCAGACCGCGGCGATCCCATCCCTCCCGATGACCTTAAAAATCTTTTCAAGCGCTTCTACCGTGCCGACAAAGCGCGCGCTATGAACAGAAGCTACGGTCTCGGACTTTCCATAGCCAAGAGCATAGTCGACGAGCATCGCGGTACGGTTACCGCCGCGAGCGAGGACGGCATCAACCGCTTTACCGTTGAGCTGCCTGCTGACTGACCTTTTATTAACTAATTGTAAACAAACGGTTAATCTTCCTTCAAAAGGGTTGATTATTATTCTATATTGTGCGAAAATATATTAGTCGGCGGCACGTCTCGCAAAAGCTTCGCCGTATAAATTCTTTAAACTGTTATTTCGGCGCGAATGTCACGACCGTCGAGCGGGAGATAATATGTCCAAGTACAATGCAATGACAATCAAACAGCTCTGTGCGAGCTTAGACGAGAATATAAGCAACAGCCTTTTCCGAAAGGAGAACGGCAATAAGCCCTGCGCGGCAGGTGTAAAATCCCTCTGCTACAATAACAGAATCAGCTTTTCCGCCATTTCTCAAAGTGGAGCCGACAAGCGCGAAAGCGATTGAGCAAGGTCGTTTTTTGAAGTAAATATTTAATTACCCCCGAACACGCGGCACATTAAAAACCGCGGTATTTCGGGGGTTTGTTGTGTTTTTATGCTCTCACTCGCGATGAAGTTCACGCGTGAACTTCAAGTACCGATTTGCCTAAATACAAGCAAAATTCACACATGAGCACACGCTCGTAATCTGTGCTGTTCCCCGTCGAGTTCACGCGTGAACTTCGGCGGAGCTTTTACATTTTTTTTATTTTCGCGGAAATCTCGGCAAGCTCGGCGGCAAGCCTTTCGCACTTATCAATGGCATCGATAAGCATCTGTCTCGGTTCACCCTTCAGGCTCTTTTCGTCTTGCTTTACAAGGTCGATATCGTCTTTAATAGACTTTACGATTTTATCAATATTTCTGCCCGCCGAATTGTTTGTGGTTCTCTTAACGGGCTTGGCGGCGGCACTGTTAAGCTTATCAATCTGTTTGCGATAGGCCATGATATCACCGCTCAGCCACAATGCAAGCAGACTGCGCTGTACCTCGTAGTCGAATTTGGTAATGCTCTTCGCCTCGCGCAGGCTGTACTGCGTTGCAAAAACCGCATCCTTGACTTCATCACAGCTGTTATTTAAAACGGTCAGATATCCCTTGACGCTCGACTCGGTCCAACCCTGAATACCAAGCTCGGTTTCGAGATAGTAAACGCAGTAGGCGGGCATACGGAACATCTTGACGGCTGACTTTAAATCATCGGGAATCGGTGCTCTGAAGCTGACTCCTGCCCTCTCCATTTCAAGCAGCATAGCATATTTGCTATCATCGGAATCGACCTGCTTAACGGCAGTTTCAAAATGCCGCATAGCCTCCTCGGGCGTCAGCTGTCTTGACTGCGTGTTGGATTCCTCGTAGAAAACAGCCTCGTTTTTAGCCTCCTGCGGCGTCAGGATATTGGCGGTAATGGTCAGAAACGGGTTAATCCAGCCTGCCTCGTGGGGCTTTTCGTTCTCCTCGTCACGAAGAAGCAAAAATGCACGATAACGCCGTTCACCGGCAACAATTATATATTTCAACCCCGTGTCCAAAACGAGCCTTGTTGCGAAGCGGCTCTTTTCGCCCTTTGCCATATTATCGGCAATCTGTCTGTTTCGACGCTCTACGGCATCGTCCAGCTCCGACAGCTTAATCTCTCTGACCGTTTCACCGCTCGCATTGTCGACCTCATTAACTTTTGCCTCGCCCTCGGCAATAAATTTCTTTATTACATCGCCGTTAATAGGCAGATTTCTTATGTCAACGAGCGTAATCGGATTGATAAGACGGTTGTTGGTATCGCGAATAGATTTGGCAAGACGGCGTATTCGTGTCTGCGAATACTTGTTTATGGAGCGCGGACGTATGTTTTCGAGCATTACATTTTCAAACTCAACACTGCTCTGCATACTGTCGGCATTGTTTTTCTGAGCTTCGTTTCCCTGCTGAAGAATTTTGAAGGCATATTCGCTCTGACTGCGCTCTTTTACATTTTCAAGGCCGGTGTATCTGATGGGAATTTTTCTGCTACTCATTGTCCTGCGTATCCTCCGGCTGCTCCACAACATTCATTTTGCGCTCGAGATATTGAATCTTCTGCCCTTCCTTTTCCATCTGCCCGAGCGTTTCCTCCAGCTCGCGGGCGACCGCCTCGTACTGAGTTTTGGCTTTTTTGTGAATCTGCGAATAGATGAGACCGCCCAAAACGGCGCGCTTTGCGTCGACCGACTCGGGTATCTTTTCACGGAAAATCTTGAAGGGATAGAACATATTGAGATTATTCTCGATGGTGGTATCGACGCGTCTGCGTTCGGAATAGAGGTTGAGAAGTATTCCGATAACACCCATGTGAACAATAGGCGGGTTTATGCCGTTCATAAGCTCCTGAACATCGCCAATACGGTCAACAAGGTTGGTAACGCCTCTTGTGGACAGCAGGTCGAGATTGGTGGGAATAAGTATGCCCGACGTGCTCGCTATAATCGCATTCATCGTCATTATTTCGAGTGACGGATTGCAGTCGATGAGAACATAATCATACTCATGCCATTTAAGTATGCGCTGAATTACGTTATAAAGGCGCAGACCGCCGACGCTGTCGTTGGCATATTTCGGCTGCGACACCTCGAGCGAATAATCGGACAGATAAAGGTGCGAGGGAAGCAGATCAAAGCCGAATTCCCTTTCGACGTCCACGACCTTGCGCTTGCCGTCCACCGTCTGCAGCTCCCGTGCAAGGTAGGTGGGGCGGTGTATGCACATCTCGCACAGACGCGCAAAATCGTTGTCGTTTTTATAGTCGATGGCGGCAAGGCTCTCGTCAAACTCGGGGTCGACGGGACGAAGAGCGCAGAGCATCAAATCATATATGCCGTAATACGTTTCCTCGTCGTCAAGTCCGATATTCAGATAGTTGGTCAGCGACGCCTGCGAATCGTAGTCGATGAGAAGCACATCGCGCCCCATATTGCTCAGGGCGTAACCAAGGTTGGCGGTAGTAGTTGTCTTGCCCACTCCGCCCTTTTGATTTGCAATCGCAATCACCTTTGTTCTGCTCATGTCTTACTGTCCTCCCCGCGTATAGCGTCGATAGAATCGAGATTCAAAATATATTCGCTCAAATCCTTGTTTATAAGGGCCTGAATATAGTCGGTGTAGTTGTTCCTGCTGCCGCACAGATGCTCGATTCGTTCATCCATAATGAGCGCTGTGCGGTCGGCGGGCTGGTCGGGCATAATCTTGCTGAGCTTAAGCCGCACCGAAATACGGATCTCCCGGTCATCCTTGCGCCGATAGCTTTTTGGTCTTATCTTGGCGTACTCACGGTTTGCCCGCAAGGCCTCAAGCAGCTCGCTGTCCGTTATCGAATAATTCAGCACCTCGAGCATCTGCTTTGCCTTTTCGAACGGCGGAGTATACATACCGTTGCAGTATTCCGATATTCTTCTCTCGCTTATTCCGTAAATTCCTTTCTGCTCGAGTATGCCCTGAAACTGCCGATAGGTCTCTATCTCGTTTACCAGCATCGCCATTCCGAGAAGGGCGCCGAAGCAGTTGCTCGGAACCGAATTCAATTCCTCGTAATCATTTCCGAACATAAAAAATCACCCCCGTCTTATGGCATAAATTATAGCTCAAAAACGGGAGAGTGTAAACCCCTGCTGACAGGTTTTTTTGATTTTTGCTTGCAATTGATAAATTCTTTTACTATAATCGTAAAAAGAAAAAGAGAAGCGTTAGCGGCACTTCTCTCTTACAATAAGCATTTTACTCGTGTGATTTCCTGGACGGAAGCTCAGCAGGAGTCGGGTTTGCTGTACCCTTCTTTGAGTATAGCATTGTTAGGGCACAAAAGCAAGAGAAAAGCCCTTAATATATAAGACAACTAATTCGAGATGTGGCTTTTCTCAATTCCGAGGAAACGGCGCAGATTCCTGCAGTGGGCGAGCGTTTTTTCGGAGCTTTTCTTGTGTCTTTTAAACAGAAGCGACAATCCGTTAAGCCAAGCGAAAAGCAATATAAAGCGATAATTTCACGGTAACAGTCCGAAGCGGTCGATGCACGAGCCGAAAAACAAAACCGCCGATATTATATTTACGGCGTAATATTCCCCAAAAGGAACATCCGAGCCGCTTTTCCAAAATATAGGAAGGGAGGACTGTTATGAACGAACAGCTGCAAAACACCGTTATATCCGAGCTTGCCGACCGACTCGCGGTCGAGGGCGTCTATTGCAGGGGCTACGGTATAATCCCCAAGACGGTTATGCTCGACAGCGACCTGACACTTGAAGCAAAGTCGATATACGCCTATTTCTGCTCCTATTCGGGGGCAGGGAACAGCGCATTCCCCGGCAGAGACAAAATCCTCGCCGACCTTTGTATGAGCAAGGATTCGTATTATAAGCATTATAATATGCTGCTCGAAAACGGCTATATCACCGTCGAGCAAACAAAAACGGACGGAAGCCGTTACAAAAATAACATCTATACGCTGGTAAACCGCCCTCTCAAATTTCTCACGGAAGCCTCCGACAGAGAATACGCGGTGATTCGCGCCTCGGGGCTGAAAAGCGCGGGCTATGGTCTTGTTCCAAAGGCGGTTATGACCGACCGCAGAATTACCGTAAAGGCAAAGGGTCTGTATGCCTACTATGCGTCATTCACCGGCGCGGCGGACAGCGCATTTCCCGACAAAACGCTTGCCGTCGCTCAGCTCGGTGTAGGCGTTCATACCTACGAAAAGCTCAACCGCGAGCTGCTGCAATTCAACTTTATCGAGATAAGACAGCGCCATATCAACGGCAGACTCGGCGTCAACGACGTCTACCTCGTCGACCGTCCCGATATAGTTAAAGGCAATACAAAGCACATCATAGAAAAGTATTTACCTGTCGAAAAAACACAGTGCTCCAAAAATCGGGACACGGAATTTTCGGGTACGGAAATAATGTATTTTTCCGCTCAGAGCAACAAAAATCAGGACACGGAAAAACAGGACACCGATTTTCAAGACACCAAATTTTCCGACACTAAAAGTACCACTACTAAAAAGTACCACTATGAAAAAATACCACGTCTTATCAATCAAAAAGAAAAAGAAAGACTGAAAGATTATCGTCAAAAAAAATCCGAGCTGCTGAAGCTGACGGGAAATTCAGAAGGTATAAAGACCTATTCTGCGCGGCAAAGCAAGCTTCACGACCTTGTTATCTGCGAAATGCTCGAAAAGGAAACCGTTCCTCGCGAATGGCTTGCCGATCGGGAAATTACCAAAGCCGCCGTTGAGATACTGACCGATGATATTGTGCTCGGCAGCAAAAAAACTCATGCCTCATTTGAGAACGGCGAGTTTCATCACAAGCTTTTCTGTCTTTACCGCGATACGCTCACCGATATGCTGACATCAGCAACGCGTATGAATATCGGCGGCAGACTGATATCCTCCGACGAGGTTTACGAAAAAATTCTCGATAAGCTGATCGCGGATAATTATAGCTGTGAGCTTTCACTCGGTGACCTCTATCAGCAGGTGAGGGATGCATATACCGCCGCCGCCGTCACAACCGACATCAGGAATCCCGCAAGTTACATACGAGCCTGTATTTGGAATGCTCTGCAGTCGGGTGATTTGATGAGAGAAACTCTGCTTATCAAGCTGGAAGCAGAGCTTGACGGCTGATGTACCGTTGGGTCGGAAATCGGACCGAATTTTCCCGAATTCCACTTCACACTTAGCCAATAGTTATAAAATCGACGCATGGGCACCTAAATTGAGCTATATCGGGCGAATGCCGCAAAATCAAGTAAAGTTGCCGAGAGGGAAGAAGACGCTCTCTCGGCGCGTTTTTGCCGTGTCTGCGGCGATGCGGCTTTTGAGCAATTAATTGATTCATCGGATTGATAAAAAGTGGCGTTACACTGTGCATAGTATGTATTGACACCGGCGCTTTAATATGCTATAACTGTACTGTGATAACACGCTAACATAGTAAAGTGTATTCCGAAACAGAATCAAGACTTCAGACGGCAGGGAATTGCGAAGGAGCAAAAAGGGGTTTATCCTCACGAAGCTACGGGAAATGGAGAAAAAACGATGATTGACGAAGCGGTAATGAGATTTGAAGAAAAAGCGATTTTCAATCTCCGCTCGCTGTACCGACGGCACGGTTATCTGCCGTACAAGATGAGCAAATTCGAGGAATATGACCTATATCTGCAAAATAAGGATTTTTTGGTCAGCGACCGCGTAATAGCCTTTAACGACACCAACGGCAGACTTATGGCTCTAAAGCCCGACGTCACGCTGTCGATAATCAAAAACGGCGAGGACAGACGCGGGGTCAAGCAAAAGGTATATTACAACGAGAATGTCTACAGGGTGTCGGAAAGCACGCGCCGGTTTAAAGAGATAATGCAGGCAGGACTGGAATGTATTGGAGATATCGATCTTTTCGATATCTATGAGGTCATAACGCTTGCCGCCGAGAGCCTTTCCGAGATATCCGATTCGTTCTATATAGAGGTCAGCGATTTGGACCTTGTTTATTCGGTCGTATCCGGCGTCTGCGATGCTCACGGCTTTGTGACGAGGGCGATGGAATGTATCTCGCAGAAAAACGCCCACGAGCTGCGGGAGCTGTGCGAAAGCTTCGGAATAGACGATGACGGGTACGGAAAAATCGCCGCGCTCATCTCGCTTTACGGCAGACGCGCCGGCGTCATTGACGGTCTTTGCGGAATATGCGGCGCGGAGCAGATTGAGAAAATACGCCTTTTGTCTGAAATGCTCGACCATTCACCGTTCGCAGACCGGATAATGTTCGATTTTTCGGTCATTAACGATATGAATTATTACAACGGGTTTGTGTTTACGGGCTTTATCGACGGCATTTACTGCGGTGTGCTGGCGGGCGGTCAGTATGACAATATGATGAAAAAGATGAACCGTTCGTCGGGCGCAGTCGGCTTTGCGCTTTACCTCGATCGGCTCGACGATATTGCCGCCGACGGAGAGAGCTATGATGTCGATTGCCTGCTGCTGTACGGCGAGCACACTCCGCTTTCAAGGCTGCAGAGCGAAACGGAGCGCATTGCAGCGGGCGGCGCGTCGGTGAGCTGTCAGAAGGAAATACCCGAAAAGCTGAGATATAAATATACTGTCGATTTGAGAGGTGACGGCAATGCTTAATATTGCGCTGCCCAAGGGAAGGCTCGGCGAAAAGGTATATGGTATGTTCGAGAATGCGGGCTATGAATGTCCCGAGATACGCGAGAGCAACCGCAAGCTGATTTTCGAGAACGCGCAAAAGCAGGTGCGGTATTTTTGGGTCAAGCCGAGCGACGTTTCGATTTACGTCGAGCGCGGAGCCGCCGATATAGGCGTTGCGGGCAAAGATATTCTGCTTGAATACGCGCCCGATGTGTATGAGCTGCTGGATTTGAACGTCGGCAGGTGTCACATGGCGGTGGCGGGGAAAAAGGATTTTTACGATGACGGTCACCGTGTGCTCAAGGTTGCGACAAAATTCACCAACATAGCGTCCGATTACTATGCGCGCACAGGCAGGGATATCGACATAATAACACTCAACGGTTCTATAGAGCTTGCGCCGATTCTCGGATTGTCCGATGTTATCGTGGATATCGTTGAGACGGGGAGCACGCTCAGAGAAAATGACCTTGAGGTCAAGGAAAAGATACTGCCGATAAGCGCAAGGCTGATAGCGAATAAAGCGTCGTTCAAGTTCAAAAGTGCCGAAATAGAGAAGATAACCGAAGCGATGAGAGAGATGACACGCGACTGACCGCCGCTTGGGAAATTACCGAAAAGCAGTGTTAATACGACCGCGGCAGGGTGCTCGGTCTGCCGGTTTTTACCCGGAATAATCGAACATAAAGGAGCAGAATGATGATAAAAATTTACAGATACGGCGAAGTGCCGAACAGCGAAATTTTCGCAAGAGAAAATATCCCCACCTCGGTTGAGGGCGTCGTTTCCGACATTATTGAGGGTGTGAGGTCGGGCGGTGACGCGGCACTGCGCCGGTACACCAAGGAGTTCGACGGTGTTGCGGTTGACAGCTTTGAGGTGACACAGGCGGAGATTGACGAGGCGTTTGAGAGCATTGAGCCGGAATTTCTCTCCGTTTTGGAGCAGGCGGCTGCCAATATCCGCAATTTCCACGAGAAGCAGAAGCGCACGAGTTATATCATAAACGACAGCGACGGTGTGGTCATCGGTCAGAAGATTATGCCCATCGAAAGGGTCGGTATCTATGTTCCGGGCGGTACGGCGGCATATCCGTCCACCGTGCTTATGGATTCAATTCCCGCCAAGATCGCCGGCTGTGAACGGATTATTATGGTGTCGCCGCCTATGAAAAACGGGAAAATCAACCCCGCCATACTTGCCGCCGCGAAAATCGCCGGCATCGACAGTATCTGCAAGGTCGGCGGAGCGCAGGCGGTCGCCGCACTCGCTTACGGAACCGAGAGCATACCGAGAGTCGACAAAATAGTCGGGCCCGGCAACGCTTTTGTCGCCGAGGCAAAGAAACAGGTTTTCGGCAGGGTTTCGATTGATATGATTGCCGGACCGAGTGAAATTTTAGTGGTAGCCGACGATACCAACAGTCCTAAAATCGTCGCAGCCGACCTGCTCTCGCAGGCAGAGCACGACAAAAACGCAAGCGCGGTGCTGGTAACGGACAGCTCCGATTTCGCGCAAAGGGTCGCCGAGGAGCTGGAGCGTCAGATTCCGTTGCTGCCCCGAGCAGAAATAGCGCGCGCGTCAATCGACAAAAACGGCAAAATCATCGTGGCGGAGAACGATTTGATCAAGGCTATCGACATTGCCAACGAGATTGCGCCCGAGCATCTCGAGCTGTGCGTCGACAATCCGTTCGACTACCTCGATAAGATAAAACACGCAGGCTCGATTTTTATGGGCAAGAACTGCCCCGAAAGCCTCGGAGACTACCTCGCGGGTCCCAACCACACACTGCCCACAAGCGGTACGGCAAGATACGCCTCGCCGCTGTCGGTCGACGATTTTGTAAAAAAATCCCAATACATATACTATTCGAGAGAAGCACTCGGCAGGGTCACCGATAAGATTGCATATTTTGCCGATAAGGAGGGACTTACCGCTCACGGAATCAGCGCGACGGTGAGGTTTGAAAAGGAATGAGCAGATTTTTTTCGCATCGCTTTGATAAATTGACGCCTTATGTTCCCGGAGAACAGCCGCAGAACAGGCAGTACATCAAGCTCAATACCAACGAGTCGCCGTATCCGCCGTCGCCGGAGGTTGCCGAGGCGGTTGCCGGTGAGGTGGAGAATCTGCGTCTGTACTCCGACCCCGAGTCTGCCGCTCTGCGCGCACAGATGGCGGAGAATTACGGAATTCAGCCCGATTCCATCGTGATGTGCAACAGCTCTGATGAGGTTCTGAACTATGCGTTTATGACCTTCGGCGACGAAACTACGCCGTTTGTCTTCCCCGATATTACCTACGGATTTTATCCCGTATATGCCGACGTCTATCACATTCCCTATACGGAAATTCCGCTTGCCGACGATTTCTCGGTAAACATCGAGGATTACATCGGAGTAAACAAGACGGTTGTGCTGGCAAACCCCAATGCTCCGAGCGGTCGATATCTGCCGCTCGCCGACATTGAGAGAATCGTCGCCTCCAATCCCGACAATCTCGTTATAATCGACGAGGCGTATATCGACTTCGGCGGGGAGAGTGCGGTCGGACTAATTTCGAAATACAACAACCTGCTTGTTGTCGGTACTTTTTCCAAATCACGCTCGATGGCGGGTGCACGCCTCGGCTTCGGCTTTGCCTGTCCCGAAATTATCAGAGATATCGACACAATACGTTATTCGACAAATCCCTACAATGTCAACAGCCTGACCTCTGCCGCCGGAATTGCGGCACTCAAAAGTCAGTCATACTATGACAATAATTGTAAAATTATTATGCAGACCCGCGAATGGACGACGGCAGAGCTGGAAAAGCTCGGATTTGAGGTTATACCGTCGATGACCAACTTCGTTTTTGCAAAATGTGACAAAATCAGCGGTCTCGAGCTGTATAATATCCTCAAAGAAAATGGAATTTTGGTTCGTCATTTCACGAGTGAGCGGATAAAGGAATACAACCGCATCACAATCGGCACTCCCGAACAGATGCGGACGCTTATTGCGCAGGTAACGGAGATATTGGAGGGAAAACGGTGAGAACATCGGTAATCGAGAGAAAAACTAATGAAACAAACATAGGTCTGTCGCTGGAGCTGGACGGTAGCGGACTCAGTGATATCGAGAGCGGATGCGGTTTTTTGGACCATATGCTCACACTGCTTGCCAAGCATTCAAAGTTTGATATCAAGCTTGAATGTATCGGAGATACCTATGTCGACTTTCATCATACCGTTGAGGATATAGGCATTACGCTCGGCGCGGCTTTTGCCGATGCGCTCGGTGACAGGCGCGGAATAACGCGCTATGCCGATACGACACTGCCGATGGACGAGACGCTGATACAGACTGCTGTCGACATAAGCGGGCGCGATTATCTCGGCTACTCGGTTGATATCCCTGCCGACAAGGTGGGCGATTTCGACACCGAGCTGTGCGAGGAGTTTTGGAACGGCTTTGTCCGTGAGGCGAAAATCTCACTGCATATCAGACAGCTTGCCGGCAACAATTCGCATCACATTATCGAGGGAATTTTCAAATCAGCCGCGCGCACGCTTCGCAAGGCGGTGGAGATAGACGTCGAGTTTGCCGACGAAATTCCGTCAACCAAGGGTATGCTGTGATGATTGCGATAGTTGATTACGGCGTCGGAAACCTGTTCTCGCTGTCGTCGTCCTTTAAGGCGATAGGCAGGGAAACCGTTGTGACCGGCAACGCGGATATTATAAGGAGCGCCGACAAAATCATTCTGCCCGGCGTCGGTGCGTTCGGCGATGCGATAGACAAGCTGCGCTCAAGCGGGCTTGACCGCGTTTTGACCGACCTTGCCGCTGAGGGCAGGGAAATTATGGGAATATGTCTCGGTATGCAGCTTTTGTTTGAAAAAAGCTTCGAGTACGGCGAGCATATCGGTCTTGGACTGCTCAAGGGCGAAATTGTGCCGATGCAGGGGAGTATTTCCCCCGAGCTGAAGATTCCGCACATCGGCTGGAACGCTCTGCATTTTACACATGAGAGCAGACTGCTGAAATATATTAAGGAGAACGATTGTGTTTACTTCGTTCATTCCTACTACGCCTCCAACTGTGCCGATTCGCTTGTCGCCACCGCCGAATACGGCAGAGAGCTGACGGCAATCGTACAGCGCGGGAATATCTGCGGCTGTCAGTTTCACCCCGAAAAAAGCGGAGCGGTCGGATTGAATATTCTCAGAGCATTTTGCGAGGATGATTGATGGAGCATATCGGCATGGACGTTTATCGTCCGACCGGATTGCCGTTAAACATAAACGGTTATTTCGGAATGTCGTTTTTCGCAGAATCCCACCGAAGACTTTTACTCTCGAATAAATGAGGAATTGTTATGAAAATTTTTCCCGCCATTGACTTATACGGCGGTAAAGCCGTGCGTCTTTACAAGGGCGATTATGACAATATGACGGTTTATTCCGAAAATCCCGTCGAGGTTGCGCGGGATTTCGAGAATTGCGGTGCAAAATATATTCATCTTGTCGATTTGGAGGGCGCGAAATTCGGTACTACTCCCAATATCGACACTGTGGCGGATATTGTAAAAAGCACGGGTCTGTTCACCGAAATCGGCGGCGGAATCCGCAGTGCCGAGACGGTTGAAAAATATCTCGAAATCGGTGTTTCACGCGTCATTTTGGGTACTGCCGCCGTTGAAAACCGCGATTTTCTCGTCAGCGCGGTCGAGCGGTTCGGCGATAAAATAGCAGTCGGCGCAGATGTCCGCGACGGATTTATCGCCGTAAAGGGCTGGACTCAAAGCTCCGGCATCGCGCTCGACGATTTTGTTGCCGATATGGAAAAAACAGGAATTAGGAATATTATCTGCACCGACATTTCCAAGGACGGCGCAATGAAGGGCACGAACCTTGATTTGTATAAGTATATCGCGAGCAATTACACGTTAAACCTTACCGCTTCGGGCGGTGTTTCGACTATAAACGACGTAAAGAACCTGCGGCAAATCGGCATATACGGCGCAATAATAGGCAAGGCATATTACACCGGCGATATAGATTTGGCAGAGGCTATCGAGGTGGCAGAATGATAACAAAGAGAATCATTCCCTGTCTCGACGTCAAAAACGGCAGAGTAGTCAAGGGCGTCAATTTTGAGGGCGTCAGCGACGTTTCGTCGCCCGTGGCGCTCGCGGAATATTACTCAAAGAGCGGAGCGGACGAGCTCGTGTTTTACGACATCACGGCGTCGTTTGAGGGGCGCAAGCTGTTTACCGACATACTGACCGAGGTGGCGTCAAAGATTTTTATACCGCTTACGGTTGGCGGCGGCATAAACACGGCAGATGATTTTGACCGAGTGCTCAAATGCGGTGCCGATAAGGTCAGCGTCAATTCGGGCGCTATCAAAAATCCGTCGCTCATCAGCGAAGCGGCAAAAAAATACGGCAATCAATGCGTAGTCATTTCCGCCGACGTCAAGAGGGTGGACGGCAGCTTTAGAGTGTTTGCCAAGGGTGGTCGCGAGGACACGGGCATGGAGGCGGTGGCTTGGATTAAGCACTGTGTCGAGCTCGGAGCAGGCGAGGTCGTGCTCAACTCGATAGACACCGACGGCGTAAAAAAAGGCTTTGACATAGAGATACTGTCAAAGGTTTTGGACGCAGTAAACGTGCCTGTGATTGCCTCGGGCGGCGCAGGCTGTATCAACGATTTTGTCGAACTGTTTACCAAGCTGCCCGATATCGACGCAGGACTCGCTGCCTCGATATTCCATTTCGGCGAGGTTACTATCCCCGAGCTAAAACAAAACTTGTATAAAAACAGCATAAATGTGAGGTTAAACTGATGCTTAATATCGACGAACTTAAATTTGACGACAAGGGCTTGATACCTGCCGTCGTAGTGGACAGTATCACAAAAAAAGTGTTGACTGTCGCTTATATGAATAAGGAATCACTGCAGATTACCATGCAAAAAGGGCTGACTTGCTTTTACAGTCGCTCGAGACAGGAGCTGTGGCTAAAGGGCGAGACGAGCGGCAATTATCAGCACGTAGTCAGCATAACCGCCGACTGTGACAACGACGCGCTCGTGGTAGTAGTCGAAAAAGACGGTCCTGCCTGCCACACTGGCTCTGACAGCTGCTTTACAAAGCAGGTTTATCAAAGCCCCGAATTGCACGAATTCAGCCTCGAGAGCCTTTACGAGCTTTTGGAGGGCAGAAAGAAGGACAGACCGGAGGGCTCTTATACGACGTATCTCTTTGACAAAGGCATAGACAAGATACTCAAAAAGGTCGGCGAAGAGAGCACCGAGGTAATTATCGCAGGCAAAGCGGACGACAAAGCCGAGACGATTTACGAGCTCGCAGACCTCGCGTACCACGCACTCGTGCTGATGGTGCAGATGGGCATTTCGATAGAGGACGTTCACAGAGAGCTTGCTTCGCGTCACGTGATTGACCACAAGGTTAAGCAGGAAAAAATGACTAAATGAATAAAAACGAGATAAGCATTATCGCTTATCTCGTTTTTTGTTAGCCTTTATTAAGATGCGGAATCGAGCTTGAACGTCATCGAGATTTCGGTGCCGCCGTTGCCGTCGCGGTTGATGCGGTAAACCTTGATGGTTACCGTTTCGCCTGCGCTGTGCTTGGCAAGCTCGGTGGTAAGGGCTTCTTTTGTCTTGACTCTCACGCCGTCAAACTCGGTGATGATGTCGTATAGCTCAAGACCTGCCTTGTAGATGGACGACTGACGCGAAACCTCCATTACGAATGAGCCTTCGGGGATGTCCTCGCTGTCTGTCAGATAGCCGTAAGATACTGCCGCGTCGATGTTGCAAACCGTGATATTGAGCTTTGCGGTGACGGTGGCTATATCGTCGTCGGGACGCTCTGTGACCTTGCCGTAGGTGAGTATGATGTTGGCTATCGTTACTGCGTTGTTAATGGGGATGGCAAATCCGAGGTTCTCATACTCGTTGATGAGCTTGAGGCTCGTGATGCCGATGACCTGACCCTTTGAGTTGATGAGCGGACCGCCTGAGTTGCCGGGGTTTATTGCCGCGCTGGTTTGCAACAGGGTCATCGTCTTGACTACAGTGCCGTAATCGTTGGTTATCTTGACGTCACGCGCTATGCCGCTGATGATGCCGGGGGTGATAGTGCCTGCGAGCGAAATGTCGTAAGGAGTGCCGATAGCGACGACCTCCTCGCCTACGATAACGCTGTCGCTGTCTCCGATTTCCATAGGAACGAGGTCGGAGGCCGTAATCTTGAGCACTGCGATGTCGCTCGCGCTGTCACTGCCTATTAGCTCTGCGGTGTATTCGGTACCGTCGTAAAACTGCACCTTGATGCTCTTGGCATCCTCGATAACGTGGTGGTTGGTCAGTATGTGACCGTCGGTGTCTATGACAAATCCGCTGCCGAGCGCCGAATCGGTAAGTACCGAAACACACGACTGCGAGCACTTGTTAAAAAGCCCTGCGTAGGTGTAATCAAGCTCGGACGAGCTTTCGCTCTTTTTGATAAACTCTTCGTAGCTGACTTCCTGCTGAGATTCGGCTTCTTTTGAAACGTCGATAGCAGGCTTTGCGTCGCTGATGTCTTGCTTTGAGCCGTTTTGATAAGACGAGGAACGGTCAAGCAAAACTACGGTCAACAGCACTACGACTACCAAGAGGCAGGCGGTGGCGGCTATGATAAAAGCTTTGAGCCCAGTATTCTTTTTGGGCGGCTTAGGAATCTGACCTCCCTGCCACGAGTAATTGTACTGAGGTGGGGGAGTGAACCTCGGCGGCTCGGCGTATTTCGGAGGGTCAAACTCGGGCTCCGACGGAGCGGAGGGCTTGTAATGATATTCCGAGCTACTTTGCTCCGTACTTTCTGCCGCCTGTTCGGCAGGCTCGGTTTCGGGCGTAGGTTCGGGCGACGGCTCCTGTATTGGCTCGCCTGCTTGCCCATTATCTATGGGATTTATTTCGTCTTGGTCAAACATAATAGCTTTTCCTTTCGTTGTTGTTGCATCATTTATAACCCGTCTCTCTTAAAAGACACTTAAACCGATTTTGTTTTGGGCAGGGTGAAAGTAAAAGTCGTGCCAACGGCGGCACTCGAGGTGCAGGTAATGTCTTCGCCGAGAGCGTTAAGAGTGGTTTTGACTATATATAGTCCGAGCCCCGTGCCCGTTTTGTCGAGACCTCTCGAACGGTCGCTCTTGTAAAATCTCTCAAATAGGTGCGGCATTTCGTCGCTCGGTATAATATCGCCGTTGTTGGTAATCGAATACACCGCTTTTGGCTTGCCGTCTATGACGGTCTCGGTGAGCCTTATCGAGATTTTACCTTTTTCGGGCACAAATTTTATCGCGTTGTCGAGCAGATTAAAAATGCACTTGTGAACGGCGTCGATGTCTGCGCTGACGTACAGCTCTTTTTGGTTGTCAAACTCTATGTCGATATGCTTTGCGTTGATACGCTCTTCACAGCTTATCAGCACGATGCGCGCTGTCTCAGACAGACAAAACTCGGTGAGATTCATATTAGTCTTGCCCGCTTCTAACCTGCTGACGTCGAGCAGTGTGCTGACGAGGCGTGAAAGCCGCTTGATTTCGGACGCGATTATCTCGAGATAATGGCGGTAGTCCTCGGGCGCGATAGCGCCGTCAAGCATATTATTGACATAACCGTAGATTATAGTCATCGGAGTGCGTAAATCGTGGCTTATGTTGGCAACGAGCGACGTGCGCGACATCTCCATATCTCCGAGCGTATCAGCCATCTCGTTGATGGCAATGGCTACCGACTGCAGCTCTTTGTTGCGCGGAATGGCAAGCCTCGACTTAAAATTGCCTTTGGAAAATTCCTCTGCCACCGACGCGATGCGGCGCAGATCCTTGGTCGTGCTTTCGGTAAGAGCAAAGATAATCGTCATCGAAAAAATAATCAGCCAAATAGTAGCAACCAATACGGTATTAAAGCTCATACTGCCGAGCTCTCCGCCGGGGATGCTCGGGTTGTAGGCAATAATGACGCCGTATAGCTGGCCGTTTGCCTTATACAGCTTTTTGCAGCTGTAAATGCAGGGCTTTGTAAATAGCCCTCCGACGTCACCCGTTGCCGCCGTGCCGTAATACTCTGACGAAACGGCAAAGCCGATACGGTCTGCTTGCCTGTCCGACGTATAAATCACCGTGCCATCGGTACCGAGCAGTATCAGCTCACTGTTTGAGTGAGGTATAATGCTGTCCATGCTCGCAAAAATGCCGTCTTGGCTCGGCTCGTTTGTGCCGTACGCGTTGAGAATCAGCTGTACCGAATTGATGCTCTGCTCAAGGTCGGCTCTGTATTCCGCTCCGTTGCTTATCTGTATCGAAACGGTCATCGACATCAATATAACCAGTGCCGCTATTACTATGAGCGAGGTCATCGTCGTGACGTATCTTGTAAATAAGCTTCTCACGGTTACATATCCTTTAATTTAGTACGTATGATTTTGCCGCTTATAGTCTTTGGCAGGTTTTCTACAAACTCTATCTTGCGAGGGTATTTGTAAGGAGCGGTATGCTCTTTGACGTAGTTTTGGATTTCTTTTGCAGTCTCGTCTGTCGGCTTGCCGTCCTTGGTTAAAACTATAAAAGCCTTGACGACCTGTCCGCGCACTTCGTCGGGTACGCCGATAACGGCACATTCGAGTACGTAAGGCAACTCCATAATGACGCTCTCTATCTCAAAAGGTCCGATGCGGTATCCCGACGACTTTATAACGTCGTCGGCACGGCCTACAAACCAGTAATAGCCGTCCTCGTCGCGCCACGCGGTGTCACCCGTGCGATATATGCCGTCGTGCATAACCGCCGCGGTTTGCTCGGGAGCGTTATAATAGCCTGCAAAAAGTCCGCACGGATTTTTGGTGGTATCTATGGCGATTTCGCCCGTTTCGCCTGCGTCGCAGAGAGTGTCGTCCTCTCTTAAAAGCTTGATGTTATATGCAGGAGAAGGCTTGCCCATCGAGCCTATCTTGGGCGTGGTGCCGTAGAGGTTGCCGATAGTCATAGTCGTTTCGGTCTGACCAAAGCCCTCCATTATGCGCATACCCGTGGCTTCGTAAAATCTATTCCATACCTCGGGGTTAAGCGCTTCGCCTGCGGTGGCGGCGTATCTGACGGTCGAAAAATCGTATTTTGACAAATCCTCCTTGATGAGGAATCTGTATATCGTGGGAGGAGCGCAGAAGGACGTGATGCCGTATTTGGCAAACATCGGCAGCAGGTTGGCGGCGCTGAAGCGGTCGTAATTATAGACGAATATGCCTGCTTCGCACAGCCATTGACCGTAGAGCTTGCCCCACAGAGCCTTGCCCCAGCCGGTGTCTGAGGTGGTTAAATGCAGTCCGTCGGGGTCAACGTGTTGCCACCAACGCGCGGTAATGATGTGACCAAGAGGGTATGACGCTTTGTGAACGGCTATCTTTGGGTAGCCGGTAGTTCCGCTGGTAAAAAACATTACGGCAGGGTCGTCCTTGCTCGTTTCGCCGCGCTCAAACGTGCTTTTTGCGGCTTTTAGTCCGTCGTCAAAGCTGTCAAATCCGTCCTTGTAGCCTCCTGCAATAATCAAATGCTTGAGGCTCTTGCAGTTTGCGGCGGCCTTGGCGGCTTCGTCTGCGGAAGCACTGCCCGTAGTGCATACGATGGCGGTGACGCCTGCGGCGTTAAAACGGTATTCAAAATCGTGCTGAACCAGCTGGTCAGTCGCAGGTATTGCTACCGCGCCGAGCTTGTGCAAGCCGAGTATAGCCTGCCAAAACTGGTATCTGCGCTTTAATACGAGCATTACGCGGTCGCCTTTTTTGATGCCGAGCGATGCAAAATAGTTTGCCGCTTTAGAGGATGATTCGGCAAAATCGCGGAAGGTAAACGTGCGCTCGGTAAAATCGTCGTCTATCCATAGCATAGCGCGCTTGTCGGGGCACTTGACCGCGAGGCGGTCGAGCACGTCAAACGCAAAGTTAAAATTATCGGGAGGTGTTATTTCAAAGTCAACCAGTCTGCCGCTTTCATCTACCGTTTCGCGGCAGAAATCGTGATATATCAAGCCGTCGTAGGCACTTTCCTTGCCTACGGCGACGGATGCCGTGTCGGATACGGCTATCGGCTCGATGTCGGCTTCGGATTCGCCTGCGGACTTAAAGACTATCGCCATAAATACGCAGTCGGTGCCGCCAGTGGCTATCATTCCGTGAGGATTGGACGAGTCGTAATAAACGCTGTCGCCTTCGCTCAGCGTTTCTACGTGGTCGCCGAGGCGCACCTTGAGCATGCCGCTGATAACGTAGTCAAACTCCTGTCCCTTGTGAGTGGAGCAGTGTATCGGCTTTGTCTGCTCTTCTGTCTTGTATTTTGCCGTGACGATAAAAGGCTCGGCAGCGCGGTTTTTGATAAGCGGAGCTATATGTCTGTAATCAAAGCCTTCGCGGCGCTTGATAGGCATACCTTCGCCCTTGCGGTTGATGTTATAAAAGCTCAGCTTGGGGTCGGTACCGCTGACAAGCTCTGCAATGTCCATGCCCATGGCGCGAGCGCACTTGTAAAGAAACGTAAACGAAAAATCGTTGCAGCCGCTCTCTATCTGGAGATACCTTTCCTCGGTGACGCCGACGACGGCGGCCATCTGCGCAGCGGTAATCTCGGCACTGCGCCTTGCCATGAGCAATCTTTCGGCGATGATTTTGGTTTGATTATCCATAGTGAATAATATCCCTTATATACATTAAAATGATATAATAGAATATCATAAACCTCTTGATATGTCAAGTATTTAGTGCTCTCAAAAAGCCGTCTGCATCCGCAAAAGTATTATTTTTGCCTATGCTGACGCGGACTGCACCGTATTGCCCCGTGCGTAGCTTGTCGTGCGCGAGCGGAGCACAGTGCAGACCCGACCTTACGCACACTCCGAGACTCGCAAGCCGCTCGGCAAGTGCGGCAGGCGTAACGCCCACCTTGTTAAACGCTATAACGGGGCAGTAGTTATCGGGAGTGCCTATCGGAGCGCCGTATAGCTTTACGTCCATGGTTTTAAGCTCGGACAAAACGTACTCGTATATTGCGCTTTCGCCGCTTTGATATTCAAAATCCTCGCACGCCGCATGAATCGCTGCCGCGCTGATGACCGCAGGCGTGCCTGCCTCGAGCCTTTCGGGCAAGAGCCTTGGCATTTCTATTTCTCTCGAAGCCGAGCCCGTGCCGCCCTCGACGAGCGGCTTAATGCTCCTGCACCGGTCTGATGCTATGAGCGCACCCGTGCCAGTTGGAGCGTATAGCCCTTTGTGGCACGGTATGCACAAAACGTCGCAGCCCAAGTCCTTTATGTCTATCGGCGTATGCCCTGCCGCCTGCGAAGCGTCGATTATTACGGGCACGCCTTTTTTGTGCGATAATGCCACTAACTCTTTGACGGGCAGTATGCGGCCGCAGACGTTGGACGCGTAAGTTATGCAGACTAAATCGGTCTTTTTGCTTATCGCGTCAGAAAGATTTATTACCGTCCGCCCGTCATCCTGCAGGTCGGTCTCAAATATTCTCACGCTGTCAAACGCCGAATGTGCAGGTCGCAAAACCGCATTGTGCTCGAGGTCGCTGATGACTATTTCGCGGTGCTTGTTTGACAGGCCCTTTATAGCGATATTCAGTGCGTGGGTTGCGTTTTGAGTCAAGACTACGTTCTCGGGCTTTGCACCAAAGAGCTTTGCCAGTGCGGAACGCGCTTTGTATATGGTAATGGCGGCGTTGTCGGCGTATTCATAAACGCTGCGGCCGCTGTTTGCGGTAGTTGCGAGCGCTTTTTCCATAGCGGAATAGCACTTTGGATTTTTTGGAAACCCCGTTGCGGCGTTGTCGAGATATATCATTTTACGCTGACCCTCCCGAGGATTTTGATGTTTGCTTTTGCTAACAAGGCTTCGGCTTTTGCTTCGTCACGCTGACTGACCGCGAGCCCGTAGCCGCAACCCTTGACCGACTTGATTTCGGCTCTGCGCGTTAAAAGCGAGTCGAGATTGTTGCCTTTTAAAACCTCCTGTGCCTTCATTGCGTAGGTTATGGAGGATAGAACGAATATTGTTTGCATTTTTATTACCCCTGATTTATTATATGCAACTAATTTTGTTCTTGCAAAAACTCAAAATAAGTGTTAAAATAAGCCATATTTGTTTTTGGAGGTCACTTTTATGATAAAAATAGCCGTTATGGGCTTTGGCACCGTCGGAGGCGGCGTGTACGAGGCTCTGCAAATAAACAAGAGCGAGATACAGTCTCGCCTCGGCGACACTATCGAGATAGCTCATATACTCGACTTGCGCACCTTTGAGGGTCATCCCTTGGCAGACAGAGTAACCAAGGATTTTGACGCGATTTTGGCTGACAAAGAGGTAAGGGTTATCGCCGAAACCATGGGCGGCAGTCACCCTGCCTACGACTTTAGCAAGCGCGCCCTCGAGGCAGGCAAGAGCGTAGTTACTTCCAATAAGGAATGTGTCGAAAAATACGGCGCGGAGCTCGAAAAAATCGCTCGAGAGCACGGTGTCAGCTATCTCTACGAGGCTTCTGCAGGCGGCGGCATCCCTTGCGTCCACACGCTCAAAAATTGCCTCGCGTGGGGTCAGATAAAGCGCGTCGCAGGCATATTAAACGGCACCACTAACTTTATACTCACCAAGATGATGGCAGACAAGCTCTCGTTTGACGAGGCGCTCAAGATGGCTCAGCAGCTCGGCTTTGCCGAGGCCGACCCGACCGCAGACGTCGCAGGCTTTGACGCGGCACGCAAAATTTGCATCCTCGGCGGCATCGCGTGGGACAGCTATATCGGATTTAACGATATGCCGCTCATCAAGGGCATTACCGACGTTACTTACGACGACCTCGTAGCCGCAGACAAAGACGGCTATGCCATCAAGCTCATCGCCATGGCATCTGCAAGCGACGGCGGTCTCGCGCTCTCGGTTTGCCCGATGCTCGTGCATAAAGAACACATTTTTGCATCTGTCAGCGGCTCTTACAACGCCGTTTCGATACTCGGCACTACCGCCGACGAAATCGTACTCTACGGCAGAGGCGCAGGCAGTCTGCCTACCGCAAACGCAGTCGTTTCGGACGTCATTGAAGCTATCGACGCAAAGCCGGTACCCGCTATCCGCAAGGGCACAAACAAGCTGCTCGGAGAGAGCGAAATCAGGTTTGATACCTATACTCTCGCGACGGGCAAAGTCTATCCGATTTTCGGATGATATATTGACATTAGCGCCCATTATTGATATAATAACCTCATCAAATACGATGAGGTTTTTTTATGTCAAAAATTGCTGTTATCGGTCTGACTGCGTACAACGCCGTTATCGACTGTGACGTTATATCGGGAGGCTACAGCCTCGGCAAAGATTATTGCTTTGAAATCGGCGGCAGCGGCGTAACCGCCGCCAAGGCGCTCAAAAAACTCGGCGCGGAGGTCTCACTGTTATCTGCCGTCGGTGACGACGCGGCGGCAAAGCAATGCTACGCCGCACTTGAAAGTGACGGCATAGACGCCAATCTGGTCGTAAAGCCTGCCGCAAAGACCGCTTTTTGTGTCACTATGGACGGCACCAAGCGCAGCGGTGCCATATATACGGGTGCCGAGCTAAAGCCGCTCGACCTGCAGATTTTCGAGGACAATATTCGCAACGCTAACGTCTTGCTCGTCTTTTCCGATGTGCCCGAGGCCGTCGCCGACGCAGCGTACCGTATGGCAAAGAAATACGGCGTCCGCACGGTTTATGCCTGCAGCGGATATATCAAGCCGTCGCTCGCCATGCTGTCGGGCGCAGGTACGGTTTTGGTAGGCGAAAGTGACAAGGCGTATTACGGTGACAGATATTGCAAAAAAGCCGTCGCACTCAGAGACGGCTGCGGCGTCAGCTTTAGAGACGGCAAGGATGCGTTTTTTGCCCCTTCGATGAGCGAAACCTGCAAATCTGCAAAAAACACGCTCGAGGCTTTTTGCGCCGGATATTGCTACAAAATATCCATAGACGGCTCGTTTACCGAGGCGGCATACTACGCGAGAGCCTGCGCCGCATTTGCCTCAAAAAACGGCAAGGGAGAGTTTGCCGACCGCAAAACGGCAGACAAGCTGTTTGAAACGCTTAAAAAATAACCGACTTTCGGGAGGCTGACATGAAACGCTCAAACCGAGGATTTACGGTAACCGAGCTTGCAATAGTTATCGCCGTTATAGCCGTGCTTGCGGCGTTGCTCGTGCCTTCGTTTATCGGCATCGTAGCCAAAGCCAACCTCGCCCGTGACGAGCAGACGGTACGCAGCGTGGATATGCTGCTCATTACCGACAAGGCGCTCGGCGGCACCCATAATACCATGTACGACGCGGTGACGCTCGCCGCACAAAACGGCATAGCCATGCCTGCCTTCAGTGCCGCCGTGGCTGATAATATCATGCTGTGGGACAGTCAAAACGACCTGATGTGCTATTGCAAAAACGACGAGTACGATTATATATCGCAGTCGGCTACCAAGCCGAGCGACTACAAGCTCTTTGCGGTTTACAGCTCCGCACCCGCATTGCAGCAGTATTCGGTTTATTGGGACAGTTCGTCGGCGTTTACCGGTACTCTTACCGTCGGCTTTGACGCAGGCGATAATACCCAAAACTTTTTGCTGAATTACGAGCGACTTTCGGGTGAAGCACAGTCGGTCATCATCCGCACCAACGGACAGGATTTGACTGTAAACGCTCCGGGCGATACGGTCAGACACTACGGCTGCGTAAAGGTGCTCAGGATAACCGCAGTCAGCAACGACGACTGCTATTACGAGTGCGGATACGTCGAGAATTTTGCCTATTACGGCACGGGCAAAGTCGTGGCAACCGCTACGGCAAGGTTTGCACAGAGTATGGCGGAAATACAGGCTATTTGCCCGAGTATAGTCATCATGCCAGGCGCACAGTTTGACTGTGTTTTGCCTCAAAACAACGAGGAATCAAACGAGAGCAGTCAAAGCTCCGAGTCGTCTCAAAGCGAAAGCAACGAAAGTGAGCAAAACGTTTCGTCCGAGACGAGCACGCCGCACGTTCATTCTTATACCGAGTATATAAACTACGGCACGTATCACAAAAAGGTGTGCTCGGTTTGCGGAGACGCCGAGGAGGTTGTGCACGAATCCGAAACGGAGTGTGCGGTTTGTCATAGCTACACGGATGATATTTATATTGTATTTACAATAAACGGCGAAGAAAACAGCTATGCATACATTGATTATAAAAGTTTCGGCTTGTTTACATACGATTCCGAAACGATAAACTTTAATGATTTAAATTGGAGCTCATTTTGCTCTTCATACGGAGACGGAGCAAGCAAAATCGCTATTTATTTGCCTCAGCAGTTCGGCGGCGGTACAATCACAAAGATAGGTGCTTTTGAAACGTGCAGTGGACTTACCGAGATATATTTGCCGAGTACGGTAGATACAATCGGCGCCTCGGCTTTTAGTGATTTGTCAAGCCTTAGCAAGGTATGCCTGTCGGGCGCGCTTACCACGATAGAGGACAACGCTTTTTACGCTTGCACCTCGCTTAATACGGTTGTTTTGCCTGCAGGCGCAATCAGTGTTGATGCAAATGCGTTTAGCCATTGCTCCCCGGGTTTAAATGTTATTATACTCTCAGAGTAAATAAAACACAGGAGGACAGTCCTATCAACAACGAAATGACGTGCGGTGACCCCGGCAGGGCTCTGCGCAAGTTTTGTCTGCCGATGATTTTATCGACCGCACTATTACAATTATATTCATTCGTAGATAGCGCCGTTGTAGGACTTTTTGGCGGCGTTACCGCAGTGGAATGTGAAAACGCCGTAGCCGCCGTAGGCGTTTCGTCGATGGTAGCGATGGTATTCGTGGCCGTTTCCAACGGTCTCGGCAACGGCATTTCGGTCATTGTCGGCAGATTATACGGCAGTAAAGAATACGACAATATGCGCTCGGCGATATCGACCTCGCTCATCATCGTAATGGGCATTTCGATTTTGCTCGCAGTCTGCGGCATAGGATTTTGCGGCAGTATTCTGGCACTGATGGAGACGCCCGTCGCAATCCTGGACGCCGCCGCGGCGTATATGATAATATATTGCTGCTCGGTGCCGTTTTTATTCCTTTACAATATCTGCAACGGCGTGTTTACTTCTATGGGCGACTCAAAAACGCCGCTGTATTTCCTTATCTTTTCGTCGGTGCTCAATATCGGGCTTGACCTTTTGCTCGTCATCGCCTTTGGTATGGGCGTCGTCGGCGTGGCGGTCGCTACGCTCATCGCTCAGTTAGTCGCGGCAGGCGTTTCGGCGTTTAAGCTGTATAAGCGCATCGCAAAGCTGCAGAGCAATAAGGGCTTTAAGCTATTTAACCCCGTGTATGCAAAAGCAAATTTTAAGATTTCGCTGCCGTCGGTGGTACAGCAGGGTACCGTCAATATAGGCAACCTGTTTGTACAGTCTCTCATCAATACCTACGGCCCGTCGGTAATAGCAGGTATGTCGGTGGCGATGAAGCTCAACGGCTTTGCCGTGCAATGCTTTGTCACCGTAGCGTCGGCGCTTTCGGTCTATACCGCGCAGAACCTCGGCGCAGGTCACAAGGACAGAGTCAAAAAAGGCTTTTTTGCAGGCGTTAAAATCATGCTCTGCATGACCGTGCCCGTGTCAATTATCTTTTTTGCTTTTTCGCCGTGGCTTATCAGCATCTGCCTCAAGGAGGTTTCTGTCGAAGCCGTCAACGCAGGCACAACCTTCCTGCGCGTGGTCGCTCCCTGCTATTTGATTATCAATATCAAGGTCATAACCGACGGCATACTGAGGGGTGCAGGCGAAATGATAATATTCGCGTCCTCCACCGTCGCCGACCTTATTGTGAGGGTGGCGCTCGCGTACCTGTTTAACCCTCTGTGGGGCATCGCGTCCGTGCCGATAGCCTGGGACATCGGCTGGGCTGTCGCCGCGGCAATGTCGATAGGCTTTTACGCCGCCGGCGTCTGGGACAGAAAGTACAGATAGTGCTCTCAAATGTAATAAATCCCGTTGTGTGGTTTGTTTCGGTTTATGTGCCGCAGGCACAATTCATTTAATAAAAAAGCACCGATTGATAAGGGTTTTATCTTCCCTTTTCAGTCGGTGTTTTGACGTTATTTAATCGGCAACTGTATCTCTGTCAGCCAATCTGCGGCGTCCTCTTTATTCCAAATGCCGTCGATATAACACTCTCTCGGGGTGGCGGCTATCTCGTAGCCGTGCTCCTTGGCGTAGCCGACGATAAACGCGTACGCTTCTGTTATGCTATCATACGGGCCCTTGTGATATACGCTCAGCACCTTGACAGGCGGCAGGACCTCAAACTTTATTTTGTCATTGCCGACGCCCTTTGAGGTGACCGCTTCAAAGTGGCGGACGTGTATATCGCTCTCGCGGTACTCGTTGTCGGTAAATTCGCAAAATTCGTAAGGTGGCTCTGCACACTTGAGGTCGGGGTTTAGCTTTAGGCATTCCGCGCCGACTGCAGGTATCCAATCCATAATGTCGCCGTACTTTTTGAGCGTTGCTTCGGCGACGTAAACGATACACTCGGGTATTGTTTTGAGTGTGACCTGATAATCCATTTTTTGCTCCTCCAAAATGTTTTTGAGGATGCTGAGCTTGGCGTCAATGTCTGTTTTTTGGTTTTGCAGTTCATCGGCTTTGCGCTCCAAAATCTTATGGGCATCCGCCCCGTCAAAGATGGCCTTGATATCATCTATCGACAGGTCAAGGCTGCGGTAAGCCTTAATCCGCGCCGCAATCGCAAGCTGCTCGGGCTCATAATATCTGTAGCCCGTCCATTTGTCAACCTCGTGCGGCAACAACAGCCCTTGCGTTTCGTAAAACCTGAGGGCTTTGACCGTGAGCTGTGAAAGCTTGCTGAATTCACCTATTTTGAGCATTTTTGCCACTCCTTTGCATCCTTTACGAGCATTATAAATCATGCCCTTGGAGGAGAGTCAAGGGTGTTTTTTATCTTTTTTTATAAATTATCAGCTCGGGGTCGGCGCCGTTACAGCCGTAAGAGCTGACGATGATAAATTCGGTGTCTGCGAGCACGCCGAAGCATCTGTCGCCTCCGAATTCACACTCGAGCTGATTGCCGAGATAGATGCGCTCGGGCTCTAAAAACTGAGCTTTTGTGCCGTTTGGCAGGGGGTACGCAAGATTGACAAACGAGCCTACGAGGCAATTAAGGTCTTTGCACTCGGGCATGCCCTCGATACCGAGAGCGTTGATTTCGGCACAGAGCTTTGCCTTAAATTCGTCAAACGCCTGCGTGCCACCGAGCTTTATGTATTTTGCGGCTATGCATTTGCACTCGCCTTCGCCGTCGCATACGGCGTGGCAACCGGGACAATTTGCATTAAAAGGGCATTTAGTGCAATCTGCGCCGCAATAAGATGTTGAACACATTGTTATTTCCTCCGAGCATGTCTAAAAGTTTTTTGTCAAAACGTTTCTACCGTGTATTTGATAACCGCGTCAAACGGGCTCTGAGGTGTAACAAGGTAATCGCCTTTTGCCGCAAAGCCGGGGATGTGCTGAGGCTCGAGCGCGAGACCGCAGCGGTGACGGGTTGGCACTCCGCACTTCATTTTCGTGCCGTCCTTGATAAAGTTGCCCGAATAAAACTGCAGACCCTCCATGCTCGTTTCGAGCGTCAGCTTTGCTTTTGAGCCGCAAAGTACTGCCGCAGGCGAGGCGCCGTTTAGCGCAAAGTGGTGGTCGTAGCCTTTGCCCTGCAAAAGCTGCGGGTCGCCGTCATTGATGCGCTCTCCTATCTCGTGCGGAGCGGTAAAGTCAAACGGAGTACCCTTGACGGGCGCGGTGGCGTATGGCACGTTGTGTGCGTCCAAGAGTCCGTATTCGTCTGCGTTTATCTGCAGGGTGTGGTTTAGCACGGTCTCGCCGCCGAGGTTAAAATAGCTGTGGTTGGTAAGACAGCAGGCGGTGGGAGCGTCGCTCTCGCCGTGCAGACGTATGGTGAGGGTATTGCTTTGCAAAATGTATTCCGCAGTCGCGGTGAGGTTAGCCGGATATCCCTCCTCGCCGTCCTTGGAAAGGTATCTGAGCTTGACCGACGACGCCGTTTGACCTACGATATCCCATACCTGCTTGTCAAAGCCGCGTTTGCCGCCGTGCAGGTTGTTTGTGTCGCTGTTTACTGTGACGTCGTAAACCCTGCCGAGGACGTTGATTTTGCCGCCGGGCGTGCGGTTGCAGGTGCGTCCAATCGTCGCACCGAAATAGCAATCGTTTTGCTCATAGCCGTCCAAAGTATCGTAGCCGAGCACGCAGTCAAAGCCGCCGACTTCAAACGACACGAGCGTCGCGCCGTAGGGCGCTATGCGGCAAACCGTGTCGCCGCTTTTGATCGTGATAAAATCGCTCATCCTTCAACCACCGTTACGTTAATGGTAATATATACGATTTCGTATGCGCTGTACAATGCCACCTTGATTTGGTCGGGGCCGATATAGCCACGCATTGCGGTATAAACCAGCGTGCCGTCGAGATTGAGTTTTACAGAGCCGAATGACGGCGTGATGATAAACTGATAATCGAGTCCGTCGATGTTGCCGAACGCAAGCTTTTGGCTCTTGCCGACGACGGCGGTAAGCTCGCTGCCGTCGAGTTTTTTCAGTGCTTCCATATCAATGTCGGCGCTGATGCCGTAGGTTTTGTCGAGCTCATTATGGGCGTAAGCAACGGTGTCTTCGTAGGTTTGCCTTGCAATACCGGTTTTAGAGGTTGCACCGCTATGAAATGCGCCGGTTGCGGCACCTTGATAATACATCTTGATGCTCGTCATATAGCTGTAATCGACACCTCCGCGCAGGTACTCTTGATAGAGGGCAACAGAGTCTTCGCTTTTGATGTCTTCGATTTCGATTTCGACGCACATACCCATGATATAAGCTATCTTTGCCGCCGTAGCCACGCGGGTCTTGGCGGTGTTGTAGAACATATAGTTGGGCTGCAGGCAGGCAAAATCAAAGCCTACGTCATGCCACTTCCAGATGTCATAAGCGTTGTAATACGGGCACCAGAAGCTCATATAGCCCTTGCTGTGAATGTACTCGTTGATAGCCGTTACGCAGGCAACGTCATAGCTGTCGTCCGTTGTATTTTCGGTGGTATAGAGTGATTCTCTGCACCAATAAAAGCCTTTAAACTCTATATTTTTATAGTTTGTAGTGCCGTAAACCTCGAGAGCACGGTCAACCTGCCATTTGAGTGCGTTGATGGCGTCCTCGGTTGTCTTTACCGTAGTGTCGCCAAACTTAGTGCCCTTGTCGGGGCGGTGGATAGCCACCCAAACCGTGATTTTTTCGTTTTGACCGAGGACGGTGTTAATTTCGCCCTTTACATTGTCAACTGCACCGATATTGACGTCTGATGAGAAATACTGTCTCAGATATTCGTTGTACTCAGCCTGTGCGTTGTCGCCGTTGACTGCGTCGTAATTATACGTTAAGCATATTGAGTCACAGAAGGTGCCGTTTATGCTGCTATCTGTGCCACGGTCTGCAAATACCGAGAGAGCAGCATCTGCTTTGAGCACTTGATGGTCCTTGACGCCCGACAAAGTTCCGACTGCACCGAAATAGAGGTTTTCGACACCGATATCCTCAGTGCTCGGATAGCTTCCGTTAACTATGCTGCTGTCGGGAGTTGCAGTCTTTGCATTGCTGCTGTCCTTGGTGCCCCAGACTTCGATTTCACTGATATAAACCATGCAACCCTGAGCGTTTGTAAGCTCAGTGGGGAACGCCATGCGGACGTAACGCGCCTTAACCGCGTCAAACTTGCCGTCGTAGTTATAGTTTACGCCCGAGCTCTTTACGTACTGATGAGTAAACTCACCTGCGACCGTAACCCAGTTTTTGCCGTCAACCGAAACGGATATATACAGAGCAGGAGGTATGCCTATGCCGGCCGCACCGCCGAGGAAGGTGGCTTTGATTTCGTCAACCGCAACGACAGAGCCAAAGTCAAAGTCTATATATCTGCCGCCGCCGCGCACCATTCTGAAATAAGCCGGGTCACTGTACGAGGTCGAGGTATTATAAACACCGTCGTGCAGCTTGTAAAACAGCTCTGCGCCGTCGTTGCCGGAAATCGTTTTTGATATCGGGTCGAAATGCTGCATCTGCAGGTTTACGCCGTCCAAAAGAGCGAGGTTTTGGCGCACGGTATCACCTTTACCGCTTGCAATGTCAAACCCTTCGGTTTTTAGGTCGTAGGAATAATAATCGTAATAATAATCGGGGTCGTCGTTGACTGCACCGGGGGTGAGGTCATAATAGCCGTCGGCAAAATACTGATAGCCGCAAATCTCGTCGATAAACAGGAATCCGTGGTCCTGAGTGCCGAAATCTATGCGGATGTATCTGGCATCCGTGGCTTTGGCAAAGCCGATGTTAAACACGTATTTTTGCGAATCGGCGAGCGTGTCTGGTACGTTGACCTGACCGATGGGATAGTAATTCTCGCCGTCTTTGGATGCTGATACCTTGACGTATTTTGGACTGCCGATGCCGTACGAGACCTGGCGCAGGGTGCCGACCTTGATGCAGGCAAGGCGGCGATTAGAGTTTTCGCCGAGGTCAAAATCTATAGTCAGCGGAGACGAGCCGGTAAAGCCGACCCAGTTGTATTTATCAAATACGGTGCGCTCTACGCCGTTGGTGAGCATATAGCCGTTGTCGAGATAAGATTCGCTCGGCTGGCGAGAGAGCGTATATTGTTTGCCGGCAAAGATGTTGTCGGCTTTTTGAGTTCTGTCAACGTCATAGCATAGTAGCTCCTTGATGGGCTCTACGTATGCACTGTAAATAAACTCGCTCGACTCCTCAGCCGAAACGTCTGAAACGTCGTTGCTGAGCTCTGTGACGCCACTTTCGTCATCGACGCTGACGTCGGACGGAACGGTGCAGGCGGCAAACGTCAGTACCGTCGCCGATGCGAGTAACAGTGCCAAAAACTTTTTCATTTGCATTTCCTCCTAAAGGTATTACAAATTGATTATTGCATAAAGATTTTGCTTTGTCAATAGTTGAAAAAGGCGTTGCAATGTGATATAATGACAGCAATATTTTGCTTGGAGCTGTTTTAATGGATGCAAAGTTTAGGACAAGGCTCGCGTATTTATGCGCGGTAGTTTATTTTGCCAGTTATTTTACCAGATACGGCGTCACGGTTTGTCTCGCGGAAATGCTTGCGTCGGGTGACTATACCAAGGATTTACTCGCAGGCTGTACGGTAGGTCTGTTTATCACTTACGGCGTAGGTCAGCTCGTCAGCGGATGGCTCGGCGACAGGATGAACCCTATGACTTTGATGTCGGTGGGTCTGTTCGTTTCGTCGCTTATCAATATAGCGGTGCCTTTTTCGACCGGCGTAACCGTGGTTGTGCTTTGGTGCGTCAACGGCTTTTGCCAGGCACTGATTTGGCCGCCGCTCTCGAGGATACTCAAGTTTTATTACAGCGGCAAAGAGTTTTTGGTCGCGGTTATCAAGGTCTTTTGCGGCAGTAGCCTTGCTACCATTATTTTGTATTTAATCTCTCCCGTATTTATTGGTTCATTCGGTTGGAAGTTTGTGTTTTTCCTTACCGCGGCAGTAGGCATCGGCACTACCGTTTTGTGGGAAGTACGTATGAAATCGGCACCCGACGAGCTAAAAAAAGCGGCTAATTCGGCAACAAAAAAGGCGGGCGGCGACCGCAAGATGAATGGCACCGTAATTGCGACGCTGGCGCTCATTTTGATGGCGACTATCGCGGTGGGTATGCTGAGGGACGGCATAGCGTCGTGGCTGCCGGTTTACGTTATGGAGTCGTTTAACCTGTCGAGCAGCGTTTCGATACTTTCGGGCGTCGTACTGCCGATATTCAACACTATATGCTATATTGCGACCTCGTACGTATATAATTATAAAATCAAAAACGAAATGCTGTGTGCCAGCGTAGAGCTGGGCATCGGCGCTATAGCGCTCGTGGTTTTGATGTTTTCGTACAACAGCGTCAGCTGGTTGTCGGTATTGCTGCTCGCGCTCGTTTCGGGCTGTATGAGCGGCTCAAATTTTGTGCTCACCGCAGTCATCCCCGCGAGGTTCAGTCAGTACGGCGGTATGGCGCTTATCGCAGGCATAACTAACTTTGCGGTTTACGTCGGTTCTGCCATCTCGACCTACGGTGTTTCGGCTATGTCCGAAGGCGGCGGCTGGGGATTGGTTATGGTTATCTGGCTGATAGTCGGCGTCGTCGGTACGCTGTTTGGATTTATTTCGGCGATATACGGCAAAAAGAAAAACATACTGTAAGATTAAAGGGACTGTCGATACAGTCCCTTTTTAATTACGGTATGAGGTCGAGTATTTCGCTCGGATTAACGTTTGAGCCGTTTTTGATTATCTCCAGATGCAGGTGGGCGGCGTCGGCTGATTCACACACCGCCGATTGACCGACGTAGCCGACCACTGCGCCCGAAGCAACCTTGGCACCGTTTGTGATGCCTGCGCCGTATTCGGGTGCGAGGTTCATATAGACGCTCTGATAATCTTTGTGCTGTACCGTGACGCAGTAGCCGTACATATCGTCGTATCTGACGTCTGCTACGGTGCCGTCCGCTATGCAAAAGACCTTGTCACCGAGGCTCGCCGAAATGTCGGCTCCAGAATGTGTGCGCCAGTCATTCATGGTTTGCGACAGCACGAGCGCGTCCATGCTGTAGGGCTTGATTATTTCGCCACCGATAACGGGATAGCACATTGCTTCGGGTGGGTCTTGCACCATGGCGTCAACGCCCGAGGTGTCGTCGCCTGTCCGGATGCTGCTTTGCTCGTCTTGGCTCTTGTCCGTGTCTCTGAGGTCGATGCTGACGTCGGGTATGCTGATTTCCGACAGCTTAAGGGTCGAGCCTACGACCGCGAGAGTGACGACCGTAATAACGCACACGGCTATCGCCAGACAGATGTAAATGGTGATGAGCTTTGCGTGCGGCGTTTGATTTTGCTTAATCATGATAATATCCTCCGTTTACAAGGATATTATTGTCACAATTAAGCCCTAATATTCAAATAAAAAAGGCAAACGCTGTTTTGCATTTGCCCTCCGTGTTTATTCGGTTGCGACGTTTGAGCCGAAAGACAGCCAAAGCCTTACGGCAATATATCCGTACGCTATTATATCGCATATCGAGGTTATCACCGTCTGTACCGTGCCGTAGCCGCTCGTGAAATAAACCGTTATGGCAGGCAGGGTAAATATCGGCAGCGTGACGAGCACCAAAGTGCCGAAAACGAGATACAGACCTTTTTGAGGTATCTTGGCTGCGCATCTTGCTTCGTGCATGAAAAACAGCATAACCGCGATGAGCGAGATAAAGTGGTATCCGCCCGAGCAGTCGAGCGGTGCGGCGGTTTGTCTGACAAAATCATAGAGTATTCTGACGAGATAAAACGCAGTGGCGCTGAGTACCGTGACGGCGTAGGCGATTGACTTGTATTTGAGTATGTCGCGTGACAGCATGCCAAAGCCTACGGCAGACAGCAGCGAGGTCAATATCAAAAGTGCGGTAAATACCGTAATGCCGCCGTCAACGTAGCAGTAAGACAGTGCACTGAGGACGAGCGCAGGAGCCATACAAAGAGCAAACAGCGAGGCAGGGCGAGTCAGGCGGCTCGAAGCTCCGTCTGTGTTTTTGGAGGCTAAAAAGGTCAAAACCGCGGCGATGGCACAGAGCACGGCGGTGACGATAGCCAGCACGAGTGCCGAGCCGTTGGCATCGACGTAATAATACGACGGGTCGGCGTCGTCGGCAACGGCGTTGCCGAGTATAACGAATATGCGTATTACAGCGAGCACTACGCCGACGAGCATAGCTGTCAGCGGTATGAGCTTGCGCGTTTTGTTGTTAAGATTCAAGGCGATATACCTCCTAAGCTTTTTTATTATACAACTAAAGAGCCGTATTGTAAAGAGGTTTTATCGTTTAATCTCGGTGCCTGTAAAGAAAAAAGTCAATATTTGTTTATAATCATACCCTTTAGCCGCCAAAACCCTTGCTCCGGCGAGCGAAAATCCTACGCAGTGACCGCTGCCGCTGCCGCTGATAACGGCGGTCGTCGCTATGATTTGCTCGCCGTCCTTGGTGACTGCGACGGGGGAGGAGGGCACGGGGCAGGCTCCGCTCGACGAAAGATACGCGTCGCCGCATTTTTGTAGCCCCGAGGCTGTAAGCTCGGATGCCGATAGCTCAAAGTATATGTCAAACCTCGCGCTTTCGAGCGCCCATAGCTTGCGAATAGTCGAAGCTCCGCTGATATAATACACGCTTCCGTCCGTGCAGTAGCAGGTAAGCAGAGTGACAAATCCTGCCTCGGATTTGCCCGCCGAAATGCCGGCAAGTTCGCTTTCGACGCCCAAATAATCGGTCACGGCGTCAAAAAGCTCTTTTTGACTCAGCGTTTTTTGCCAATATATACATTCGTCGCCCTCGTCGAGCAGGACGCTCTGCAGATAAGGCTTTGTTTGACCGCCCCACGCGTCTCCCGAAGGACAGCTCGCGCCGCCGTTGCTGTTGCAGTAGGTGCAGACTATCGGCTCACCGCCGTAGGTGATTATCATACCTTTGGTTTGCTCCGCGATGCCGCATAGCCGTATGTCGGTGCAGATGCCGCGGTAGTTTTGACAGCAGCTCGTGGCGCAAACGTCACAGCCGTCGCTCGCGTGCTTGCGGTGAAACGGCACCGTCCTTATCATTATCGCGGCGGCTTTGGTTATCTCGTCACATTCGTTAGAGCCGATTTCGCACGGCATGACTGCGCTCACGTAATCTTCGAGCGGCAGTACGTTTATCACCTTTAGCCTGCGCGATTCGAGACTGATTTCAAAGCACCCGTCGTATGCGTATTCCCTGCCGTCCAAAGCCAGCTTTACGGTGCTCTGCGGATAAATTAACACGGTGCCGCTTACCGAAGTGCCGTCTATCGTCATAGTTTGACCGCTCGCTCTGAAGGTAACACGGGACGACTGCATTATTTCAATGCCGTTACAGTAAACATTAAAATCTAATGAGGACGCAAAAACAGCGGTCTTTGCGCCGCTTCCCTCGCTCGGCAGTGCCAGCCCTACGCGGACGGTCTCGGCTTTGGCGTCGGCGGCAGTGGCAAAGACCGTCACGGCGATTGCCAATGTCAGCAGGGCACACAATAGCTTAATTTGTTTCATAATATATTATAACGTCACCTTCAGCGTATATGCCGACGTTATCGCATATCGCCATAAGGCGGTGATTGGCAGGCACGCTTTGCCCGACAGATAGGGTTTGACCGCTCGTAACGTCGTAAATCAGACCCTCGCCAGACGGGCAGATGCAATATCCAACTCCGCTCTTTATCACAAAAACACAGCCGCGCGTCACGGCTTTGACGGTGCCTGCAGTTATTTTTTCGCCTAAAGCGGCTGACTGCGGCAGAGGCTCGCTTTCGCCGCAGAGCATTTCCTGCACGGCTTGGAGTATATCCGATTTGACGCTCGGGGCAAAGACTTCGTTAAGGTACGACAGCGAAACGAGCGGGTCGCTGTCCTGCGCGCCCGCCAAAAACATACCTATTACCGTCGCAAAAACGACGGATAAAACAAATACGTGCTTTTTCATTTTTTGACCTCCGATAAAAGTATGATACCACGGATTAAGGGCAAAAAATGTCAAAAAAAGTTTTGCAAAAAAAGTTCTTGAAAATATAAAAGAACTGTGATACAATATCCCTTGCAAACGCCGGTGTGTCGGAATCGGCAGACGAGACAGACTCAAAATCTGTTGTCAGCAATGGCGTGTGGGTTCAAGTCCCACCACCGGCATAAAAAGC
>DCHM01000018.1:40700-40840 GCA_002314835.1 Clostridiales bacterium UBA1752 | reverse complement strand
GAAAGGACTTGAACCCCAAGGGGGCGTTTACCGTAAAGAAAACAGTCCGGTGGACTGTTTATAGGTAAACGGTGCGAAGGAGCTGTGCTCCGAGCAGTCAGCTTGCAGAGCAAGCGCGTCCCACCACCGGCATAAAAAGC
>DCHM01000018.1:0-40631 GCA_002314835.1 Clostridiales bacterium UBA1752 | reverse complement strand
GGAAAGGACTTGAACCCCAAGGGGGGATTGCATCAAAAAGCAGCCCCGACGGACTGCTTTTGAGTATGTTTTATTTTTGCCCGAACGGTTTTTCCAACATTTCGGGATGCTCGAGATAGCTCTTAAAGAGTCTGATAGACTTTGAGAAATAATATCCGTCGGCTATGCGTTCGTCTATCGTAATGCCGATATCTATCGAGTCGCGCAGTACGTTATTGCCCTCTTTGTCGTTGAACTGACGGCGTTTCTTTTCGCCCAGTATGACAAAAAACGAGTTTGTGCCCCAGTTTGACAGGTGATGATATGCGGCGTTTAACCTTATCGAGCCGAGGTTAGTGACAACTATCGACTTAAAAAACATATCGGACTCGGATATGCTCTGCGGCACTACCGAGCGGCGGTCGATGAGCTTCATTACTCCGAGCACCATACGGCCGATAAAATGAGGGAACTTCATCAGTATGCGCAGGTCGTCTGACGACTTGTCCATAGCGTCGCTGCGGCAAAACTCTATCTCTTTTGTGACCTTTTGAACTATCGTCTCGAGCGTGTCGGCAGGCTCTACGATGACCTTGGCGAGCGCCTCTGTGCTGTCGTCTGTCATACCTTTTTTGACGATAAAGCCTATCGAAACCTCGTACCTCTCGTACAGCCTCGTATTGCGGTAAAAGCGGTTGAGCTTTGGCCTCTCGATAAACAGCTTGCCGAGTGCGGCTATCAGCAGAGGAAACAGCGACAGCTTTACGCCGTCTGCATTTTTGTTTTTGGCCTTGATATATTCGTCTGCGGCGGTCAGGTCTATCGTCTCGGAAATAAAAGCCTCGCAGTCGGTGCGGTTGGGCCAGACGATAGGCATGACATAGTGGTTTGTGTCAAGCTCGCTTCCGCGGATGAGTCTGCCGTCTTTTTTGTCGCCCCAGCGCTTTTTGTATGCTGCCATGGTATTCCCCCCCTACTAAAATGATATAAATACTATACATTTTTAGGGGCGGTTTGTCAAGTTTTGTCGATACTTTTACCTGTGAATATACATTCTCGACGGCTTTTCTTCACCGTCGCCCTGCGCCGTGCAGTAAAACTCCCGGCCGTATTCGGTCTCGACCGAGATAAAATCCGACATACATTCATAGTACGCTTCGGCAGGTACGCCCCACTTGGAGCTGAACCACTGCGACGCAGTGTCTATCAGCTCGGGCTTGTCTCTCAGTGTAAAAACGTTAATCATATTATCTCCGCAAAAAAGATTTTTTGCCATTATATCATCGCACGCGGGGGGGCAAGCGGCTTGACAGAATAGACAATATATCGTTGCTATTTTGCAAAAAGATCTACTTGACAAGCGCAGAATAAAATGTTAGTATGGAAACAGTAAGCAAGTAAACAAAGGAGGACGTGTTTTGGACAATCACAAAAAGACGATAGGGCTCGAAAGCCGCTCGCTTTTTATGGCGATAAAGCGCTATATCGACGCAGGCTGCAGCGACCTGTCTGACGATAGACTGACCGGCATACAAGGCATGGTGCTCGGGTATATCAGTCGGCACAGCGACAGTGAAATATATCAGAGAGACCTCGAAAAACGATTTGACTTTAAGCGCAGCACCGCCACAAAGCTCTTGCAGCTACTCGAAAAGCTCGGATATATCAGGCGCGAATCGGTCATGAGCGACGCCAGACTAAAGCGCATCGTCTTAACCGACAAGGGCGTAGAGCTGCACAAGCAAATCACTCGCCGCATCGACAAATCAGAGTCTGAGATAGACGCTCTGCTCACGAGTGACGAACGCAAGACGTTTTTTGAGCTCTGCAACAAGATTAAATCGGGGCTTGCCGCCGACGGAGGAAACAATGATTAAAAAACTCGCAAAATATACCAAAGGGTACGTTAAGGACAGCATCCTCGCACCCGTGTTTATAGCAGGCGAAGTGCTGATGGAGGTTATCATACCTCTGCTCGTCGCCAACATCATCAATACGCTCAACGGCGTAAACCCGTCGTTTGACGCAATATGGCAGACCGCGCTTTTGCTCGTCGGATGCTGCCTCGTCAGCCTTACCTTCGGCTGTCTCGCAGGCAGGTCGTCGGCTATCGCGAGCTGCGGCTTTGCAAAAAATCTGAGACACGCGCTGTTTGACAAGGTTCAGACCTTTTCCTTCGGCTCGATAGACAAGTTTTCGACTGCTTCGATAGTCACGAGGCTTACCACCGACGTCAGCAACCTGCAAAACTCGTACGCCATGCTGATACGCATAGCCATCCGTGCGCCTTTGATGCTGATTTTCAGCCTCGTCGCGGCAATCACGGTTAACCCCGGGCTCGCGAGCGTGTTTTTGATATCCATTCCCGTGCTCGCGTTGGCTATCGCCATAGTCACGTTAAACGCATATCCCGTATTCCGCAAGGTATTTACCACCTACGACAACCTAAACGGCGTCGTGCAGGAAAATCTGGCAGGCATCCGCGTTGTCAAGTCGTACGTGCGTGAGGATTTTGAAACCAAAAAATTCAAGACCGTAAGTGCTAAGATTTACGAGCTGTTTGCCAAGGCGGAGCGCGTCGTTTCGTGGAATACCCCCGTTATGAACGCCTGCATTTACGGCACTATGTTAGTCGTTGCATGGCTCGGCTCGCAGATTATCATAGGAGATATCGGCACGGTCGGAGGCATGGAGGTTGGAGACCTTTCGGCGGTAATCACGTATTCTATACAAATGCTCTCGTCACTCATGATGGTTTCGATGATAATGGTTATGCTCGTTATGTCTAAGGCGAGCGGCGACAGATGCGTCGAAATCCTCGACGAGCAAAACGATATAGTCAACCCTCAAAATCCTATTTACGAAATTGCCAACGGCGATATCGACTACGACGACGTATGCTTTAGATATTCAAAGAGTGCAGACAAAAACACTCTCGACCATATCAATCTCCACATAAAGAGCGGTATGACGGTCGGCATACTCGGCGGCACAGGCTCTGCAAAATCGAGCCTCGTTCAGCTTTTGCCGAGACTGTACGACGTTACCGAGGGCTCGCTCAAGCTCGGCGGAGTGGACGTTAAGGATTACGACATCACCTCGCTCCGTGCGGGAGTTGCCATGGTTCTGCAAAAGAATGAGCTTTTCAGCGGCACTATTTCCGAAAACCTGCGCTGGGGCAACCCCGGGGCAACCGACGAGGAGCTTGTCGAAGCCTGCAAGCGCGCACAGGCGCACGAAACCATTATGGCTCGTCCCGACGGCTATAATACGTTTGTCGAGCGCGGCGGCACCAACTTCAGCGGCGGCCAAAAGCAGCGTATCTGCATAGCACGTGCTCTCGTCGGCAAGCCCAAGGTGCTGATACTCGACGACTCGACCTCGGCAGTCGATATGCAGACCGACGCTTACATACGCGAAGGTCTGGCACACTTCCTGCCCGATACGACAAAGCTGATTATTGCTCAGCGCGTCGCTTCGGTACAGCAGGCGGATATGATAATCGTGCTCGACGACGGCAAGCTCGTAGATTACGGCACTCACGACGAGCTGCTCGCAAGATGCACGATTTATCAGGAAGTATATTATCAGCAAACCAAAGGAGGTAACGAATAATGCACGGACCAAGAGCCATGGGCAGGACGGCAGACAAAAAGCTCGACGTAAAGACCTTTGTCAGACTGCTCTCTTACTTTAAGCACTATATACCTCATTTGCTGTTAGTCGTTGCCTGCATAGTTATTTCGGCACTCGTTACGGTAAAGTCGGCAGGCTTTATCGGCGGCATAATAGATAATTATTTAAACCCCGTTATCGACGCTTACAAGGCCAATAACAATATAAGCGTCTGGGACTATTTTGACCAAAACGGTCTGTGGCTCTATATGCTGGGGATGGCAGGACTGTTTTTGCTCGGCGCCGCCGCTACCTTCTTTAACGCGCGCATAATGATAAGGGTTTCGCAGGGCATACTAAAGGACATCAGAGACTCGATGTTTGCCAAGATGCAGACCCTGCCTATCAAATATTTCGACACAAACTCCCACGGCAACATCATGTCGAGATATACCAACGATACCGATACTCTGAGACAGATGATTTCGCAAACCCTGCCTCAGATGATATCTTCGATTATCACGATACTCACGGTGTTTATCACTATGATATGCACAAACCTGCTATTGACCGGCTTTACGGTCATAATGGTATTTACCATACTGCTTGTAACGCGCAAGATAGCCTTTAAGTCGGCAAAATACTTTGTTGACCAGCAGAGAGCACTCGGCGACGTTAACGGCTATATCGAGGAGATAATAGGCGGTCAAAAGGTCGTCAAGGTCTTTAACTACGAGGACAGAGCAAGAGCCGAGTTTGACAAGCGCAACGAATTTTTGTGCGAATCAGCCACCAAGGGCAACAAGCTGATGAATAACCTCGGACCTATCAACAACAACCTCGGACATCTGCAGTATGCACTGCTCGCCGTCGTCGGCAGCGTTATCGCACTGTTTGTAAAGGATAATATCTTTGCCATCACTGTAGGCGGTTTGGTTACGTTCCTTGCACTCTTTAAAAACTTCCAACAGCCTATCAATATGATAATGCAGCAGTTTAACACGCTTATCATGGCTATGGCAGGAGCCTCGCGCATATTCGAGCTGCTCGACCAGGAGCCCGAGGTTGACGAAGGCACCGTAACGCTCGTAAACTGCAATATAGACAGCGACGGCACTATTACCGAATGCGACAGCCGCACGGGCCACTGGGCGTGGAAATGCCCTCAGGCGGACGGCAGTGTCAATTACGTTGAAATGCAGGGTGACGTCAGATTTGACGACGTTGATTTCGGCTACAATATCGACAAAATCGTACTGCACAATATCTCGCTGTATGCAAAGCCGGGTCAAAAGGTCGCTTTTGTCGGTGCAACGGGTGCAGGCAAGACCACGATAACCAACCTTATCAACAGGTTTTACGACATCGCCGACGGCAAGATAAGATACGACGGCATCAGCATTAACGAAATCAAAAAATCCGACCTCCGCCGCTCGCTCGGCGTGGTTTTGCAGGACGTAAACCTCTTTACGGGTACCGTAATGGAGAATATCCGCTACGGCAGGCTCGACGCTACAGACGAGGAATGTATCAAAGCCGCAGTTCTGGCAGGTGCTGACGGATTTATCAATATGCTGCCGCAGGGTTATCAGACGGTGCTCAAGGGCGACGGCAGCGGACTTTCGCAGGGTCAGCGCCAGCTGATAGCGATAGCGAGAGCCGCCGTAATGGACCCGCCCGTTATGATTCTCGACGAAGCTACCAGCTCGATAGATACCCGTACCGAATCAATAGTGCAAAAAGGTATGGACAGCCTTATGGAGGGCAGGACGGTATTCGTCATCGCTCACAGACTTTCCACCGTGCGCAACAGCAACGTTATCATGGTGCTCGACCACGGCAACATCATAGAGCGCGGCACGCACGAGCAACTGCTCGAACAAAAAGGTCAGTATTATCAGCTCTACACAGGTGCGTTTGAGCTTGAATAAACATATAAAGGCCTTGCTGAAAAGCAAGACCTTTTTTTGCGCTTTTTTCAAAAAACCATTGACTATGACGTTGCGTCATAGTATATAATGCTTTTGCGAGGTGAAAAATCATGAGAACAGTCCATGAGGTGAGCAAAATATCAGGCGTCAGCGCAAGAAATGATGAAAGGAGAGAATGCCGATTTTAAGGCATTCGATAATACAAAAATGAAAAAATACGCAGAGGAAGTCAAAGAGAAATGGGGCAAAACCGCTGCCTACCGTGAGTCTGAGGTAAGAATGAAAAACAAATCAGAAACGGATAAGCTGAGCATGACCGACGGACTGATGCAACAGTTTGCGTCTTTCGGCAAAATCAAACACCTGCCGCCCGACTCTGCCGAGGCGGCTGCGGCGGTCAAGGGATTGCAGGACTATATAACGGTAAATTTTTACACCTGCACCGATGAGATACTTTCGGGGCTCGGTGAAATGTATATATCAGATGCACGTTTCACCAAAAATATTGACAAAGCCGGCGGCAAAGGTACTGCCGAGTTTGTGAGCAAAGCCATTAAAATATATAGCAGATAAATATAGCGGTCATCCGTCAGATTCGGATGACCGCTTTTAGGCATACCGTGTCCTTTTTATGGTACACACGTGCATGTATTATGCAAATGAATAGTAAAAGCATGGAGGCTATTTGTATGAAAGATAGGAAATTTAATCAAACATTATTTCTTGCAATTATTGTTGTGCTGCTATTCTGTATTCCTATGTTTTGTTTGAATAGAAACAAGAGCCAAGACAGTGTATCAGTGAATGACATGTCTTTTGACAAAAACGAAGATAGTTATTCAGTAAATGTCAATGTCAGTGTTAATTTGGATGAAGTTAGCAGATTGCCTGCAATTAAGGAACCATATGTGGGGATGGAAGTTAATAGCTTTGATAGATTGACTTGCGGCGTAGCAGACGGTCCGGTAAATATGTTTTATGAAGAGATTGACGGCGAAAGAGTATTTGTCAAAATCTATACGGTTTGTTCATACGGACAGATTGATTATATTTTGCATTGTGCAAATGATGTGGTTGTAAAAGTAGTTGACTATGCTACTATTAAAGAGGCGTATGATAAAATCGGTAGAAAGTCAAGTAAAAACAATAACAACAATTATGACGTCAATGATTACACGCATCCGGACGATTTTTACTACGACCATATTGACGATTTTGTGGATTTTGAGGAGGCAGAAGACTATTTTTATCAGCATACAAGCAAATAAGACTTGAAATAAATGGCGAGTATGTTATTATATAATTATAGTTTTGTTAAGTATTAGTATTATTAAATAGATAAGAAAGAGGATAGCGTATGTTTTTTGATATATATGAATTATTGCGCTCTTACCCTTTTGGAATTAAGGCAGAAGATATTTCCCAAAAAACAGGTTTCACTTTATATGAGGTTGAGCAAATACTTTGGGGATATAAAATATTCTTTGAACGTGACCGTTATGGATTTTGGATGATAAAAGAGTATTGTATTGAGCAAAATAACAAAGACAATAAAGCAAGCATATCCACTATTAAGAAAACCGATAACAAACACTTTGTTGGGAATAAAAAGAAAGATGCTACTTTAGAACGCAGAAAGAATTATTATCAGACAAACACAAAAACGCAAGACAATTCAAAACCTATTAGTAATAATATTATTTTATCAGAAAGAGAAGTCAATATCAAAAATATACCAAATATATGCTATAAAATACTTGGGTTGAACTCAAATGATATTGATATGGCTTCTGACAATGCAATAAAAAGATTGTCTGAAAGATGCACACAAATTAGTGCGGAAGTTAATAAACACAGGGACATTATTGAAAAAACTGCGATTAACCTGTTTTTTGGTTTTATACCTGATTTTCCTAAATTAAGTACATGTAAAGCTACTGATTATTTGTATGCATACGATTCATTCATAAAATGCCGCTTTGGTACAACGTTAGATTTTCAAAAGAACGATGTTAAGCCGTGCGTATCATTTAATTTATTACCAGCGGAAATTTTTATGAATGTAAAAAACTTTTGCGCAAAAAAGGCAGTTTTTGAGAATAACGAATTGGTGAGATGCAATGAGGCAATATCTCTAAAAACAATATACAAGAAAATAGCATATAAATTGCTATCTGCAGAAGAAATAAGTGACTATATTAAAGAGTTATCTGCTCGAATTGTGTTAAACGACTTTGAGTTTGATGAAAATGACAATAGATATGATAAAGTTAATATCAAATTCCGCGATACTGTAATAGTTACAAATAACGGGAAATGCACCCATGAAAACTCAAATAATGTAATTGCAGTTTTTCAAATCGTAAAGCTTGATGGCAATATCATTACGCAAAGAGCTAAAGCTAGTTTTTGCGCTGACTGCGGAGACGCATATATTATCAGTTACGCTAGTTTTGCCGAGTTGAAAAAGAAAGGCGTTATATTGTGCAAGATAGAATCATGTATTGATAATAAAGTTGTAAATTACAGTGAGTATTTTGATAATTTGCCGCAAGAATCACTTATGCACAAATGCGGTTATAATGTCAATGCAGATAGCTGTTTATCAAAAGTGCAAAGGCAAACTGTATTAGAACATATTATCACAAATAAAATAATGACAAAAATGGCTGTAATTAGTCATTTATCATGGCTTATTGAACACAGAAGCAACATAGAAAGATACGATATGAGTGCTGCTGTGTCGAAGTGGCAGGATGATATTGATTTCGTAGAATCATTATAATGTCAAATAAATATAGCGGTCATCCGTCAGATTCAGATGACCGCTTTTGATTTTATTTTGACCTCGGCAAGACAAACTGTGCCGACGCACACCGCGTGTCGTTGACAAACTCTCTGCCGCGCAGGGGATATAGTCTTAATAGACATAGACAAAATATGGTGCAGTCTACTAACGTAATAATCGAGCAAATAAAGAGAATGAGCGTTTTTTATTTTGTGCTCCTTTAGAGTTAAAAAAAGTGGGGGCTGTTTGAGCCCCCACTTTGAAGATAAAAACAAGTTTAGCAGCCTTCGAGACGGTTGCTTGTGATATACTCTACACCCATGCCGATGAGCTTTTCGGCGGCGGCAGGGTCGTCACAGGTCCATACGTTGACCTCGATGCCCTTGCTGTGCAGGAGCGCGAGGTTGTCCTCGTTGATTTCGCCGTACCAGATGTCGAGACCCATTTCGTCGTGAGCGAGCTTGTCGGGCAGGTCGTCGCTGTATTTGCCGGTGAGGAACTGGCAAGGATGACCGGGCAGGCGGCGCTTAACGTGCAGCAGGTCGTTGTAAGAGAAGGAAATAAAGGTTACGTTGTCGAGATAATCTTCTGCAATGATGATGTCGATGATTTCGCAGACGTGCTCGTAGGTGTACTCGGTCTTGAGCTCGAGTACGCAGTGCTTTTCATACTTTTTGCAGTTGCGGATATATTCCTCGAGAGTAGGGATGCGCAGGTCGGTTCTGGTGCGAGTGCCGTCGATATCGCAAACCTTGAGCTTGCGAATGTACTCAAAGCTGGTGTTTTCGATAACGATGTTGTCGGCTGCTACGCGAGCGGTCTCACTGTCGTGTATGCAGACGTATTTGCCGTCGGCAGTGCGGTGAACGTCGGTCTCGATGCCGTAATAGCTGCGGTTGCCTGCGGCAATAAACGCAGCGAGAGTGTTTTCTTTTTCGACACAAGAGCAGCCGCGGTGAGCGACCATTTTGGTAGCGCCGTTTTTAACCTTGATAGTATTCATAAAGCAAAATAATCCTCCGTAATTACAGTTTGACTTATTATAGGCTTTTGCATAATGTTTGTCAATAAATAAGCAAAAACTTTTTTGCAAAAACCTATTGCAAAATCCTGCCTTACATGATATAATTACCACGCTGACCGAGACGGAGGTTTAGCTCAGCTGGTAGAGTACCCGCTTGACGTGCGGGTTGTCATGGGTTCGAGTCCCTTAGCCTCCATTACAGACCGAGCTTAGGCTTGGTCTTTTTTTACTAATATCTTATAGGAGCAAAAATGAAAAAGCTATTATCTTTAGTTATTTGCCTTGCCATGCTTTTGGCACTGGCATCCTGCGCTGCGCCTGCCTCGGCGGACGATATAGTGATACTGTTTACCAACGATATCCACTGTGCCGTAGAGGACGGTATAACCCTGTCGGGCGTAGTGTATTATAAAAATCTGATGAAGCAGACAAACAAATACGTCGCCCTCGTCGATTGCGGTGACGCTATACAAGGCTCATACCTCGGCTCGGTTTCCAAGGGTGAAATCTTAGTCGATGCCATGAATGCCGCAGGTTACGACTACGCCATCCTGGGTAACCACGAGTTTGACGTCGGCATTTCGAGGCTTAACGAGCTGATGGCAAAAGCAGATGCTCAGTATCTCTGCTGCAACATAAAATACAGTGGCAGTAACGACGGCATCGTAGGCACAAAGCCTTATGCGATAGCTGAGTACGGCAATAAAAAGGTGGCTTTTGTCGGCGTCACGACACCCAACACCATGCTCGACAGCGACCCTCATTGTTTTATGGAGGACGACGTTACGGTATATGATTTCAGTGACGGCGACTTTTACGGTACCGTACAGCAAACTGTTGACGACGCCCGTCAAAACGGTGCCGATTACGTCATAGTGCTCGCTCACCTCGGCATGGAAGACGAGGTCAAATATCGCTCTGTCGATTTGGCGGCTAATACAAACGGTATAGACGCGATACTCGACGGACACTCTCACGACGAGTTTATTTATCTCAATACTCAAAACAAAGACGGCAAAAGCATCATAGTCGCTCAGACCGGCACCAAGCTGCAATCGCTCGGTCAGCTCGTCATTACGGCAGGCGGTAATATTGCCGTTACCACTATCAGCGACATAACGGCAAAGGATGCAGAATTTGACGCAAAGCTGCAGACCTTGACGGCTGAATACACAGAAATGCTGAGTAAGGTTATTTGCAGCAACTGCAACGGCTTGTCTGACAAGGACGCAAACGGCATAAGAGCCGTTCGCAACAGAGAGACCGCTCTCGGCAACCTCGTGGCAGACGCAATGAGATACGTAAGCGGAGCTGATTTGGCTTATCAAAACGGCGGAGGACTAAAGAGCGGCTTGCCTGCAGGCGACGTCGATTACAGTGACTTGATAGCGGTTTTGCCCTACGGCAACACGGTTGCCGTCGTAGAAGTAACGGGTCAGGAAATCGCCGATATGCTCGAGTATTACGGCCGCAATGCACAGCCCGAGACCGTTGACCTTGTAAATAAAACGGCGATAGGCGAGGAGGGCTCGTACCCCAACGTTTCGGGTATTACGTTTACCATTGACACTACGGTAGAGTCGTCCGTAATCGTAGATGACGACGATATGCTCGTCGGTGTCGGCGACGTAAGGCGTATCAGCAACATAAAGATAGGCGGCGAGGATATAGACTACGCAAAGACCTACACGCTCGCAGGTTCGGGTTATATGATAAACAACGGCGGCAGCGGTATGCTACATTTCCTTGCAGACCACAACGTCGTCAATCCCGGTATCATGACCGAATACGAGGCGCTCGCCGAATATATAACAAACGCTCTCGGCGGAGACCTGTCTGGCTATACCGGCGCCGAAGGCAGGATAACGTTCATCGGCAGATAAAAGGTTAATATATAGCAAAAGTCCCACGGCGTGTAGCCGTGGGGCTTTTGCTTTTAGGGAAGGAACATATATAAAGAAGGTCAGTTTGCAAAAAATCGGGTCAAAAACTCTTTTGTTCTTTCGCTCTTGGGGTTTGTAAAGATAACGTCGGGCGAGCCCTGCTCCTCGATGTAGCCTTTATCCATAAATATTACGCGGTCGGAAACGTCCTTGGCAAAAGCCATTTCGTGGGTTACGACGATCATCGTAAGTCCCTCTTTGGCGAGCGAACGCATTACGGCTAGAACCTCGCCTACCATTTCGGGGTCGAGGGCGGAGGTCGGCTCGTCAAACAGTATAACCTCGGGCTCCATGCAGAGTGCGCGTGCTATCGCCACACGCTGCTTTTGACCGCCGGACAACTGGCGCGGCTTGGCGTTGATATACTCTTTCATACCGACTTTTTCGAGGTATGAGAGAGCCTTTGCTTCTGCCGCTTCCTTTGACAGCTTGAGCACCTTTTTGAGGCCGATGGTGCAGTTTGCGAGCACCGTCATGTTTTCAAAAAGGTTAAAGCTCTGAAACACCATCGTGACCTTTGAGCGGTATTCTCTCAGGCTGACGTCGCTCGACGCGATGTCTTTGCCGTGAAACAGTATCTGACCTGCCGTCGGAGTTTCGAGCATATTGATACATCTGAGCATAGTCGATTTGCCCGAGCCGGACGAACCGATGACGCTGATGACGTCGCCCTTTTCGACGCTGAACGATATGTCGTGCAGCACCTCGTGAGTGCCGAAGGTTTTTTTGAGGTGATTTATTTCAATCGTGGACATGATGTTCTACCACCTTGACGTGTATTTCGGCATCCGGATCTGACTGTGAGCCGCAGATGACATAGTTTTTACTGCCTTCGAGCTTCTTTTCACACAATCTCAGCAGCTTGCTGATGCCGAATGTGAGTATAAAGTACAGCACGCAGACGACCAGATAGGTCTCAAAGATTTGCAGATTCATCTTTTTGATAACGCCTGCGTAATAGTACAGCTCGGTGACACCGATGACGTTAAGTACCGACGTATCTTTGATATTGATGACAAATTCGTTGCTTATCGAGGGGAGTATGTTGCGGATGACCTGCGGTATGATGACGTAAACCATGGTTTGAACGTGGCCCATACCGATAGACTGTGCGGCTTCAAACTGACCTTTGTCTATCGAAATGATGCCGCCTCTGACTATCTCGGACATATATGCGCCGGTGTTAATCGAGACGATAAATATGCCGGAGGTGAGCAGGGGGAGCGTCGAGCCGCCCGTAGCAAAAGCATAGCCCCAATAGATAACCATTGCCTGCACCATCATAGGCGTGCCGCGGAATATCTCGATATATATCGCAAATATTGTGTTTATTACCTTTTGCAGTACGCGCACGAACTTGCTCTTTGATTCGGGCACGGTACGGATTACGCCGATAATCAAGCCTATCAGCAGACCCGCCACGGTACCTACGAGAGCTATCAGCATCGTGATGCCGACGCCTTTGAGCAGGTACTGCCAGTATTGAGTTAAAATATTATATACGTCTGTAAAAAACTGCATCGTTTAACGCTCTTACTTTTTATAGATAATAACGAGGTTGGAAACGTAGTAGTTGTCGCTAAAGTCGATTTCCTCTTTGCGCTCGTCCGTGGGGCTCATGCCTGCGATGATGCAGTCGTAAGTGCCTGCCTGAACGCCCGTGATGAGTGAATCCCACTTTTCGGCGTAAACCTCGAGCTTGAGACCGAGGTTATCGGCGATATACTTTGCTATCTGATAGTCATAGCCGTTAACGTAGCTGAGGTTGTCGTTTGCGATGGGCTGTGCGCCGTTGGCGTCGGTGTTTTGAGTCCAGTTAAAGGGCGCGTAAGCGCATTCCATAGCTACCTTGAGTGTGCCGGTCGTTTCGGTGGGAGTGGTGCTCGTGATTGCGAGAGTACCTACCTCTTTGCCTGCGTTGACGTCAACCATCTGCTGCATCAGAGCGGATTTTTGCTCTGCGGTAAGAGTGGCGAGCACGGTGTTAATCTGAGCGGTGAGGCTACTGCCCTTGGCAATGCCGACTGCGATAGCGGTGTCTGCTTCGGAGGCGGTAAAGCCGGTGCTATTGTTTTTGAGTGCGACGTATGCGTAGCCGTCGTTGCGAGTGCAGATGTCGATAGCGGTAGGCTCTTCGGCGATGTAACCGTCGATGGCGCCGGACTGCAGAGCTACAAACAGCGAGTCAAAATCTTCGTAATCGGTGGTGAAGGCGCCCTCGATCTGCTGGAGTGCGTCGTAGTGGAAGGTGCCGGACTGAGCGGCAATCTTGGCGCCTGCGAGGTCTGCAAGGCTGCTTACCTTAGTCATGTCAAACTTTGCGGTGTTTACGCTGCAGGATGCGAGCGAAGCTGCAACGAGTAAAAGTGCGGTGACGAGTAAAAGTGCTTTTTTCATGATGATGTCCTTTCTTTGATAAAAAAATCGTGTTAGCTATATGAATAGCTAACACGATACGCAAAACTTAATAAAGCATATTGTGATAGCTCTCCACAAATGAATGTGACAGTGTATGGCATCTTGTACCATACCCCAACCTTGCACGCTCGGTAAAGCGGTGCAGGTTTCGGCGGAGCTCCCTTTCGTATGCGGCATCACCGTGCCTTAACGCATACTACTGATGAGGTCCGCGCCTCTATCTGTTGCCAAAAGTATATATATTTATCGCCCGTTTGTCAACTGTAACATTATACAAATAATCGGGCAAAATTAGTCAATATTGCATAAAAATCACAGACTGTTTTGCAGAGTAAACAATTCGCCTATGCCTTTTTTGCCGAGAGAAATGAGCGTAGAAAGCTCGTCGGGGCTGAATCCTCTGCCTTCGCCCGTGCCCTGCAGCTCGATAAATTCACCCTTGCCGTTCATGACGATATTCATATCGACGTCAGCTCCGGAGTCTTCCTTGTAGCATAGGTCGAGCATCGGAGTGCCGTCTATAATGCCTACCGAAACCGCCGCAACCTGCGTAACTATGGGGTCGGTTGTCAAGAGACCCTGCTCGAGCCATTTTTTTACTCCGAGCTTGAGCGCCGCAAAGCCGCCCGTAATCGAAGCGCACCTCGTGCCTCCGTCAGCCTGAAGTACGTCGCAGTCTATCCATATAGTGTTTTCGCCGAGCTTTTCATAGTCGATAGCCGCGCGGAGCGACCTGCCTATCAGCCTTTTTATCTCGGTGGAACGTCCGTCGGGCTTTAACGTCTCTCTCTTTTTGCGCGAGCCCGTCGAAGATGGGAGCATAGCGTATTCTGCAGTCAGCCAGCCTTTGCCCGTGCCGATAAGGAAGGGCTGTGTGCCTTGCTCCAAGAGTGCAGTGCATAAAACCCTCGTGCCGCCCCAGTTAATCAGCACGCTGCCGCCTGCGGTTTTTGTAAAATCGGGTATCATTTCGACGCTTCTCGGTGCGTCATACTCCCTGCCGTCATATCTCATATATATTACCTCCGTGTTTTTACTAATTGTACTCCCGATACGTTTTTTTGTCAATCACAAAAGCACACGGAGATAAACCGTGTGCCTCTCAGGTTAGCGCGTCCTTTAGCTTTTGCAGTATCTTTTTTTCCATCCTCGAAACCTTGACCTGCGTCATCCCCATGGCTTTGCCTGCGTTTGCCTGAGACATATCGTTATAATAACGGTAGTAAATCAGCTTGCGTTCGTCGCGGTCGAGTGAGCCGATAGCCTGCCGCAGTGCGAGCGACTCGCACAGCTCGTCTATGTGGTCGGTGCCCAAAAGGTCGCCGAGCTCCACCTCGCCCACGGGGTCCGAAAACGACATCACCGCCGTCGTAGCCGTGATGGCTTCGGCGACTTCCTCGGGCGTAATGCCTGCCTCGGACGCTATTTCGCCGACGGTGGGCTCGCGCCCCAAAGTACCTTGCAGTCTTTCGCTGATGCAGGCGATATTGACGCCTCTGCGCTTGATATCGCGCGAAACCTTGATAATGCCGTCGTCGCGCAAAAACTTTTTTATTTCGCCGGTTATGAGCGGCACGGCGTAGGTGCTGAACATAGTGCCGTGCGACAAATCAAAGTTGCGTACCGCCTTTATCATACCGATGGTACCTATCTGGCACAGGTCGTCAAACTCACAGCCTCTGTCTCTGAACCTGACGGCTATCGACTTGATAAGTCCGTAGTTGTCTCTGATTATCTGCTCGAGCGCCACAGCGTCGCCCGATTGCGCCGCGGCTATCTGCTGCATGACGTCGCTCATTTTATGTGCTTTAATTGCTTGACGAGCGTGACGGCGGTGCCTTTGCCAATCTTTGATTTAACAGAAACCTTGTCGCAAAAGCTCTCCATTATGGTAAAGCCCATGCCGCTCCTTTCCGCCTCGGGTGCCGTGGTGAATAGCGGCCTGCGCGCCTCGGATACGTTTTTTATACCTACGCCCTTGTCCTTGATACGGACGGTCACCTTGCGCGAAGCGTCGTATTCACAGCTTATGTAGATTTCGCCCGATTCGCCGCCGTAAGCGTGGACGATACAGTTTGTAACCGCCTCGCTCACTGCGGTCTTTAGGTCTGCCATTTCGCCTATGGTCGGGTCGAGCTGTGCGACAAACGCCGCCACAGCCGCACGGGCAAAGCCCTCGTTGATGCTTTTTGATTGCAGTATCAGCTTGACGCTGTTTTGTGATTTACGCCTTGACATCCTGCCTGCTCCTTTCGGTAACGATTATTTTGTCGAGCCCTGATAAGGCTATAATGCGAGTTATTTCGGGCGTCGGGTCTGATAAAATCAGCTTGCCACCGAGCAAAGCCATCTTTTTGTATCTGCCCATAATCAGTCCGAGCCCAGACGAATCGCAAAATCCGATGTGAGACAAAACCAAGACCGTAACGAGTGGCTTGTAGTCCTGTATCAGATTGTCTATCTCGGTGCGTGCCGCTATCGCGGAATGGTGGTCGATTTCGCCGCCTAGCGTCACGGTCAGTCTGCGCGTTGCCGCGTCGTACGTGTGAGTCACTATATACACTTCCTTTCGCTTTGCATTATAAGGTATGCAAAATAAAAAAAGCGTCGAAGCCTGTAAGCTAAGACGCTATAAATGAGATTTATTTACTGTATGTTGTACGTGCCTTGCAAATGCCGCTTGACTGCGAGATAATCGAGCGCCGCGACCTTTGTCCCTCCGCTGATGCAGGCGGCGAGCGTCGTCAGCTCGTCTGCCGTCTCGAGACCGAGATAAATGCGGCGTATGCGCACGGCGTCACTGATGCCTATTTCGCCGTTGCCGTCAACGTCCCCACGTATCACTATCGCAAGCTCAGAGACCGATTTGCCGCCGACGTATAGCCTGGCGGTCATGCCCGTGCCGATTAAGGACGAAGATTTAGCTTCCTTGCCGTCTGCAAAGACCTTGATTTCGCCGTCTATGTATGCACCTATGCCCTCGACCTTTGTGCCGACGGGTATGCCGACGATATATTTGCCGTCGCATACGACGGTTTCATCCTTGCTCGAAATGATATTGCCGTCTTTGATAGTAGTGCTGCACGCACTGCCCGTGCCGCTCAAAACCGCAAAGTCGCTGTCGTATCCGGTGCAAAAAGCTTCGGGTATGTCAAAATCAGCCGTCGAGCCGATTTCGCCTATGACGGCAAACGAGAGCGTCAGCTTGATGCTTTCGCCGAGCTGCAGGCAATCTCTGACGTCGGCACCGCCGCTCGGTGCTACGAGCCGCAGGGTATATCTGCCGCCGGTGTCGTGACTGCACATCTGCGTCCAGCCTGCAGGAGCCTTTGTGATAAACGCGTCCATTTGACCGCTCGCGTTGGAGGTAACCGTAGCTTTGACGGTCGCGGCGGAATATAAAAACCTAAGCTCTATCGCGGCGACGTCTGAGGTCTGAGAAATATTGGTCAGCGTGATTTCGACGTCTGCGGTATTGCCCTTGACGGCGCTTATGCAGGTGACCGCCGTGGCAAAGCTGCATGGCCTCTCGAGCGTGGTAATTGTGAGCTCCGTGTCTGTGCAGGCGATTTCGTTAAGGTCTTTGTCAAAGGCGGTAAGAGATACGACCTTAAAGGTACATTCGCCGTCTGATTTTACCTTAAACGGTATGCTGATTTCAATATCGGAGACCGATTTTATCGGCGTTTCCACGCCGTCTGCGTTGTCGGTGCAGAAGGCGAGATAATATCTGCCTGCGGTGGTATGCGAGCAGTGCTGCTCCCACGCGCACTTGTTGACCGTCAAAAAGTCGTCGGTTGATTTAATATTGACCGCCGTCAGTATCTGAGTGTCGTAGGTCAGCTCACATTCAAAAGCGTAAACGTCCTTTGGGAGCGACGCTATTTTAATCGTGAGGTTCAAAGTGGTCCCTGCGGAAGCGTAGTTTGCCGTACTGAGCGAGAGCTTAAAGCTATCCTCCGACAGAGTGCCGAAGGCACAGAGAGAAACCGTCAGCACGATAGCTGACAAAAGTGATAGATATTTAATTATCCTCGCCTTGCGAGGCAACCTTATAAATAACACTTTTTGATACCTTTCTGTCCTTGGCAACCTGCTTGCAGGCGTCCATCTTTGAAAGTCCGAGGTCGTAATAATATTGCAGGTGCTCGGGTATGCCGATGTCGGTCCAGAATATATCCTTGTCGGGTGCTCCCTCGACTATGATGATAAATTCGCCCTTGCCAAAGGCTTCACCTCTGCTCTTAACGTCGTCCTCCAGCTTTAAAAGCGTGGTGCGAACAAAACATTCGTTAATCTTTGTCAGCTCTTTGGCGAGCACGCATTTTCTGTCTCCGAGCGCGGCGGATAGGTCTCTGATAACCTTAAAAAGGTCGTGGGGCGCGGAGTAAAATATCATTGTGCGACGCTCAGTAGAAATGTCGCTGAGATACTCCTTGCGGCCTTCGTCGGGCAAAAAACCCTCAAAGCAAAACCGCCTCGACGGCAGTCCGCTGGCTGAGAGCGCCGTTACCGCGGCGCAGGGGCCGGGCAGCGGAATGACCGTGATACCTGCTTCGGACGCGGCTTTTACGAGCTTTTCGCCCGGGTCGCTGACTGCGGGAGTGCCTGCGTCGGTGATAATGGCACAGCTTTCGCCGCTTTTGATGCGGTCAACTATGCCCTCTATTTTGCCGATGTCGGTGTGCTCGTGATAGCTGACGAGCGGCTTTTTGATGCCGAGCAGCATCAATAGCTTGCCGCCGACTCTGGTGTCCTCCGCGGCGACAAAATCGACGGCGGCAAGGGTGTCCTTTGACCTTGCCGAAACGTCGCCGAGGTTGCCGATAGGCGTGGGAACTACGTATAATATGCCGCTCATATTACTTGATACCGTGCTTAATCTTGCGGAGCTTCATATAAACGTCGGGCAGCTTTTGTGCCGCAAAGTTTTTGAGCCTGTGATAGCACTTTGAATATATATCGTGTATTTTGACGTAGAACTTATAAGGCACGTGCTTGCCCGTTACGCGGTGGTCGAGCCATTTTTCGTAGGGCTTGCCGAGCCACGAAGGCAGTCTGTATGCGAGCTTGTAGCGTTTTACAAAGTGGAGGAAATACCCTTCGATAAACAAAACCTGCTCCTCGGGGAACTGCGGCTGTACGAGCGGTACTCTCATATCGGGAGTGATGACGTCGGGCAGATAGCCTGCCTCTTTTGCTATGTCGTGCAGTATGGTGCCGGGGTAGGGGTAAAAGATGTTAGGTATGACGCGGTTTGACTGAACCTTGGCGTTGAGCTTGATGGTTTTGAGCGCCTTGTGAATGTCCTCGTGGGGGAGACCGATGATATTGTAGGTTAACTGTTCGATGCCGTTTTTGTGGAACCACTTACTGCAATCTATCATCATTTGGTCGGTCATACATCTCTTGAGGTACTTGAATCTCAGCTCCTGGTCGCCCGATTCGAGACCCATATCTATGGTATAACAGCCTGCCTCCTTCATGCGGCGCACGGTGTCCTCATTCAAGAGGTTAAAACGCACGTTGCAGGTGAAGGGCAGATGGATTTCCGCCTTATACATTTCGATAAACTTATCAAACCAGTCGGGAAACATATTGAGTATAGCGTCGCGGAAATTGATAATCTTGATTTGAGGGAACTTTGCAAGCAGGGTTTTGAGATAAAGCATCGCGTTTTCGGGAGAGCGGAAGCGTGCAAAAATCTTTTTATTTGGATAAACGTTGCGGAACTGCGAGTTTGAGCAGTAGGTGCAGTTAAAAAAGCATCCGCGGCTCAGCATGACGATGGCGGTGCCTGCCTTAACCGAGTCAAGGTTTGCATAGTCAAAGAGGTCAAAGTCGGGTATCGGCAGTCTGTCGAGGTCGGCAAAGAGGGGACGGACGGGGTTTTTGACTATAGTGCCGTCCTCGAGCTTAAACCACTTGCTCTGCACGTCGGTGTAGTCCTGCCCTGCGCTCATCTTGTCGCATAGCTCGAGCTCTGCGTATTCGCCGTCACCGATGGTGATGGCATCTACGCCGGGAGTGGCGATGACCTCCTCGGGCGCCAGCGTGCAGTGATAACTGCCGCAGGTGATAAATGCGTCCGGACAGACTTCTTTAGTCCACTGAATGTATAGTCTCGAATCGGGCATGGCGGTGGTGCGGATGGAAAATCCGATGACGTCAAACTCGCCCATTGCTTTTAGCTTGGCTTTATAATCATTCTCTTCGTGCAGGTACAGCAGATGCAAAAGCTTGCAGTCGTGACCGCCCTGCTTGAGCACTGCGGAAATCGACGCGAGTCCTTCGCTGTAGCTGCCGCCTACGAGCTTGCTCGTGATGTCGCGGTCGGTATAGTCGGGATATACCAGTAAGACTCTTGCCTTTTTGCCACCTAAGTTTTTCATTTTTTTACCCCTTATATCTTAATCTTTTGCTTCAAACCAATTTTTGCCGCTGCCGCAGCTGACGGTCAGCGGTACGAGCAGATGCGCCGCGTTTTGCATACAACCAACGAGGATTTCCTTGGCTTTTTGCGCTTCACATTCGGGAGCTTCGACTATCAGCTCGTCGTGTATCTGCAGTATAAGCCGAGCCTTTAGACCGGCATCCTGCAACGCCTTTTCAACGTTAATCATGGCAATCTTAATGATGTCGGCGGCACTGCCCTGTATGGGAGTGTTTTTGGCAACCCTTTCGCCAAAAAGCTCGAGCTGTTTTTTTGTGACCGCAAGCTCGGGAATGTATCTGCGCCTGCCGTACATCGTGGTGACGTAGCCCGTCTGCCTTGCACTCTCTACCGTCTCGTCCAAAAACCTTTTGACGGCAGGGTATCTGGCAAAATACCCCTCTATATATCTCGCCGCCTCGCGCTTTGAAACGCCGAGGTCGCGCGACAGAGTATAGTCGCCCATGCCGTATATGATGCCAAAGTTGACGACCTTGGCTCTCGACCTCATTTCGGGTGTGACAAGCTGCTCGGGCAGAGAAAATACCTGCGCCGCGGTTATCGTGTGAACGTCCTCGCCACTGTTAAAGGCGTTTACCAACGTGTCGTCGCCCGAAAGGTGCGCGAGCACTCTCAGCTCTATCTGCGAATAGTCGGCGTCGATGAGCACGTCGCCGTCCTTGGCTCTGAAAAACCGCCTCAGCTCTTTGCCGAGCTCGGTGCGGACGGGGATGTTTTGCAGGTTGGGCTCGGCGGACGAAAGTCTGCCCGTGAGCGTCATAGTCTGCTTAAAGGTCGTATGAATCCTGCCGTCGGGGCTCTCTATAGCGAGCAGACCGTCGCAGTAGGTTGATTTTAGCTTGGTTAGTTGTCTGTAATACAGTATCGCCTCGACCGCGGGGTGAAACTCCTTTAGCTCCTCGAGTATTTCGGCACCCGTGGAATAGCCGTTTTTATTCTTTTTGCCGTGCGGCAGTGATAGCTCGTCAAACAAAACCGCTCCGAGCTGCTTGGGCGAATTGATATTAAATGCGTGCCCCACCGTGTCGTATATGGACTGCTCGGTCTGTTTTATTTCGAGCGCGAGCTTGTCGGAATACGCGTTTAGTCCGTCGTAGTCGAGCATAAAGCCGATGCGTTCCATCTCGTACAGAGTCTTTGCGAGAGGCAATTCTATCTCGTTATACAGCTTTAGCGACTGCTCGGTTTGCTTGTCGGTCAGCGCCTTGTATAGCGGCGCAAACAGGGCAACGTCACGCGTCTGCGACTGTGTATTGATATATGCGAGCGTCAGTTTGCCAAACTCTATGCCGCTGTCGGACGGCGCTATGACGTAGCCGAGCAGCGAAAGGTCGATAAACTCGCACGTCGGGCTGATGCCGAGCGCGTCGAGTCTGTGTAGCGTGTCTTTAACGCTCCAAACGCAGAATCTGCCGCGTACAAATAGCTCTCCCGTCAGCCTTGCGGTGTCGCATCTGTAGTGTGATTTGCCGTCCGAAAAAGCCGTTTCGCCGTCACCGACGTCGAGATAAACGGTATCGCTCGCGGCGATTGACGCGATTTTGCAGGCGTCGCAGTCGGTAAGCGTTGCTTTGTCTGCGACCGTAGCCTCGGGCTCGCCCAAAGCGTCGAGCATCTTTTTAAACTCGAGGCGTGTGTATAAAGCGCGCAAAGCTTCATCTTTTGCGCCGCCGTATTTATAATAGTCAATGTCAGCGTTTATAGGCGCGTCGAGCCTGATTTCGGCGAGATAGCGCGACATATAGGCAGACTCTCTGCCGTTTGTCAGCTTGGTGAGCAGTGCGCCCTTTTGCTCTGAAATATGCTCGTAAACCCCGTCGAGACTGCCGTACTGAGCGATAAGCTTTTCGGCGGTTTTTTCGCCTATTCCGGGGACGCCGGGGATGTTGTCCGAGCTGTCGCCCATGAGCGATTTGACCTCTATCATCTGGCGCGGAGCCAAGCCTTGGTGTTCCTCTGCTATGCGCGAGGGGGTGATAATCTTTGTCTCGTTGGTTGCGGCGAGGTAAACCGTCGTGGTATCCGAAACGAGCTGATAGCTGTCTCTGTCGCCGGTTACGATGACACATTCGAGGCCGTTTTGAGAGCAAAAGGCGGCAAAACTGCCGATGACGTCGTCTGCCTCAAATCCGCTGCACTCCATTATAGGCAGTCCGAGTGCGCTTGACAGCTCTCGGGCGTAAGGCATCTGTGCGGCGAGCTCGTCGGGCATACCCTTGCGGTTTGCCTTGTAGCCGTCGTAGTATAAGTGTCTGAAGGTCTTGTCCCTGAGGTCAAAGGTCATGCAGGCGTAGTCGGGTTTTACGTCGGCAAGAGCGCGCGAAACTATGCCGACAAAGCCGTAGCACGCGTTGGTCGGCAGACCGTCTGCGGTAGATAATGGGCGCACACCGTAGAACGCGCGGTTCAGTATGCTGTTGCCGTCAAAAACTATCGCTTTCATCAAGTTTGCCCTCCAAATAATTATACATTATTATCATAGCACAAGCCTTGCGGAGTGTCAAGCAAAAAGACTTGACATTTTCTGTATTTTGTGTATTATTTATCTTATAAACACAAGAGGTTGAGTATAATGAAGATTATTGATTGTCATACACACTGTTTCCCCGACGCCCTCGCGGCTAAGGCGGTGAGCAGATTACAGCCGATTATCGGGTCGGTGCCCTGCCACAGCGGTACGCTCTCGGGGCTCAAGGATTTGATGCAGAGGTCCGGCGTCGCCGTGTCAGTCGTCTGCAACGTTGCGACCAATCCGGCGCAGCAGGATAACGTAAACCTCTTTGCCGCCGAGATTAACGGTGGCAACATCGTTGCTCTCGGCTCGATACATCCCGACTATCCCGACATCAAAGCCGCGGTTAAGGGTATTAAGGACAGCGGTCTGAAGGGCATAAAGATACATACCGATTACGTCGAGTGCTTTATCACAGATAAACGCTACGCGCCTCTGCTCCAAGCCTGCTCCGAGTACGATTTGCCGCTCGTTACTCACGGCGGATGGGACCCCGTTTCGCCCAAGGTTTGCCATTGCCCTCCGTTTATGATGGCACAAATCATCGAGCGCTATCCCAAATTAAAGCTCGTTTCGGCTCATTGCGGAGGTCTCGCGTCCGAGGACGAGGTAATGCGCTATTTGGTTGGCAAGCACGTTTGGATAGATTTGGCGCTGATTAACCGTTGCGACGTCGCAAAGGTAAAGCAGATTATCTTAAACCACGACCCCGACAAAATCGTCTTTGGCAGTGACGCTCCGTGGGGCGACCCTGCGATGCAGTGGGAGATTGTCAAAGGGCTTGATTTGGGCGACGAGCTGCTCGAAAAAATCGCTCACGTCAACGCAGAAAAGCTATTTAAGATATAAAAAATGCGGAGGCTCGCGCCTCCGCTTTATTTGTTTTGTTATCAGATGCAGATAGTTCTGCGTACGCCCTTGATTGCCTTAACCGTGTCTATGATAGACTGGTCGGGGATTTCGTCGGTGTCGAGTACGCTGACTGCACTCGTGCCTTTTGCCTGAGAAATAAGCGACTCTATATTTATGCCGCAGTTTGAAAAAGCCTGTGACATCTGCGCGAGCATATTGGGGATGTTTTCGTGCAGGACTACGAGGCGGTGCTTGGTGGAGAGGGGATGATTCATCGTCGGGTAGTTGACACTGTTGACGATGATGCCCTGCTCGAGATAATCGCAGAGCTCGTTAGCCGCCATATAAGCACAGTTCTCTTCGGATTCGGGAGTCGAAGCGCCGAGGTGGGGGATGGCTACTACGCCGTCCACGCCGATGAGCTCGCTCGAAGGAAAGTCGGTGACGTAGGACGCTACCTTACCGCTCGCAAGAGCCTCCAGCAGGTCTGCGGTATTGACGAGGTCTCCGCGCGCGAGATTGATGATGCGGACGCCGTCCTTCATCTTGGAGATGGCTTCTTTGTTTATCATGCCGCGCGTCGTTGGGAGCGAAGGAACGTGTACCGTGATATAATCTGCAGTGGCGTATATTTCGTCGTAAGTTTCTGCCTTGCGGACCGCTCTCGAAATGCTCCACGCTGCGTTGACCGTGATATAAGGGTCACAGCCTACGACGTTCATGCCGAGGTTATAAGCGGTGTTTGCTACCATACCGCCGATAGCGCCGAGACCGATAACGCCTAAGGTCTTGCCCATGATTTCGGGGCCTGCAAACTGAGACTTGCCTTTTTCGATAAGCTTGGCGGCGTCCTCGTTGCCCTTGAGAGTGGAAGCCCAGTTGATGCCCTCCACTATCTTGCGGCTCGCGAGCAAAAGTGCGGCTATCGTCAGCTCCTTTACACCGTTGGCGTTGGCGCCGGGGGTGTTAAAAACTACGATGCCCTGCTCGGCACAGCGGTCGAGAGGGATGTTGTTGACGCCTGCACCTGCTCTGGCGATAGCCAAAAGCTCGGGATTAAACTCGTTTTCGAGCATATTGGCAGAGCGAACCATAATGCCTACGGGTGCTTGTACGCCTTCACCGTAGGTATATCCTCTCTCGTCGAGTACGTCGGTGCCGATCTTGTCTATTTTATTGAGTAGTTGTATGTTTTTCATTGGTTTTTGGCCTCAAAATCTTTCATAAAGTCGATAAGTGCGGCTACGCCCTCGATAGGCATAGCGTTGTAGATAGACGCTCTCATGCCGCCTACGCTGCGGTGTCCCTTGATGTTGACAAAGCCGTTGGCGCCTGCCTCAGAGCAAAACTTTTTGTCAAGGTCGGGGTCGCCGGTGACAAAGCATACGTTCATGATAGAACGGAACTCTTTGTCTGCCGTAGGCTTAAACAGCTTGGAGGAGTCGAGATAATCGTACAGCATAGCGGCCTTGTGCTCGTTAATCTGCTGCATGGCGGTCAATCCGCCGAGTGCGAGCAGCCACTTGAATACGAGACCTGCGACGTAGATAGAGTAGCAGGGAGGAGTATTATACATAGAGCCGTTTTCGGCCTGAACCTGCCAGTTGAGCATAACGGGTGTGTCGGGGCGTGCGTTGCCGAGCAGGTCGTTACGAACTATAACGATAGTGAGACCTGCGGGGCCTACGTTCTTTTGAGCACCTGCATACAAAACGCCGAACTTATCGACGGGTATGGGTCTTGAAAGAATGCAGGACGAAATATCTGCTACGAGAGGGATGTCGCCCGTCTCGGGGATATAGTTGTATTGAGTACCAAAAATGGTGTTGTTAAAGCAGATGTGAACGTAGTCTGCATCCTTGTCAAACTCGGTGACGTGGGGAACGTATGCAAACGTGCGGTCCTTGGAGGTGGCGAGCACGTTGACCTCGCCGTATTTCTTGGCCTCTTCGGCGGCTTTGCCGGAGAATTGACCGCTCACGATGTAATCTGCTTTGCCGGTCTTCATCAGATTGAGAGGTACTGCGGAGAACTGCTGCGAAGCACCGCCCTGCAAAAACAGTATCTGATAATTATCGGGTATATCCATCAGCTTGCGGAGATTAGCCTGCGCCTCGTCAAAGATAGCCTGGTAAACGGGTGATCGATGACTCATCTCCATAACAGACATACCGCTGCCGTTAAAATCGGTCATTTCGTTTTTTGCGGTTTCGAGTACCTCGAGCGGGAGCATCGAGGGGCCTGCAGAGAAGTTGTAAACGCGTTTCATGTTGAGTCTCCTGATATAAATAATATGATTTTACAAAAAAGTTTACCCTTTTTGTTTTTAGTATTTTACTACGCTAAAATCGCCGTGTCAATAACATTTTGCAAAAAAATAAATCAAAAATTGCAAAAATATGTATTATTTTATCTAATGTTTAGCCAAAACAGGGCAAAAATGCAATAATGCGATGTATAAACAGTAATGGCGCTGCCGCTTATTTTGTGCCTTCGCTGTATTTCCAGCCCGTAACGGAGCAGATTTTTTTTGCCACCGCTTTTGAAAAGCGAATGTGCGCCTTGGCGTTTGGATGTCCGCCGCCTCCAACCTCGTTTTTGTCAGCCGTAAAGCACTCGAGCATCAAAAGGTGATAGCCTGCGTCCTTGCCGCCGAGCGAGCGGATTAACTCCTTTAGACCTTCGCCGTAGTAAGGTGCGTATATGCCGCCAACCCACAAAATCTGCGCTTTTGGGTAAACCGAGCGCGCAAACTCCAAAAATAAGCGCGACTGTGCGATAAACTCATCCTCTTTTGCGCCGCCCCACGCGTCGTTTGTGCCGATGTTAATAACGAGCACGTCGGGTTGCCAAGCGGTGAAATCGTGTTTTGCGCCTTCAAAGTCGTCGTACTTAAAAAACTCGCAAGCGCGGTAGTCGTCTCTGTTGCCGTTACAGTTGCAGACCATACCCTTGCCCGAGAGACAGACGGTGCGGGCTTCGGCCTTTAGCGCCTCGGCTGTAAAATATGCGTAGGCTTGGGTGCTGTCCTCTTCAAAGGTATTAAAGCCCGGCACGGTGCTCGGAGCGAGCGTGCCGTAGCCGCAGGTGAGCGAATCACCCAAAAACTCTATGCGCCTTTGAGTGCGCGTTTCGGGAGACATAAACCTAGGCTCCTTGCCTACGACGGTAACAAGGTCAAATCTTATCGAAACGGTGCCCTCCGTCACCCTCAGCACGCGGACGCGGTGGCGCTTTTCGGCGAGGTTTTCGACCATTAGCTTTTCTTTGCCGTTTACGACTGCAAATTTGTAAACCGAGTTGTCAACTACTATTTTGACGTATGCGGTGTCGGGCAGACATACTTCGCCGAGCGAAACAATAAAGCCCGTGCCGATAAAATTAAACGCAAAGCCGCTGTTGCACCACGGGGCGCACAGGCAGTCGTCCTTTACTACGGTTCTGCCGAGAGGATACAGGCATTTGCCGCCGTCCTCGCAACATTTTACGGTCTGACGTTCGGGGTTGTAATTTTTGATAACCATATAATACCTTCTCTTTTTTGATAAGATATTATACAAATCGTATATGTATTTAGTATTTACGAACAGTTAACAATTTGTAAACTTCGCATATCGGCAGCAGTGCCGCAGACAGTCCCGCGACGACTGCCCACTGCCAAGGCGACAGCATTTCACAGCCAAAGAGCGATGTCAAAGACGGCAACAGCATTACCGCAAGCTGCATGGCGAGGCAGACGATAAAAGCAGGCAACATAAAAGCGTTGCGCGGTAGGTGACTTGCTGACATCGGCTTGCGCGTGCGCATATCAAAGCAGTGCATAAGCTGTGAAACCGACAGTACGGCAAAGCACATCGTCTTGCCGACTGCAGGAGAGTCAAAACTGCCTATCAGATACGCCGTTAGCGAAACGAGCCCGATAAACAAGCCTTCAAAAGCCATTTCGAGCACCGAGGTTTTGTCAAACAGCGGAGCTCTTCGGCCTATCGGTTTTTGGTTCATCACGTCGGGGTCGGTGCGCTCGAGCCCCAAAGCTATGGCAGGCAACGAGTCGGTGACGAGGTTTATCCACAATAACTGTACCGCACCGAGCGGCGACGGCTTGCCGAGCAAAAGCAGTGCCAAAACGGTTATTATTTCGCCTATGTTGCAGGCGAGTAAAAAGTGTACCGAGCGCCTTATATTAGCCATCAGTCCGCGCCCCTCGGCGACAGCTCTCGCTATCGTGCCGAAATCGTCGTCGGTCAGCACGAGGTCGGACGCCTCCTTTGCGACGTCGGTGCCGCTCTTGCCCATGGCACATCCGATGTCTGCTTTTTTGAGCGCAGGTGCGTCGTTTACGCCGTCGCCCGTCATAGCTACAACTTCGCCGCAGTTTTGCAGTGCAGTGACAATCCTTAGCTTAAACGACGGCGTAGTACGCGCAAAAACCGTAGCGTTCATAGCCGCTTTTGCAAAATCCGCGTCGCCGAGCAAAGCAAGCTCGCTCTCGGTATATACTCCGTCACCGTCCTTGTAAATGCCTGCCATACGGGCTATGGCTATCGCCGTGTCCTTGTGGTCGCCCGTTATCATCACGGTCTTTATACCTGCACGGCGGCAGGCTTGCACTGCCGCACGCGTGCCCTCCCTCAACGGGTCGAGTAAGCCCGTAAGTCCTACGCAGGTCAGCCCTCCGCGCCCGAGGCTCGGCATTTGCTCGGATTTGCCCACGGCAAAAGCCACCACTCTCAGCCCCTGCTTTGCCATTTCCGCGGATTTTGGCAGATATTCCGCACCGTTAGTGCATTTAGTCAGCACCGCGTCGGGTGCACCCCGCATATAATAGATATAACCCACCGTGCTCTTTTGCACCGCGGCGAGATATTTGCGCTCGGAGTCAAAAGGTATCTCTTTTATCGGCTTTTGCCCCTGCTTGCCGCAAAAGGCTATAAGCGCGTCTTCGGTGCCGCCGCTCGGTCCCGGGCAGCCTGCTATCACGTCCTTTATCGCCTCGGCATTGCCGACGACTGCCGTTACCGTCATTTTGTTTTGAGTCAGCGTGCCGGTCTTGTCGGTGCAGATAACCGTTGCGGAGCCGAGCGTTTCGACTGCAGGCAGCGAGCGGACTACGGCTTTGCCCGACGCCAGCGTTTTTACCCCCGTCGAAAGCACTACCGTCACGATGGCAGGCAAGCCCTCGGGTATGGCGGCAACCGCGAGGCTTACGCTCGTGACGAAGGTTTCGGCAGGCGGCATACCCCGAATAAGCGCAACAACGAATATCGCCGCGCATATTCCGAGCGCACAGTTGCCGAGCATACTGCCGGTCTTGGACAGCCTCTGCTGCAGAGGCGTCACGGTCTTGTGCTCGGCTTTGAGCATGCTCGCTATCGAACCGACAAAGGTGTTTGCTCCGACTGCGGTGACTATGCCGTAGCCCTTGCCCGAAGTGATAAAGGTCGATGAATGGAGCATATTATGCATTTCGGCAATATGATTTGTGGTTGGCACCTCGTCTGCGGTCTTTGGCACAGGCATTGATTCGCCCGTAATCATCGACTCGTCGGCGTAAAGCTCGGTTTGCTCCACTATGCGCATATCGGCAGGAACCATATAGCCTTTTTCGACGTATATCAAATCGCCTACGACAATCTCCGAGCTGTCTATGCGCTTGAGCACGCCGTCTCTGACAACCGTTGCTTTGCTCGGAGTTAGGGAGCTGAGAGCGTCGATGGCTTTTTGCGCCTTGGTCTGCTGAAATACCGCAATCAGCGTGTTGACGACTACGATAAGCAGTATCAAAAACGCGTCTGCGGTCGTTTCGCCTACGATGAGGTCGGCGGCAAAGCTCATAAATGCCGAAATCAGCAGTATTATTATCAGCTTGTCGCACAGCGACTCAAAAAAACGCTTTATAAAGCTGACCTTCTTGGGCTTTGGCAGTACGTTGGGGCCGTCCTTTGCCAGCCTCTGTGCGGCTTCCGAGGACGAAAGTCCTTTGAGTAAAATTTCATTCATGCTTTTTTACCTTTACAAACAGCATATACATATTTGGCAATAACATAAAAAGGTTTGCAATATCGGCAATAGCCCAGACTGCATTTTGAGGCAGTACTGCACCTGCAAAAGCCGACGCGACCGACAGTGCCGTATATATGCGGCAAAGCGATTTTTTGTCACTTAAAAACTCTATGCACACTCCTGCGTAATAATACCATCCGAGCATCGCGGCAATGGCAAATACGCAGACGAGCACGCATATTATCGCCTTGCCGAAGGAGCCGTAAAAAGCTCCCATCATCTGCACCGACGACGAATATCCTCCGCACAGCAGGCATAGTGCGGTTGGGGTTGAAATAATAAAGGTGTCGGTAAATATTTCGGCTATGCCGAGCTTGGCTTTTGATTCTATGTCAAAGTCCTGCACTCCACAGTAGCAGAGCGGTGCCGAGCCCATGCCGCATTCGGTGGAGAACGTGCCTCTCGTCACGCCTTCTCTCACCGCCCGTGCGAGGGCAAAAGCGGCAAACCCTCCCGTCACAGAGTCAAAGCCGAATGCCGAGGCGAATATTTCGCCCAAAACCTTTGGCAGTTTGTCTATGTGACAAAAGATTATCGGCATCAAAAGCAATATATACGTGCCACAGCAAATCGGCACTATGACTGCATCGGCTTTCAGCACCGCTGATTTGCCAAAAACGACTACCCCGAGCACGGCGAGAGCTATCAAAGCGCCCAAGGCGTATTTGTTTACCCCGTAAACCTCGAGCGATGCCGAGGCGGCTCCGCTCTGCGTCATACTGCCGGTCCCGAGCGAAACGATTATCGCGGCGACGCAAAACAGCCTGCTCATCCTGTGACAACCGAGCCTTGACAGGCTGACCATTGCGCCGCCTATGTATTTGCCTTTGTGCCTTATCCTGTCCGAGAGGGCGTATTTGGTTTCGGTATATCTCAGCGCCATACCGAGCAGTCCGCTTATCCACATCCAAAATATACTGCCTGCTCCGCCTGCGGCTATGCCCACCGCTACTCCGACGACCGAGCCCGCACCGACCGTGCCGCCGAGTGCCGTAGCCATGGCGGCAAAGCCTCCCTCGCGGCAGAGAGCCTTGCTGATGCTTTGCAGGTTATCTTTGACCTTAAACTGCACAAAACCGCTTTTAACGGTGAAATAAACGCCGCCGAATACTATCAGCAAAACGCCGAGGGCATTCCATAAAATATCACGCAGGTACACAAGCATTACAATTTCCTCAATTTTGCTCTTGATTATTTACGCATTTGTGGTAAAATAAAATATGAATATTTTATCAATCCGTGTCGTTTTGACGCGATACGCTTTGGGGAAACGCTGAGGTAATTATGGCAGTTGCATACTTTAACAAGAGAATGAAGGGCTACGACACCAACGAGGTCGATACTTTTATCGTCAATCTCGTGGCTGACAGCGAATACAAGATTAAAGAGCTGACCGAAAACGCCCGTGAGCTACGCATCGAAATCAAAGAATTGCAGGATGAGCTTGCCGCAAGGCAGGATGAATACGCGGCGCAAATTGCCGATGACGAGGCAAAGCTTAACGAGGTTAACGCAAAATACGAGTCGCTTTGCGCACAAATCGGCGAGCGACTGCAGTTAGCCGACGAGCGTGCCGCCGAGATAATAGCCAAGGCAAACGCCGAGGCAGAGCGCATAGTCGCCGAGGCAAGGCTGCAGGGCGAAAACGAGAGCAAGCAGATAATAGCCGACACCCGTGAGCGCTGTGCTCAGATAGAAAAATCCGCCGAGAGCTACGCCGAGCGTCAAAGAGCGATAACCGAGGGACTTGAAAAAGCCAAGGCAGCAATAGAGGCAGGACTCGGAGAAATAGAAAATAACGTTAGTACCGGAGAAAACAATGGATAAAAAACAGATAATCAGCGACGCAAAGGCGTTTTTTGACCGCGCGGATATAAAAGCGGAATTTGAGAGAGATTTGGCACGTCTTATCGAGATAGACAGCGTGGTATCAGACGCTGACGGCATCTATCCTTACGGCAAAAAGCCCGCCATGGCGCTTGACGCCGCACTCGATATGGGCAAGGCGTACGGCTTTGACACTCACAACTACGAGTATCACTGTGGCACTATTGCTTACGGCGACAAAACAAGAGAAGTCGGCATCGTCGGACACCTCGACGTAGTGCCCTGCGGCAACGGCTGGAGCTATCCGCCCTACAAGCTAACCGTAGATGGTGACAAATATATCGGCAGAGGCACCGAGGACGACAAGGGCCCCGTGCTCATCGGTCTGTACGTTATGAGATTTTTAAAGGAGCAGGGCTACGACCTGCCGTTTACCGTCAAGCTGATAGCAGGCAGTGACGAGGAGGTTGGTTCGTCCGACCTCGCATATTTCTCAAAAGTGGCGCAGGCTCCTTGGTTTTCGTTCACTCCCGACTCGGAGTTCCCCGTCTGCATAGGCGAAAAGAATATAATCGCACTCAAAATAGACCTCGGCAAGCTGCCCGAATGCATAGCCGATATTAACGGCGGCGTCGTCAGCAACGCCGTGCCCGACGTTGCTACGGCACTCGTCAAGGGATATGACAGCCTGCCGGAGTGTGACGGCATCACTTTGGAGCACAAAGACGGCGGCATATTAGTCACCGCATCAGGCAAGGGCGCACACGCCGCTATGCCCGAGACGGGCATCAACGCGATAGCAAAGCTCGCGTCCTACCTCGGCAAAAACGTATGCTCCTGCAAGGCTTTTGACTTTATTTCCACCGCCGCAAGCGAATACCTCGGCAATACGCTCGACATTGCGGCTACAGACACCGATTTCGGCTATCTGACCTGCGTAGGCAGTATGATAAGATATGACGGCGCGAGTGCCGTTATGACCTTTAATATACGCGCTATCCCGGGCGTAGGCGAGGACAGCTTTGAGGACACCGTGGCAAAGGCTGTATCAAAGTACGACGCCAAGGTTACTCTCGTGAGAATGAGTAAAGGCTATCATTTTTCGCCCACCGACGCCAAGATACTGGCGCTCAACGGCGCTTGCTCGGAGGTGCTCGGCGTAGAATGCAAGCCTTATACCATGGGCGGCGGCACCTATGCCAAGGAGCTCAAAAACTGCGTCGCTTTCGGCGCGGTATTGCCAAATCAGTATTCCGACTCCGACGTAGGCGGCGCTCATCAGCGCGACGAGGCTATCAAGCGTTCGGATATGGCAAAAGCCTTTGCCATCTACGCTCTGTCGATACTTTCGCTCGCCGAAGGGCTTAATGACGGTACGATTTCGTAAGCAATATCTTTGATTAAGGTGATGTGTGCATCGAGTATGTACGCATCACTTTTTGCGTCGTAGCGTATCAGGTAGTCGTAGTCCTTTACTCTGTCACTGATACTCTCAAGATACTGCTTCAGCGCCGCCAAGCACCGCGCTTTTGCGGTGGAAGCGTCTATGGCGTACGACTGATAAACGTATTCGCTGTACGTGTTAGTCGTCTTAAAAAGCGTGGTTGACATGCCAAATAGCTTTAGCTCGGTTTGGCTGCTCTCACATTCGCAAAAGTCGTATTTTGCCGCTTCGCCGAGCGTCAATATCGGGTAGCCGAGCAAGGTGTATTGCGTTTGCGTGCGCTTTTGCCCCGTAAAGCATCGCTTTGTAAGCACGGTAGGCACCTTGACGGTAAAGCTTTTTTTGACCTCGGCAAAAACCGAGCCTATCGCGCGGCAGTAATAGTGAGTGCCGTTTTTGGTAGTCACGTCGCCCGTTACGAGCACCTGACCCTTTGTTACCGCGTCGCCGACCTTGACGAGCGGATAACCGTTTTTTGCCTGCACGTCAACGACTATGCCGCTGTCCGAGGCGGCGAGGTCACTGACGCCGTCCTTGCTCTGCACCTGCGGCGCGTGAACTCGCTCTATGACGTCCACCTCTATATGATTGCCTTTGATATTGATAGCGACCGAGGAGAGGTCCTCCTCTAGCAAAACGGCGTTTGTTTCGGCCGTATAAACCCTGATGTCGGGTATAAAAGCTCCTACGTATATTCCGCAGTGCTCGAGCACTCGTTTTATCTGACCGTCAGACAGGTTTTTGTTGCCCGTCACGCTAACGCCGAAAACAAAAAGCTGAGACGCAAACAGCATAAGACAGGCAAGCGCCATGCCGACGTATATGCCTATCCTTTTGCGATAGCGCGATACGATAAACGGTATGCCCGTGGCTTTGACTACCGTCAAATCCGAGCCGTGGACTGCGGCGACGCTCTCGGCTCTCGTCAGCCCAAAGAGCGTAATATACGCCGTTATCCCACCGTCGCACGGCTCGGCAATCGTGTAATAAACCCCTGCACCGGACAGCCTGCCGAGCATTTCGACGGTCGTCTTTATCTGATAGCCGCCAAAGACTGCAAAATACAGTTTATCCATATCTTACCGCCTCGATGACGCCTTTTATCGCTATGCGGTCGCCTGCCATATAGTCGAGGCGCAGGTTTTGCCCCGTTATGATTAGCTTGCCTGTGACGGTAGCCAGCACGACCGAGCCCGACGTGTAGTCTGTCATTCCCGTCGAGCCTTGACATATTACGTACTCTTTGCCGCGGATTTCAATATACGTGCCGAAAGATAGTATGTTTTTAATGCTAAATCACCCGATACAATAATATACTCTCGTGGGTGATTTTATGAAAAAAGCAAGAGAGCTTTTGCCTGCGATAACGATAATGGCACTGCTCGCCGCCTGCACTCTGCTGTCGGGCAGGATAGCGTCTGCCGTCGCTTTGAGGCTTGATTTTTGCGTCACGGTGATTGTGCCGCAGTTGTTCGTTTCGCTCGTCGTTTCTCAGCTTGCAGGTATGACGGTAAATGCCGACAACACTCTCGCAATCCTACTGATAGGAGCCTGCTCGGGCTATCCGAGCGGAGCGGTTATGGCGAGGCGGCTGTACGACCGCGGCAGCATCGACCGAGACGGCGCGGCAAGGCTGTGCGCCTGCTCGTCGGGTGCTTCGCTGTCATTCACGGTCGGGTACGTGGGTAATATACTGCTCGGCAACCTTTGGAGCGGCGTGCTGATATTCGTCTGGCAATTAACCGTCCTGATAATAGCAAGCAGGGTAATGAGGATAAAAGTCACGCCATGCAGTCATTCTCGCAAGGCAGACCTTTTGTCCGCGGTAAAGCAGGCGGCACTGCAAATGATAGAAATATGCGGCGTGATAATAGTTTTTTCGCTGCCTGCCGAGCTGATAACGAGGACTTTTGCCCTGCCGAGCTTGGCAAAAATACTGATATGCGGTGCGAGCGAGCTGTCGCTCGGGTGCTATTGTGCCGCAGGTAACGGTGCGGCTCTTGCGGCTATATGCGGCGTGGGCGGTTTTTGTGCGGCAATGCAGGTAAAGAGCGCGCTCGGCGACGAAATAAGCATGGCGCCATACCTCGCGGTGAGGGGGATTTCGGGTGTCGTTTTGGGTGTGCTCGGCTTTTTATTCTTGACAAAATAAGCCGCGTATTATATAATGAAACAGGGTGATGAAAATGCAAAAAGAAAAGCTCGAAAAGATTTGTGCCAACTGCGAAAAATCTGTTGTTTTGGCTGACACCGACGCCTGCCTCTGCTCAAAAAAAGGTCTCGTCAAGGCGCGCGGATGCTGCTCGGATTTTGTCGCCGACCTGCTAAAGGTAGTGCCCGAGCCGCCTATCCCGATGCTGAACATCAAAAATGCAAATATTTGATTTTATCTCAAAAAAACACTTGACAAATATCTTATTTCGTGTATAATAGATTTTGCGCTCGCGAGAGTGCATCCCGCAAAACACGGCATGCGGCTGTGGCGGAACTGGCAGACGCGCACGTTTGAGGGGCGTGTGGGCAACCATATGGGTTCAAGTCCCATCAGCCGCATAAAAAAGGACGACACTGTCGTCCTTTTTTGTTGCGATTATGCTGATGGACTTTAACCCCAAAAAGTGGTGCGAAGGAGCTATGCTCCGAGCAGTCAGCACGCGACGGCGTGCGCGTCTCATCAGCCGCACTAACCGATACGCCTTTTCCGGTATCAGCTCTGAAATGGGCTTAAATGCAAAATGCGGCAGTTCAACATAACCTACAAAGCGCTAAAAAGATACGTTTACGACCGAAAATCCCGAAATTGTTGCTGACGCAAGATAAATTGCGCTACGCGCATGAATTGTTGCTACGCAACATTAAAANNTTAGGTAAATGGGGTAGGTTGCATTATGACTACCTCTACCGCAACAAGAGAACGGTCTTGGGTGTAATGCGTATGAAAGGCACTCTGCAGGCGTATTTGGAGCAGTTTGATACTGACACACAAGACAGCTTTGAAAAGCTCGTCAAACGCACCGCAGAAGTTGAGAATGTCACGGAAGAACTCAAAGCAACCGACCAAATGGAATGGGTTCGCCGAATGAACAATATCCGCAGCCGTTCAGAAGAGTTTATTCTCAGCGAGTATGTTTATCAGTAAAGTAAAAGGCGGGGAGTTGTTGCTCCTCGCCTTAACTTTACTGAACAGTGTTTTCTGCTTTTAACCTCTGGAACTCACTTTTGTATCTCTTCCACTTAATTCTGTTTAGCTTATTGTCCGTCAAAGCGACCGCTGGAAATACATCACGTTTGCCTAAATAATATTCTTTTGAAAATTCGTTTATTTTCTTTAATGACTCATCATAATTATATTTTTCAAGAGATTTAATAAATTCACCAATTTCGTCCGTTTGTGATTTAAACATCATTTTTGCTAATGCTACACTTATTGTAGAAAATATATTAGTAGACTCTTCTTTAGGAGCGACAATTCTTCTCAAAATATCCACTTTAAAAACCAATAATGTTCTCCGATATTGAACAAGTTTTTTTATGAATTTATAGATTAGAATCAATAGAATAATTAACGGTAATACTAACTGGCTGATAATAAATCCACGTTCATAAATACTACCATTAAAGTACCACAGGAAAAAATCTGAATACATTTCAATAAGATTTTGTTTTTCATCAGATTATTCCTTTCAGGGTATTAGGGATTTGCCCTAACAAGTGACGAGCAAGCGGCAGTATTTGGATATCCAAATGCGTTGCTTGCTGAGGCAATGTCGTGTGGACACAACGGCGATGCTTGCTAAGGTAATACCGTAGCAAGATGACTACATGGGAGTATGTAGTCGTTGCTTGTAATAAATTACATCAATTTTCAAAATAGTATTGCAATTATTCGAGATTTGGAATATAATATAACCATACAGAATATGGAGGTTATATATGGAATACATATCTGCAAGAGAAGCCGCTGAAAAATGGGGGATTTCTCAAAGAAGGGTCGCCGTGCTTTGTTCGGAACAAAGAATAGAGAATGCAGCAATGGTAGGGAATATGTGGATAATTCCATCTAATTCCGAAAAGCCGGCGGATGCACGCGCATTAAGATATGTCGATGCCGCCAATAAAACGGTAAAACCGTTTTTGAAGTGGGCAGGTGGAAAAGGACAATTGCTTTCCGAAATTAAAAAGTACTATCCTTTCAACGATAGAATTACAAAATATGCCGAGCCATTTGTAGGCGGAGGAGCAGTCCTCTTTGATATTCTCAGCAAATACAATTTAGATGAAATATATATCAGCGACATAAATGTCGAGCTGATTAACTGTTATTGCATGATAAGGAATCATGTTGGCAATCTAATATCACAACTTAATAGTTTGCAACAACTTTTTATTTCGATGTCAACAGAAGATAGGAAACTGTTTTACAACACTAAGCGAGAGCGTTTTAACAACTTAAAAGTCAATGGTGATGAAAGTGTTAATATCGAAAAAGCGGCTTTGATGATTTTTTTGAATAAAACTTGTTTTAACGGACTGTTCAGAGTCAATAAAAAAGGTCTGTTCAATGTTCCGATGGGTTCATATAAGAATCCTTTGATTTGCGATGAAAACAACTTAATAGCAGTATCGGAAAAACTCAAGAAAGTAACGATTGTATGCAGCGATTACAAAGATTCCGAAGATTTTATTGATTCACATACATTTGTTTATTTTGACCCACCGTATCGTCCGATTACTGACACAGCAAGTTTTACAGCATACACTGAAAATTTGTTTTCAGATAGCGAACAAATTGAACTGGCACACTTTGTTAGTAAACTCAATAACAAAGGGGCAAAGGTGGTTGTTAGTAATTCCGATCCTAAAAACTCAAATACGGAAGATGACTTTTTCGATAATATTTATTCGGAACACAAGATTAAACGTGTTGAAGCTAACCGCATGATAAATTGCAATAGCGAAGCACGAGGAAAGGTAAAAGAACTGTTAATCTCTAACTTTTGAGGAGGATGAATATGAGGAACTTTAATACATGGCTTACCAACTTCCGTGAAAGCATTGCAGATTATGGCTACTATATTGATTTTGAGAAAGTACATAGAAATGTGGATGCCATAAAGGTCGAACTTAATATTCTTAACTCACTAATCGGCTCAAAAACCATTGAAGCTGATTTTGAAAAATTACTAAGAAAATATCCCGAAGTATTAAAGTGCATTCCTCTTTTATTAGCCGTTCGGGCAAGTGAAATATACTGCCAGGATGAAAATGGTGGGGTGTTGTACAATTTTGACTTTGGCAGATATGCTCCAAACAGTTTTACCCACTATGAAAAATACAAGTATTTTATGCGTGAAACTGGGCTTTTTGACTTACTTGAAAATCATATCATCAACAACCTCGTTGACTATGTAACCGGTGTTGAAACTGGACTTGACTCGAATGGCAGAAAAAACCGAGGTGGTCATTTGATGGAAGATTTGGTAGAAAGTTATATACAAAAAGCCGGATTTGTAAAAAATAAAACCTATTTTAAAGAAATGTATATTCACCAAATCACGGAAAAATGGCACATCGATTTATCTGCTATTTCCAATCAAGGAAAAATGGAAAAACGCTTTGATTTTGTTGTGAAAACCCCTACAATGATTTACGGAATTGAAACCAATTTCTATGGAGGCGGTGGAAGCAAGCTTAATGAAACCGCCCGTAGCTATAAAACTCTTGCCTTGGAAACAAATTCAATTGATGGATTTACATTTGTTTGGTTTACAGATGGTAAAGGTTGGACGAGCGCACGACATAATCTCGAAGAAACCTTTGATATTATGGAACATATTTACAGTATTGCAGATATGGAACACAATATCATCGGAAAGGTCTTTAAGTAATGATAAAAAAGATTTCAAAGTGGGAACCCGAACATTTCGAGCTTGAAATGACTACTCATTGGTCATTTCCGCAACGTGGAGATTGGGCAACACATGATGCAAAATGGCGTGGCAATTGGTCCCCCTACATCCCGAGAAATATTTTATTGAGGTACTCGCAAGAAGGTGACCTGGTTCTTGACCAATTTGCCGGTGGTGGAACTACACTTGTCGAGGCAAAACTTTTGAATCGTGATATTATCGGTATTGATGTCAGTGATGTAGCTTTAAATCGCTGCAAAGAGAAAACTGACTTTGAACACGAAGGTGCAAACGGCAAGGTGTATCTACACAAAGGTGATGCCCGTCATCTTGATTTTGTGCCGGATAACAGTATAGATCTGATATGTACTCATCCACCTTATGCAAATATTATTCAGTATAGCGATGATATAAAAGAAGATCTGTCTTTATTAAAGGTCAAAGATTTTCTCGAAGAAATGAAGAAGGTAGCTACGGAGAGTTACCGTGTTCTGAAAAAAGACAAGTTCTGCGCAATCCTTATGGGTGACACAAGACATAAAGGATGTATGATTCCAATGTCTTTTGAGGTTATGAAAATCTTTGAAAAAGCAGGATTCAAGCTAAAAGAAACCATTATAAAAGAGCAACACAACTGCAAAGCAACAGGATATTGGAAAACAAATAGTGTAAAATTTAATTTTCTGTTAATTGCACACGAGTATCTATTTGTGTTTAGAAAATGAAATCAGACTAACCCGAATTCTTTTAATCCCTCAAATAACATTCTGCGTCCAGAATAATTCCAATAAGCACAGTCTTGTTCCATAAATAGCCACTTGATAGCTAAAAGGATTAATTGAATAGGATGTTCGTTACCTTCATAGTCAATAAAACGAGCTTGTATTTGAGATAAATCAGTGTCTTCACAATTATAAATATCCATAATTGCATTTTTCACTGCGTCATACTCTCTGGGATAAGTATTAGAGCAATATGTCAGTGCATCAAAAATATCTTGATGGCTTGGATTGCTGTACCTTCTGTTCTTTTTGAAATACATTCCTTCTACATTAACTGTAAAGTCAAAACCTTTATTTAATTGCGTTGGTCTTCTGAGATAAATGCCATAATCCCCATATCTTTCAACATTGTATTGGTATCGAGATGTATTTTCATTTCTACCTGTGCCAGCGACTTCATTTAAGAAACATGATATTAACGCTTTTCTTTTTTGTGCCCTATCCCCATCTGGAAGTTGATAGTCAATAATGAATATCGGCATAATTAATTTTCCTCCAAAAATAACTTATATGTTTCTATTTCCAATGCATCAGCTATACGCTGAATATTTTCAAGAGATATGCTACGGCGATAGCATTCAATTGCGCTGATATAGGTACGATGCATTCCGCACTTGTCGGCGAACGCTTCTTGTGAAAGACCGATAGCGTGACGATATTTTTTGAGGTTATCTGCGAAAACTCTTACAATATCCATATTTACATTCCTCCGATAATGTAGTATAATACAAATGAATACAATTCGTCTACATACAATAAGTATCTTTATAACTGTAACTCTTTCTTCTCAAGCACTGAATTTGCTGTAGCAAATTCGCTCAGCATCGACTCGGCAAGCAACGCATTTGTACGTGCAAATGCATGGCATTGTCTCGGCAAGCACTGAATTCGGCTATCCAAATCCGGCTCGGCATCGACTCGGCAAGCACTGGATTATGTCCCCATAATCCCGACTTGCACGGCATGCCGCTTGTTAGGGAGTGCCCTAATACCCCACAAGAAAATGTTTTTACTGTACTGAAAACAGTACATCCACTTTGATAAAATAGAAATGCGGAAAGGAGGGTTTTCAAATGAACGGCGTTATCTA
>DCHM01000047.1:48004-54203 GCA_002314835.1 Clostridiales bacterium UBA1752 | reverse complement strand
CTTGATTTTTTGCTCTCAAAAGATTATAATGCAAAAAAACAAATAAGGAAGCGATATTATGGATATCAAGCTCTTTGACACACAGCTTGGCGATTACTGCGCAGAGCAGCACTTTATGGGTGCGGTGCGCGTGACGCTGAAGGACGAGATTATATACGAGCGCAATTTCGGCTATGCAGATATCGAAACCAAGCAAAACTTTGACGCTGCGTCAATGTTTACCTACTATTCTGTTTCAAAGCCTTTCACGGCGATAGCGTTTATGCGGCTTTTTGACCGCGGACTTATAGACCTCGAAGCTCATCCTGCCAAGTACCTTGACGAAGCGAGTGGCTTTGACCGCGGAGTTACTCTGAGGCAGATATTGACTCATACGAGCGGACTGCCCGATTTTGAGCAGGACCACGATTTCAGAGACAACCACAGGCCGGGCACGCCCGAGCGTCTGAGAGAACACCTTAAAATGCTGTCGTCGTTCCCTCAGCATTTTGCACCGGGCACCGACACTTTTTACGCTAACGTCAATTTTATCATCCTCGCGCTGATATGCGAGAACCTATCGGGCAAACCGTGGGCTGACTATATAAGGAGCGAAGTTTTTGAGCCCTTCGGCATGACAAACGCCGTCGTTGACTGGGCAGGCAAGGTGATAAACCACCGCGTCACGGGCTACGAGGTCGAGAACGGCGCACCGCAAAAGCGCGAGCGCACTACCGACTGGGTATTTGGCGCCGGTGATATCGTCGGCACGGTGGACGATCTTTATCGCATAAACCACGCTATCAAAAACCGCGCCGTGCTGTCAAAAAAGGCTTGGGACGAGGTGCTTACGCCGTCAAAGATTAATACTTATGGCTTTGGCTGCAACATCGAGTATGCCGGCAATATTAAACAAATCGTTCACAGGGGAGGGCACGTCGGCTTTAGGACGGGACACGTAATGATGCCTGATGACGACCTCGATTTTATTATGCTATCCAACACCGGCACAGCACGCAACGCTCGTATCGACATGGTGGATATGCTCTGCAAAAACTTTTACGGAGTGTGAATACACACCGATTTTCACCCGACTTTTTGCCTCTTGATTTGCCGCTGCAATAGTGGTATAATGTTACAAACGTAAAATATAGGAGATATAAAATGAATACCAAAAACGTCAAAAAGACCATAGCTTTGATACTCCTCGGCGTGCTGATAGTAGGCGGCATCGTCATGGGCTTGCTCGCGGCAGTACAGAGATACGACGGCGGCGCCGCTGCCTCGGACGGCTATTTCAATATAGCAAACCCTGCAACTGTGGAGGGCAAAATTGCTATCAACGAGATACTCTGCTACGTGCTCCCGATAGTCACTTACTTTATCGCCGCGTTCTACGCTTTTATCGGATACAGAGAAGCTCACGGTGACAGCATCCGCATCATAATGTTCACTCTCGCACTGGCAGTCGCACTGATTTCCGCTACCGGGCTCAAGAGTCTCTGCACTTATACCCTCCCGAGCGCCGCGGTTGTCATAGCTTACATTTCGGGCCGTCTCGGCAAGTTAAAAAAGAATATTCCGCTCATTATTTTTGTCAGCTTGGACCTTATTATTTACTGCGCAATGGAGTATTTTTATCTGCCTCAGACTAACGTATTTATGACCTTTACCTTTGCATTCGGACCTCTGCTCCAGTGGGCTACGATAGTTCTCGCATACCTCATCCGCTTTGACGAACACACCCTTGCAGGCAAGGCTGAATGATTTATTAGCCCCGTAACCTTTTGCCTCGCATTACGACTATATTGTCAAAAGCTAAAAAACACGAGGAGTAAAAGTATGAAAAAGCTCTTAACACTTATCCTTTGTTTCGCACTTGCCTTTGCGCTCGCAGTACCTGCGTTTGCAAAATGCGAGGGCGAGCGCCCTGCCGACCATAAGTATGTCAAATCGCTCTACGCTCTCAGCTACAGCAATTGTTATTACGTCAATTCGATGCTCGGCATTTTTGGTTTGCCGAGTACCTATAAGGATGACCTCGTAGGCGGCCAAGCGGGGAGCGACAACGACTTTAATAAAGGCGGAGGCGTATCTTCGCAGTACATAAGGCTGGTTTACAGTGATTACACCACAAATACCTCCGATGCCATCACCAACCTCGTCGCCGTTTATAAGAATAAAGGCGTAGCAGGCGACAAACAGATAACCGTAGATGGCATAACCTATACTGCCGTGCCCGGCTGCAGCGTTTGTAAATGGGACTCGGAAAATAAGTACTTTGAGTTTACCTACGACGCTTTTGACTTTAACGACAGCTATGAGAATGATAGCGTCCACAAAGCGGTTTATCTCTACTACACTACCGACAGCAGAGCAGGTGCTCCTATCACAAAGCTCAATATTTATTACGATTCTCAAAACCGTAATAAAGACAATCTCGTTAAGGAGATAAGCACAAAAGACGTCTGCGACTTTAACGAAGGCTTTGACTTTACCAACGCCGTTTACCTACAGATGGAGCGCGAAAGCTCAAATGTAGCTTCTGCATTTGCAGATAGCACGAGCGTTATTGTTATCAGCGTAGGCGTAGCCGTCATCCTCGGCGTCGTCGGCTTTGTAGTGCTGAGAAAGAAAAAAGAGACCGTATAGGGCTGTTACAAAATAACACCGGCTGAAAAGGGTATTAACCTTTTTCAGTCGTTTTTTATGTTGATTTTTTGCTTAGCAACGTGAACGTGACTTATTATTGACATAATATAATATATATGATATACTAACATATCAAATTATACAATGGGGAAATTATGCAGGCTTTTGGACTTGGGGGATACAAAAACATAGACGGGTTTGTCAAGGGCAAGATAGCTCGCTTTGACGGCTCAAACCGTGATTTTGCGGCGTTTTTTGACTTGATGTTCTCCGAAGGTGACAATATATTCTACGAGCGCAGCGTAGGCTATCGCATACTTACTACGACCTACGGCGAGGCACGCCACGCGTCTCTTTGCCGTGCAGATGCACTCGCAAAGATACTTGCCGGGGCACCCAAAGGCTCTGCCGTCGGCATAGCCATGCCCAATTCGCTCGAATGGATAGAGACTTTTTGGGCTGTGCTTGCGTGCGGATTTTGTCCCGTTTTGTTTAATCTCAGACTGCCGCAGGATATTTTGTCGGATGCCGCCGCGCAGTCGGGCGCAGTTGCCGTCATAGGCGGCGACTACGGAGTAATGAATATCGACCCCGAAATGCTCGTTTCGGACACCGAGATACAAAATCCTACCTTTGGCGACTACGTTTACGTTATGTCGTCGGGTACGAGCGAAAGCGTCAAGATTTGCGCCTATTCGGCACAGAGTTTTTATTATCAGGTCAAATCGAGCTATTCGGTCGTATGTCAGAGCGAGCCGATGCAGCGCCACTATAAAGGCTATCTCAAACAGCTATGCTTCCTGCCTTTTTACCATATTTTCGGACTTTGCGCGGTTTACGTATGGTTTGCCTTTTTTTCGCGCACCTTCGTACACCTTGCTGACCTACAGCCTCAGACGATAGTCAACACCGTCCGCAGGCACGGCGTCACGCATATCTTTGCCGTTCCGCTATTTTGGCAGACGGTTTATAATACTGCACTAAAAACGATTAAGGGCAGGGGAGACGCCACCTACGCCAAGTTTCAAAGGGGCATAAGGCTCTCTCGCCGCCTTTACTCAGTGCCTTTGCTCGGCAAGGTCTTTAGCAAAATAGCCTTTAAGGAAGTAAGGCAAAACATATTCGGAGACTCAATATCATTTATGATAACGGGCGGCAGTGCTATAGGCACGGAGGTTTTGGAGTTTTTTAACCTTATCGGCTACCGTCTCGCCAACGGCTACGGAATGTCCGAAATCGGCATCACCTCGGTCGAGCTGTCCGACAATATACCGCTTATTACCACTGGCTCGGTCGGCAAGCCTCTGCAGGGCGTGGAGTACCGTATAGACGGCGGCAGGCTGTTTGTCAAGTCAAACGCCGTCAGTGAATTTATCATTGAGAACGGCACCAAGGTCGCTACGCCCGAGTGGTTTGACACCAAGGACTTGGCCGCATATCGCCGCGGCAGATATTATATCCTCGGCAGGCAGGACGACCTCGTTATCGGCAACAGCGGCGAAAACCTCAATCCCTGCCTTATTGAGCCTCGCTTTGCGGCACTGTCCGGCGTATCGGATGCCTGTCTCGTTTCGGCTAACGTTCCCACGCTTATCGTTTCGTGCAGTGCTTATTTAACGCCAGAGGCCTTTGCAAAGCTGCAGTCGTCCGTAAGCTCGCTTATCGCCCAAATGAAGCTGAGCGGCGAAATAAAAGACGTTTATTACACCTCTGCAAAGCTCTTGCAGGGTGACGAGTTTAAGCTCGCACGCAGGCGCCTGACGCGCGAGGTTTTGTCGGGCACACTGCCTCGCATAACCGGCGTTAGCGTACAAAACGGCGACACGGACGCGCTCTTTGCGCTGATGGCGAGATATATCGCAGCGGCTCTTGATATCGACGCGTCTGCCGTCACTCGCGCATATAACTTTTTTACCGACGGAGGCGGCTCGAGCCTCGATTATATGGCTATGACATCGCAGATACAGCAGGACGTCGGCGTTTCGTTTGCGTCCGCACCTACCTTTGCCACCGCAGGTGAACTCTACGACTATGTAAAGGCGTCTTTAAATGTTATATAAGTTTTTTAACTGGTTTACCAAGGTCACGGCGTACCCCGTGCAGTATTTCTGTTTCCGTACAAAAGTGACCTACGAGGACAAATCGGTGCAGTCGCGCCGCATAAAAGGCCCTGCGATTATAGTTTCAAACCATACGTCGGTTTATGACTACGCGGTGCTGCTTTTCGTCTTTTATACCCGCACCGTCCGTGTGCAGATGGCAGAGGTGCTGTTTAAGCGCAAAATGCTCGGACCGTACCTTAGGATGATGGGCGGCATATACGTTGACCGTTTGAGCCACGATATGACGCCGATATACAAGTCACAGCAGATTTTGGATAAGGGCGGCGTCGTCGGCATCTATCCCGAATCCCGTCTGCCTGATAAAGGCGAACCCTCTCCGCTCGAGTTTAAGACCGGCGCCGCTATGCTCGCGCTGATGACCGGCGTCAAGGTCATACCCGTTTACACCGACGGCCATTATTTCAAATCCGCGCCTGCACACGTCATTATAGGCAAGCCGATAGACCCTACAGAGTACGGCGACGGCAAGGCGGCGGTCAACGACTTAAACCAAGCGCTCAGAAACAAAATAATCGACCTCGAAAGACTGATGAAACAATGAAAAACTACCTTTTTTACGATTTTGTCAAGGTCACTGCCGCACTTCCAGGGATATTGTGGCTCAGACCAAAATACGTATATCAGTCTGATAAAGCAAGGTGCCGCATCAAGGGCGGCGCACTCGTGGTATCAAACCACGTCGGTTTTTTGGACCCCGTTTATCTTATGGGCGGTATATGGTACCGCAGGCATCATTTTATCTGCCGCAAGGAGTTTTTTGACGGCTGGTACCGCATATTTTTTAAGGGCTTTCACTGCATCCCGATAGACCGAGGCAGCGTAGGCACTTCCACGATACGCGAGATAACCGAGCATCTCAAAGACGGCGAGCTCGTCACTATGTTCCCCGAAGGTCACTTGGACGGCAATATGCAGTTTAAGGCAGGCATGGTGCTGATGGCTATGCAGGCGCAAAAGCCGATTGTCCCCGTGTATATCGTCCCCAAAAAGCACTTTTTGTCGCGCCTTACGCTCGTTATAGGCGAGCCGATAGACGTGCATAAGCTCGTAGGCGACAGACCTTCCATTTCGCTTATTAACGAGGCGGCGGCTACCGTCAATAACGCCGAAATAGCACTCAAATCTATGTTGGAGGAAAAATAAATGAAATCTAATCTGCGTGACGCTTTTGCGTCTTATACCGACAAAGCCACCTTTGACCGTATCAAAGAGATGGGCACCGTCTCCGAAATGTGGCAAAGATGCGTAAAAGACTATGCGTCCGATATTGCCATAGAGGACGACGGCAGGCAGTTTACCTACGCCGATATAGAGAGTGACGTCTCGGCACTCCGTCCGCTTATAAAGGGCGAGAGGGTAGGCATCTACTGTGTCAATAGCTATGAGTTTGTGTCTGCATTCCTTGCCGTCACCACGAGCGGCAAAACCGCAGTCATCCTGCCTCC
>DCHM01000047.1:46451-47867 GCA_002314835.1 Clostridiales bacterium UBA1752 | reverse complement strand
ACCGAGCGTAGCGGCGAAAAGTGTCAAATTGTATTCCCGTCTCCTTCGTCGCCCTGCGTCATAATGTTTACGGGCGGCACGACTGGCAAGAGCAAGGGTGCACTGCTCAGCAATGAGGCGGTTATGCAGGGCGTAGTCAACGGTTGCTACGGCTATAAAAACGTATTTGGTATGCGTTATCTCCTCGTATTACCTCTGTCACACGTGTTTGGATTGATACGCAACCTTTTGACCTCGCTATACACCGGCTCGGATTTGTTTATTTGCCGCAACAATAAAGATATGTTCCGCGACGTCGCGGTCTTTAGACCGACTATACTCGTGCTCGTCCCTGCGCTTGCCGAAATGGCGCTTATGCTGTCAAAGAAATTCGGCAAAAATATGCTCGGCGACAGTATGCAGTACATTATATGCGGTGCCGCGGCGGTTGCACCCTACATAGTCACCGAGTACCAAAAATACGGCATTACGGTCTTCCCCGGCTACGGACTTACCGAGTCGGCAAACCTCGTTTCGGGTAACCCCGAGAGCCTTAGCCACCCAGATTCTGTCGGTTATCTCTATCCAAACCAAGAGTATCAGATAGTCGGCGGAGAGCTGTGGCTCAAGGGCCTCAATATGCTGACCTCCTACGTAGGCGAGGACGTACCTGCCTACGACGACGGCTGGTTTAAGACGGGTGACCTCGTCAGATTCGACGACAACGGACTTATGTATATCACGGGCAGGACAAAAGAGATTATCGTGCTTTCAAACGGTGAAAATATCTCGCCTGCCGAGGTCGAGGCAAGGTTTGACGAGCTAAAGTGCATTTCCGCGTCGCAGGTGTTTGAGGACGTGACCGAAACCGGCGAGCATATCTTGGCTCTCGAGGTCGTACCTCGCGCCACCGAGCTTGCAGGAGTTGCCGACGTAAACAGCTATATAATCGCCGAATTGCAAAAGGTCAACGCCGCGCTGTCGTCCTATCAGCGCGTGCAGAGAATGACCGTCAGAGACAGCGATTTTGCGCGTACTCCGAGTATGAAGATTGTGAGATACAAAAAATGTCAAGACAAGATATAATAGATAAGCTCCGCACTATCATCATAGCCGCCACCGACGGCAAGCTGCCCGAAAAATACGATGAATCGTCAAGGCTCGTCGAGGACTTTGGGTTTAATTCGGTAGGTATGTTGTTCGTCGTTATCGCGGTCGAGGAGGAGTTTAACATCCGATTTGACAACGTTGGCATGGCGGATTTCGTCACGCTCGGCGACGTAGTCGATTATATACAGGGCAAGACGAAATGAAGTGGTGGCCCTCCGAGATTAAAAGCGGTGATATGCTGAGAGTCAAGCTCGGCAGTATATATCACTACGGCGTCGCGGTCAGCGAAACCGAGGTCGTTCAATTCGGTATGCCTCCCGTGCCGCG
>DCHM01000047.1:31440-46386 GCA_002314835.1 Clostridiales bacterium UBA1752 | reverse complement strand
GAGTGCATAGTAGAGGTTTTACAGCTTGACAAAAAAGAAGCCAAAACCCGCATCCCGCCTGCAAAGACGGTCGCGATAGCACTTTCGCGCTTAGGCGAAGGGGGATATAATCTGCTCCACAACAACTGCGAGCATTTTGCCAACGAGTGTGTCTTTGGCGTCAGACGCAGTGAGCAGGAGGAGGCGGCGCGCAAGCGTTGGCAGTCGCGCACTATCACCGACGTGTATTTTGCACGCATCCCCGAAACAATGCCGGATTTTGTCATAGCGAGCATGGCAAGGCGCGATTATATAGCGTCCTGCACGAGCAAAGCACTCAAAATCGTCCGTACGTACGACTGGTTCGTGCTGTCCTACGCCGCAAAACGCTCTCTCGGCATAGAAATAGATGCTCTCGACTTTACGGTTAAACACGGCAAATGGTATGCTAATGGCTTTGAGTTTTCGCTCTCACACACGGACGGTGCCCTGGCGGTAGCGGTCTCAAACTCTCCCTGCGGCGTAGATATCGAGAACGAAAATAGATTTGACGCTTATGCAGACCTTGACGGCCTTATAGACAGGGCTTTTGACAGGCGCGAGCGTGAGACTATAGGCAGAGATACAGACGGCTTAACCGTCGCTTGGACGGCTAAGGAGGCTATCTTTAAGTCGAGGGGCGACAAGGCCTTTGTACCTCAAAAGATATGCTCTTTGGATGCGGATATTAAGACCGTCAGACACGGCGGCTACGTTATAACGGTTTGCGCGCAAAAGGCACAGACCGCACAGTTTTTTGATTTTGACGGCGACAGAGCGTCGCTGATATTTTAGAGATGTATATAGCACTTATATTGTTAATCGCATACCTCGCTTTTATCGTACTGCCTGCGCAGTTCGTTTATCTTTTTATTTGCGGCAGGGTTCGCCGCGAAACAGTCGAAAAAGCTCTTGCCTGTCCTGCACGCGCACCTTACAGAGACGCATTGTCTGCAGATATAGCAAGCTTTCAGGCCCTCAAAGGCGAGTCTGTAACGATAAAAAGCGGCAAGCTTGACCTTGCGTCAACTTACATCGACAACGGAGGCAAATATATAGCTCTCTTGTCCCACGGCTACCACTCTCAGCCGAGCGTTATTTTTGCTCTTTACGCCAAAATATTGCTCGCCAGAGGCTACGACCTTTTGGTTATCGACCAGAGAGGGCAGGGTGCCAGCGGCGGCAGATGCACTATGGGAGTCTGCGAGGGCGACGACCTGCTCGCTTGGTGCGATTATATAGATAAAAACATCCGTAAACCGATACTCGTCGTCGGCATTTCGATGGGCTCCACCGCCGCTATGTCGGTAGCGGATAAGTACGGCAAAACCGTTATGGGCGCGCTATACGACTGCGGCTTCGTTTCGGCTTATAACCAGATGAAGCTCGAATGTACGAGGCGACACCTCCCGGGCTTTGCACTGATGCACGTCGTGCGTCTTTGCTTTGCCGTTCAGTATCAAAGGGACTGCAAAAAGGGCGTACTCCCTGCACTTTCGCACTCAGCGGTGCCTGCGCTTTTCGTCCACGGCACCGACGATATTATAGTACCTATGCGTGACGGCGTCCGCGCATACAACGCGTGCAGCAGCACAAAGGACGTCATTATTTCGCTCGGCGCAGGACATACCATGGCGCTCAACGTCGGCGGAAACGATGCGTTATCACAGCTTAACGACTTTTTAGATAAAACGGAGGTAACGATATGCAAAACTTTGTCATAGTGGCTGACGCCACGTGCGATTTAAGCCCCGAATTGCAGTCGCAATACGGCATCGAGGTTATCGCCGCTCACGTTATTTACCCGGGAAAAAAGGAAGCAGAGCCGTTTTATTCGTGGGACGCCGCCACGCGTGACGCGTTTTACGAGGACCTAAAGCGCAACCCCACGGGCTATTCAACTTCTCCTGCCAACCTGCAGCAATTCGCCGACAAGTTTGAAACCTACGCGTCGCAGGGTATTCCCGTGCTCGCGATGACTATTTCGAGCGGCATCAGCGGCGCATACGGCTTTGCTTGCAAGGCGCGCGAACAGCTCATACAGACCTATCCCGACGCACAGATATACGTCCTCGACAGTCTGCGCTTCGGCCCGGGCTTCGGGCTGATGGCGATGTACGCTTCGATGATGCGCACCGAAGGCAAAACCGCAAGGGAAACCTTTGACTGGCTCGAAGCAAACAAAAACCGTTTTCATCAGGCAGGCTGGCTCGACGACCTTTCTTTCGTAGCCAAAAAAGGGCGTATAACCCATTCAAAAGCCTTTTTCGGCACTCTCGCAGGTATCAAGCCGATAGGCGAATTTGATTACAACGGCTTGACCACCGTCATCGGCAAGGCAAAAGGAGCAAAAGCGGCTTACGCACTCCTGCTCGATTACATCGCCGCCACGATAGACAATCCGCGCGAGCAGATAATAGTCATAGCACAGACCGCGCGCTATCCTCAGGCGGTCGAATACAAAAGGCTGATAGAGGAGCGTTTTGCTCCCAAGAGCGTGTTTATCAGCGACGTTTTACCGCCATGCGGCATCAATATAGGTCCCGGGCTTATGGCGGCGTACTACGTCGGCAAGCCGATAACCAAGGGCTTGGTATCCGAGCGTGAAATTATAGCAAAACATCAGGGAGGCAATCAATGAAGCAACTGACAACCAAAGGTCAAAAGATACTCTACGCCGTTTCGGGTCTCGGCGTTAATATGCTCAATCTGATGATGGGCTCTTATCTCTGCTCCGCTATCATAGCGAGCGGCTTTACCGCCGAAGCGGCAGTAAATCAAACCTTTTGCTCCAAGGACCTCGTTATCATCGCACTCTGGAGCATTTTCGGCGTGATAGCCAAGGTAATAGACGGCATTATCGACATCCCGATGGCGTCCTTTGCCGATAATCTGAGGACAAAATACGGACGCCGCAGACCTGCTATCGTCATGGGCTTGATACCGATGATAATAGCTTATCTGCTCTTCCTCGTCGTGCCTAATCCCTGCCAAGCCACACTGCTCAACACGGTTTATCTCGGCGTGGTGCTTTGCGTATTTTACAGTTTTTACACCCTTACGATGGTTACATACTACGCCACGTTTACCGAAATCGTCGATAGCGCCTCAGACCGCAACTTTATCTCCAACGTAAAGTCGGTCTGCGACATATTATATTTCATCCTCGGCTACGTCGTAGTCAGAGCGATGCTCGGCTCGATAAACATAACCCTCGTCTCGCTCATCGTATTGCCTATCGTGCTCACCATGCTCATACCGCTCTTTATGATTAAGGAGCCGGATAACAGGGGCACGGTCGGAGTCAAAGCGGAGAAGGTCAGCATTTTAGCTTCGCTTTCCTGCACATTTAAAAATAAACCATTTATCGTATGGATGTGCGTTTACTCGTTTATGACGTTTTCTGTACAGCTCTTTTTGTCGGGCATCAACGAGTATTTTGCCGACACGGGCATGAGTATGATGATAGTAATGGTAGCGTCGTTCGCTCCTGTGCCTTTGACTATGATGATATACAATAAGCTATTCCGCACCAAGGGCTTTGGCACTGCTTTTAGATACGCACTCGTCACATTCTCAGTCGGTATGCTCTGCCTCTTTGGCGTTTCGTTTGTACCGCAGGGCACTCTGCGCACGATGCTTTCGATAGCCGCAGGACTCGTTTCGTCGCTTTCGATAGGCTCGCTATTCAGCGTTGCCTACTCTGTGCCTTCTCAGCTCGCGGCGGAGGAGCAAGCAAAGTCGGGCGTCTCAAACTCGGCTATGTATTTTGCGGTGCAGGGACTTTTTTCGGGCGTGGCTACGGCTATCGGCTCTTACGTCGTGCTCAACGCGCTCAAATCAGCCTGCGGCGTAATAAACGACCCTTATGTTTACAACCCGATGTATATAATGACTCTGATATGCGCCGCCGTATGCCTCGTAGCCTTCGGCATGACCTATCTATTGCCAAAATCTTTATCTGATATGGGTAAAAAATGATAATCAAAACCTTAAACGGCACACAGCTCGAAGCCATGCTCCGCAGTGGCACGGCTTGCCTCAGACAGCAGGAGGACAGGATTAACCGTCTCAACGTGTTTCCCGTCGCCGATGGTGACACGGGCACCAATATGCTGCTGACTATGCAAAACGGCATCAATAGTTCACAGTCTCAGCCCTCGCTCTGCGGCTATCTCAAGGAGCTTTCGCACGGACTGTTGCTCGGCGCACGGGGCAACTCGGGCGTGCTTTTGTCGCAGTTTTTTGCAGGCTTTTACAGACAGCTCGCAAAGTGCGATTACGCAGGCGTCGGACAGCTCCGCAATGCTCTGACAGTCGGCTACCGCACTGCTTATAAGGCGATGGTACACCCAGTGGAAGGCACCGTTTTGACGGTTATGCGAGAGGGCATCAACAACATCCGCTCTCAGATAACCCGCCGCACGACCGTCACAGAGCTTTTTGCAATGTACGTTGCCGAATGTAAAAAGTCGCTTTCGCAGACCACGGCGATACTCGACGTCCTTGCCGAAGCAAACGTCGTTGACAGCGGCGCCCTCGGCTTTATCTGCATATTTGAAGGCTGCCTTATGGAGCTGTACGGCAAGCCCGTGACGGATAATTTCGTCTCGCCTGTGGCTCCCAAGGCCAAAAACACCGCTTATTTCGGGGCAAACAGCGAGTTTACAGACGGATATTGCATGGAGTTTATCCTCCAGCTCATGAATAACCCAAAGTATAACCAAAGGTTCAAGATAGACGCCTTTTCGTCCGACCTTACGCTCTACGGCAATTCGGTAGCGGCAGTTCAGGACGGCACGAGAGTAAAGGTGCACATACATACCCATTACCCTGCGCGCGTCATTTCAGCGGCGCAGGAGTTCGGTGAATTCGTCGATTTTAAGCTCGAAAATATGCAGCTGCAGCACAACGAGCGCGATAGCGCCGTAAAGCCTGCCAAATCTAAGTCGCTCGCCACGATAGCCGCGGTAAACGGCGGCTTTGACACCGTGCTAAAGGACTTAGGGCTCGACGTCGCCATCAGTGCCGACGCGTCTCTAAACGTCTCTGCCGAGCAGTTTGCGAGCGCCATTAGCTCGCTCGACGCCCAAAATATCGTCGTATTCCCTTGCTCACGTCCGTCGGTTGCCGTCGCTTTGCAGGCGGCTGAGCTTTGCGGCAGGGAGGGCGTTACCGTCATCCCGACCGATACAGTTGCCGAATGCTATTTTGCACTCGCACTCGACCTGCCCGACGATACGGCAGAGCAACGCATATCTGCTTTTAAGTCAAACGCCACGGGCATTATTACACTTTGCGAAGCAACCGCCTCCAAGGACTTTGCCCTCGGCAAATGCGGCGACGAGGTTGTGTTAATGGGCGGTGAGCCGATAGCCTCGGGTGACAGTCAGTTATCCGCGATTATTAACGCCTTTAAGACGCTTGACGACGTTTCAGACCGCGAAACCTGCGTCGTATTCAAGGGCGTTGGTGCCGACGACATCGACGACGCGCTCACAAACGCACTTTTAGAGATAAACCCGATGCTCGACGTAACCGTTATAAACTCCTCTCAGGAGCTGTATCACTGGTTCGTCACATTGCCTTAATTATGTGGATATATATCGTTTCGGCTATATTGCTTTTCGGCGTGTTGCCGCTCGTCATTTTGCCTTATTTCATATACAGAGTGTTGCTCGTCCGCACGTCAAGCGACAAGTGGACGCGCGAATGCTCTATGCCAGAGGATGCAGAGTATAAAGCCCTCTACGACGAGGCTCTTGCTTGGCGTAACGAGTATTTAAGCTCTATCACTCCCGTCGGCATCACCTCCGACGGCTTTAAGCTCGCAGGCGAATATTGCGACTTTGGATTTGACAAAGCCGTTATCATCATCGCAGGCCGTACCGAAGGGTGCTATTACTCGTACTTTTTTGCCGAGCCCTACCGCCGCTCGGGTTACAACGTCCTCGTTATCGACAACCGCTCACACGGTCTCTCGGAGGGACGTATCAATTCGCTCGGTTACAAGGAGTACCGCGATATTTTGGCGTGGGGCAGGATGCTACGCGAGTCAAAAGGCGTGTCCTCTGTAGTCCTGCACGGTATATGTATCGGCGGCTCGACTGCACTGTTTGCGATGACCGATAAGGACTGCCCCGATTATTTCGACGCCTTGATAGCCGAAGGTATGTACACGAGGTTCGGCGATTCGTTTGACGAACACATGATACTGCAAGGCCGCCCGATGTTCCCGTTTTCGCCTCTCGCAAAGGCTTATATCAGACTCTGCGCAGGTGCGGACGTGGTAGGGGACGGCCCATACAAGCGCCTTCCGCTGCTTACAAAGCCCGCGCTTTTGTTGCACAGCAAGGTTGACGAATTTTCGCTCGCGTCCACCTCCAAGGCGATGTATGACAAAACAGGGTCAAATTGCTCCGTCGTTTGGTTCAGGTACGGCGCACATTCGCGCATAAGATGCGTGTCAAAGGACGAATACGACCGCACCGTTATTGACTTTTTGTCAAAACTGTGATAAAATAACGCAAAACCAAAATATATAATAAAGGAGAACTACTATGATTTGCCCAAAATGCAACAATGAAATCGCCGACGACAGCAAGTTTTGCCCTCTTTGCGGCGCTACTATCGCCGAAGCTCCCGCAGAGCAAGCACAGCCCGTAACTACCTACGAAGCTGCTCCCATTGATACCCCTCAACCCAATACTCTCGTTTGGGGCATCCTTTCACTCGTTCTTTCCGAGTGCTATTTGGTAGGTGCTATCTTAGGTATCGTATTCGGCAAAAAAGCAAAAAAACTCGCAAAGCTTTATACCGAGGCTACCGGCAAGCCCGTTACCGGTGCCGCTAAGGTCGGTGTCATCCTCGGCAAAATCGGCTTTATCCTCGGCATCGTAATGCTCGTTGTCTGGGCTATTTACACCGTGATTTTCGCTTTAGGCGTTATAGGCGGTATAGCAGGCAGCGCGAGCAATATAGAGTTTAATTTCTAAGCTCTCAAACAACTAAGGACCGGATACCGCGCGTCGGTATCCGGTCATTGACTTAAAAATGCTTTATCACACCATTCCGCCGCTTTACGACGGCGGCTCTAAAATACTCATTTTAGGCTCTTTTCCGTCGGTCAAATCGAGAGAAACTCAGTTTTATTACGGTCACAGGCAAAACCGCTTTTGGCGCGTAATTTCGACTGTTTTGGATTCCGAAACGCCTGTAACTACAGACGATAAAAAGACTCTTTTGCTTTCGCACGGCATAGCTCTGTGGGACGTTATTGCCTCCTGCGATATAGAGGGCAGTGCCGACAGCAAGATAAAAAACATCACCGTCAACGATATCGGCTCTGTCTTGTCGTGTGCGTATATCGGTGCGGTGTTTACAAACGGCTCAAAGGCGACCGAGCTGTATCGCAGATACGTTTTGCCCACCACGGGCATCGACTGCGTGCCTCTGCCGTCCACCAGTCCGGCAAACGCGGCTTTTGATATGCAAAAGCTCGTTACAACTTGGAGTATAATCCTTCGATATTTGGGAGGTAACAATAAATGAAGATAATCATAGGCGGAGGCGGCAAGGTCGGCATAACCATCGCTCGCAAGCTCGTAGGCGAGGGCAACGACATCACCGTTATCGACACGAGCCACACCGTTTTGTCTGCCGCCGAACAGCTTGATATAATGACTTTGCAGGGCGACTGCACCGTAAAATCGGTACTCGAAGCCGCTCTTATCGGCGACGCCGACCTTTTGATAGCCGTCACGGGCAGTGACGAAACGAATCTTTTGTCCTGTATGACCGCGCATTATCTCAATCCAAAGCTGCACACCATAGCACGTATCCGCAACCCCGAATATACGAGCCAGATATACGAGATGCGCGACCTCTTTGCGCTCTCGATGATAGTCAATCCCGAAAAAAAAGCCGCAGACGAAATCGCAAGGCTTTTGCAGTTCCCGGGCTTCCTCAAGATAGACACCTTTGCCAAGGGCAGGGTTGAGATTGCCGAATTGCGTATAGAAGAGGGCAGCAAGCTCTGCAACGTTTCACTGATGAATCTGCAGAGCGTCGTAGCCTGCAAGACGCTGGTTTGCGCCGTGCTCAGAGACGGCGAAGTCAATATGCCGTCAGGCTACTTTGTGCTCAAGGAGGGCGACAGGGTATTTTTTACCGCAACCTCCGACAACCTCGTCAAGATGCTCCGCAACATCGACGTTATCACGCGCAAGACAAAGCGTGTGCTGATATGCGGCGGCGGCAAGACGAGCTTTTATCTCGCCGACAAGCTCTGCAAGAGCGGCGTCAAGACCGCGATTATAGAGCAAAATGCCGAGCGTTGCGAAGGACTTTCCGAGCTTTTGCCCGACTGTGACATTATATGCGGCGACGCTACAAGGCGCGAGCTCTTGGAGAGCGAGGGACTGCTGACCTGTGACGCGCTCATTTCGATGACGGGTATGGACGAGCTCAATATCATTATTTCGCTCTTTGGCTCAAATAACAAGGTTCCTCAGGTCATCACAAAGCTTGCTCACCTCGAGGACAGTGAAATAATCGGCAACCTGCCGCTCGGCTCGGTCGTATGCCCCAAGGAGCTTTGCTGCAACAGCATAGTCAGATACGTCAGAGCGATGGGCAATCAGACGGGCGCGGCTACTGCGGTGCACTTTATCGCCGACGGCAAGGCAGAGGCTATCGAGTTTGTCGTCGATAGCACCGCAAAGGGCATAGGCACTCCCTTAAAGGAGCAAAAGCTCCGTCCCAACGTACTGCTCGCCTGCATCACCAAGGCAGGCAAGACCGTCATTGCCGACGGCTCTGCCACCTACGGCGTAGGCGATACGATAGTCGTCGTAACCAAGGCTGGCAGTCAGATAATGTGTCTTAACGATATTTTTGATTAAAGGGTTTTAGTATGAATTACAGAATGATGGGGCGCATAATCTCGGCGATTTTGGCGCTCGAAGCAGTGTTTATGCTGCCATCGCTCATATTCTGCATCGTTGACGGAGTGGGGCGAACGGCTACCGCGTTTGCTTTTTCGATGCTCATTATCTTAGTCGTCGCAGGGCTTTTGTTTTTGATATGCCGCAAGGCGAGCAACAAGCTGTATGCGCGCGAAGGTATGGTCTGCACTGCACTCAGCTGGTTTATACTTTCACTCGGCGGCTCTCTGCCGCTGTGGATTTCAGGCGAATATCCGCTCTTTATCGACGCACTGTTTGAGTCTGTTTCGGGCTTTACCACGACGGGTGCCACTGTCTGCAACGACGTCGAGGCTCTGTCGCGCGGCGTGCTGTATTGGCGTAGCTTCAGCCACCTTTTGGGCGGCATGGGCGTCCTCGTATTTCTCATGGCGATACTGCCTACTCTGTCGGGCGGCGGCTCGACGCTCCACCTTTTAAGAGCCGAAAGCTCAGGCCCCAGCGTCGGCAAGTTAGTGCCTAAAATGCGTAAAACCGCAGGCATACTTTATATCATCTACCTTGCCTTGGCAGTGCTCGACTTTATCTTTTTGATTTGCGGCGGTATGCCGGTATTCGACGCAGTATGCACCGCTATGGGCACGGCAGGCACGGGCGGATTTGGTATCAAAAACGACAGCCTCGCGAGCTATAGCCCTTATATTCAAAACGTCTGCACCGTCTTTATGTTCATATTCGGTGTCAATTTCAGCATATACTATCTTGCATTGCTCGGCCAATTTAAGCAGATACTCAAAAACACCGAGCTCAAGTTTTATATTCTGCTTTTCCTTTGCTCGACTGGCGTGATATTTGCGTTTATCCTGCCGAGCTACGACGGCGTTTCGCACGCACTGAGGGACGCGTTCTTTCAGGTGTCCAGCATTATTACCTCGACGGGCTTTGCAACTGCAGACTTTGACAAATGGCCCGAAGTCTGCAAGGCGGTCATACTCATGCTCATGATGATAGGCGCCTGTGCAGGCAGTACGGGCGGCGGCTTTAAGTGCGCCAGAGTTATACTGATATTCAAGAGCGTAAAGCGCGCAGTGCGCCGCACACTCCATCCTCAAAAGGTCGAGATTATAAGGCGTGACGGCGAAACGGCTGACGAATCCGTAGTCAATACCACCAACGTCTATCTCGGTGCTTACGTCGGCATTATCATTATTAGTACATTGCTTGTCGCCATAGACGGTAAGACGCTTATAACCGATATTTCGGCGGTCATTTCCTGCGTCAACAACATAGGCCCGGGCTTTGATGCCGCAGGTCCCACGCAGTCTTTTGCTTCTTTCTCGGTGCTGTCAAAGATAGTCTTTATCATTGATATGCTCGTCGGCAGGCTCGAAATTTTCCCGATACTCGTGCTTTTCAGCAAATCAACCTGGCAAAACGGTTCCATAAAGGGTAAAAATCATGCTGTCTGAACTCTATAATGCGCTCGGCAACGCTCCGTCTGCAATAGCTATCGTTTCGGTAGCTATTATGCTTTTTTGCGGCTTTTTGATGACGCGAGTCACCAAGCTTTTGAGATTGCCTAACGTAACCGCATATATACTCGCCGGTATAATCATCGGGCCTTACTGCCTAGATTTGATACCGGTTTCTTTCACGGACGGCCTCGACTTTTTGCCTGATATAGCCCTCGCTTTCATTGCGCTTTCGACGGGCGAATTTTTCAGGCTCGACACGCTCAAAAAGAATGGCTCCAAGGTCATAGTCATTATGCTCTGCGAGGTATTTTTATCTTGCTCGCTCGTATTCGTGATTATGCGCTTCGTATTGGGGCTTGATTTTGCTTTTTCGATAGTCATAGCCGCTATCGCCGCGGCGACCACGCCTACCTCGACGATGATGACCATAAGGCAAACCAACAGCAAGGGCGACTTTGTTGATACGCTTTTGCAGGTCGTGGCGCTCGACGACGTTATGTCTCTGCTCGCTTTCGGCGTAGCTGTTTCGGTTGCGCTCGCGTCTATGGGCGGCGGCAGTGCAGGCTTAGGCGATATAATGCTGCCTTTGCTCATCAATCTCGCCGTAATGGCGGTCGGTTGCGGCTTTGGACTGCTTTTAAAGCTTTTGATGCCGACAAAACGCTCTAACGACAACCGACTGATTATCACTATCGCACTGCTTTTCGCTTTTTGCGGTATTTGCACGGCACTCGACGTTTCGCCTCTGCTCGGCTGTATGAGTATGGGCACCGTTTATATCAATATCACTGACGACGACAAGCTGTTTAAGCAGCTCAATTATTTCAGTCCGCCTATACTGCTCTTGTTTTTCGTCCGCTCGGGCGTTTGCTTTGACCTCGGCGCACTCGCCGTCGGCGGCGAAAGCGGGGGCGTGGCTCTCATTTACGTAGCTCTCGCGTATTTCGGAGTGCGTATTTTGGGCAAATACATAGGTTCTTTCCTCGGTTCACTGATAGTCAAAAAACCTCGTACCGTCCGCAACTATCTCGGTCTTGCCCTTGTACCTCAGTCGAGCGTGGCTATCGGACTTTCGGCGCTCGCGTCGCGTATGATACCCGGCTCGGTAGGCACGAGCCTCGGCACCGTCATACTCGCAACATCGGTGCTTTACGAGCTCGTAGGACCTGCGCTTGCAAAGCTAGCGCTCTATCTCTCGCACTCGTATTCCAACGATTTGGAGACGATAACCGACGTGCCCACGGTGGGCGCGGACGGCAAGCCGCTCTCTCAGCTCGAGGTTTTGATTAGCCGTATAAACACCATACAGGCAGACCTGCCAAAGCACGGTGCGCCGTCGCAGGAGGAGCAGGCGTTTGACGAAGCCGCAGATGAATACACCACCGTTACAAACAATAATCGCCGCAGATTTTTCGGCGGCAGGAGGTAAGTATGCCGTTACTCAATATTACAGACCCGATAACCGCTTTGCTCGGCGATTGGGCGTCAAATCTCAACGTTTTTTCCATCGCACTACGCATAGTCCTTTCGCTGATGCTCTCCGCTGTAGTCGGATGGGAGCGCTCGAGCAAGCGTCATTCGGCAGGTCTCAGAACCTTTATGGCTATTTCCCTTGCCGCGACCACAGCTATGATAGTCGATATCTATTCTATGTCTGCGCTCGGCGTCACACTGCCCGTCGTTTCTGCGGCGACAGTCATCGGCTCCGCTATGATCAGCGGCAATTCGGTGCTTTTCAGCTCGCGTAACCAAATCAGGGGACTTACCACCTCAGCAGGACTTTTCGGCACCGCCATCATCGGTCTTGCCTGCGGCGCCGGTCTGTTTACTCTCGCGCTTATTGCCTTTGTCGGCATGGTATTTTCGCTCTCGGTCTTTCCTTCGCTCGAAAGGTATCTCAAAGACCGCTCCAACCACTTTGAAATCCATCTCGAATTAAAAAGCAAATCAAACCTCCAAGACTTTGTCACTACGATACGCCGCCTCGGCTTGACAATCGACGATATCGAGTCAAACCCTGCCTACGCCAACAGCGGACTTGCGGTATATACGATTTCGGTCACGATACATAGTGCCGAGCTCAAAAAGTATAAAAAACACAGCGAAATAATCTCTGCCCTCGCAACCCTTGATTACGTTTATCACATCGAGGAAATGAGATAATACAAAAAGGCTCTTTACAGAGCCTTTTTAATTTGCGCCAGTATTTCTATATCCGCCGGGCAAAATACATATTTGTCTATTTCCGACGGGCTGATAAAGCGTATGTCGGTGTGCTCGATTAGCTCGGGAGTGCCTTCGGCGATTTCGGCGTAAAAGACGCTCAGATGCACAGTCAAGTCGGGGTACTCGTGTACCACGTCCATAAACGGCGCTCCGACCTTGACGACTACGTTCAGTTCCTCGCGGCACTCGCGTATCAGCGCCTCCTGGTTTGTTTCGCCTATTTCGACCTTGCCGCCGACAAACTCATACAGTCCGCCGCGTGCCTTGTGCTCGGGACGTTTGCAAATCATAAACCTGCCGTCATTTATTATCAGTGCGGCAACGACCTCGGTCATTAAAAATCACCTTCTCGTCAGATTTATCATCCACTTTTTTGAGACGAAATGCTTTATGCAGAGTATGCCTTTTGGTATGTCGTCCGCGGCAAACATTATCACCACTATCCAAAAGAATGGCAGCTTTAGCAGTATTCCCGCGGTAATAACGCAGGGGAGGCAGAGCGCGTACATTGTCGCAAGCTCTATTTTACAGCCCGTTTTGGTGTCGCCTCCGGCTCTGAAAATGCCGCATATCGAAGTATATGGTATCATTCTTATCACTATCCACAGACCGTAAAACAATATCAGTGCGGATGCGGTGCCTCTCGCCGTTTCGGTCTCAAAGTCAAATAGCATCAGCAAGTAGTTTCTGAGCAAAGCCATCGTGCCGCCCAATAACAGCCCAAATAGCGGCGTCATTATCAAAAACCGCTTTGCGTCACGGTAAGCGCCCTCGTTGTCGCCGCGACCTACCGATTTGCCTATCATAATGGCGGCGGCGGTGCACAGACCGACGAAAAAGACGAATACGAGCTGCTGCACTGTCTCAAATATCGTATATCCTGCGTACTTTTCGGTCGATTGACGCGCGAGCACCATGGTATAGCCGTTTGCACCGATAGCCCAAAGGCACTCATTCAAGAGCACGGGCGAAGCAGTCTTAAAAAAGTTTTTTGCAAAAACTCTGCCAAACCCAAAGGTCTCTTTGAGGGAGGCTTTTATCGGGTTTTTGCCAAATACCACGAAGGCAAAAACTATTATCGCCTGCACTCCGCAGCCTATGACCGTTCCGTACGCCGCGCCGATGACGCCGAGCTGCGGCATACCGCAGTTGCCGAATATAAGGCAGTAGTTGCAAAATACGTTGACGCATACCGATATGCTCGACGACAGCAGGGGCACAAAGACCTTTTCGGTTGACCTGAGTGCGGCGCAGGTTACCGAGCTATACATAACGAACGGTATGCTGAATGCGACTATCTTTAGATAATCAACCGCCGTGGCGGCAACGTTTGCCGCAGGGCCGAAGAGCCCGATAAAAAATCCGGTGAATATGTAAAACAGCGACAGCAGTACGAGCGACAACGAGAATGAAACCGAGAGCGCCACGCCGTATGAACGGTGTATTCCTCTGCGGTCGCCTACGCCCCAATACTGAGCTATCATCGTTGACATGCCCGAGCAAAAGCCAAAGCCTATTACGTTAGTTAAAAAAGTCAGCCTGCTTGCTACGCCTACGGCGGAAATGGCGACGTCTCCGAGCGGCACTATCATAGCCGTGTCAACGAGCGAGCCGCAGGATGTCAGCAGGTTTTGCATGGCTATCGGCAGAGCGAGCAGCGCCGCTTGTTTAATAAAAGATTTAAGGTCACTCATCTGAGTTATATAACCTCCTAATGAACATACCAAAATTATATCAGTAAATAGCGATTATTGCAAGATTTATTTGCATTTTGCACCAAATAATGATACAATGCTTTTGAGGTGATAATATGACACTTTATTTTTGCATAGACTCTGCAGGCGGCATAGCCTTTAACGGTCGCAGGCAGAGCCGCGACAGCGCAATTACGGCAGACGTTTTAGCCGACTGCGGTGGCGTTCTGTATGCGAGCGAATATACCAAAAAGCTCATTCCGCAAGCCATAGTCTTTGAGACAATAGGGCAGGGGGACACTTTTTTAGAGCTTACAGAGCCGTCACGGTATTTTGACCTTTTTGACCGCTTGGTAATATACAATTTTAACCGTCACTATCCGTCCGACGTGGCGATGATTGATTCGCCGTTTTTATACGGCTTTAACCTTAGTGAATCAAGCGAGTTCGTCGGCACCTCGCACGAAAAAATCACAAAGGAGGTTTACACAAAATGCGTAAGATAATATCCCTTCTCGCGCTGATTACAGCCGTTTTACTGCTTGTTACCTCCTGCACTCTTTCGATAAGCGTAGGCGGTGTTTCGGATGACGTTTCATCTCAGGTCAG
>DCHM01000047.1:26183-31369 GCA_002314835.1 Clostridiales bacterium UBA1752 | reverse complement strand
CCTAGGCGAATATTCGCTGTACGGCATCGACCTTTCGTCCCTGCCGTCCTTTGGTGACAAAGCGTATATTTCCGTCGCACAAACTCCTCCCGTTGCTTCGCTTGCCACGACAACCGCATACGAAACCTACGGCGAGCTCGATTCTCTCGGGCGTTGCAGTGCCTGCATCTCCTGCATAGGCAAGGAGCTCATGCCCACTGAGGAGCGCGGCTCGATAGGTCAGGTCAAGCCGACCGGCTGGCAGACCGTCAAATACGACTGCGTGGACGGCAAGTATCTCTATAACCGTTGCCACCTGATAGGCTATCAGCTTACCGCCGAAAACGCCAACAAGCAAAATCTGATAACCGGCACACGTTATCTCAACATACAGGGTATGCTCCCGTTTGAGGATATGACCGCCGACTATATCAAGGAGACCGGCAACCACGTTATGTATCGCGTCACGCCGATATTTATAGGTGAGGAATTGCTCGCCCGCGGCGTTATGATGGAGGGCTATTCGGTCGAGGACGAGGGCGACGGCATCTGCTTTTGCGTCTTTGCCTATAATTCACAGCCGAGCATAGAGATAAACTATGCAGACGGCACGAGCAGTCAAAAAGAGACTGCCGAGCAAGCGAACGTGCAGACGTATATACTCAACACAAATTCGCATAAGTTCCACCTGCCTACCTGCTCGGGAGCAGACAGCATTTCGGATAAAAACAAGCAGACCTTCACAGGCTCCCGCGAAGACCTCATAGCACAGGGCTACGAGCCCTGCGGAATATGTAACCCGTGACAAAAAAGATAGCTGATTTTAGCCACAGGCACATAAGATGTTTTTCTGATGTGTGTGATACGGTGTAATCTCAGAAATGGGATTACACCGTTTTTCTTTAAGATACAGAAAGTAAAAAAATAGTAAATATCAAATAATGCTATTGAAAAAACGTTGAGATTGTGGTAAATAAAAGAGTAGTAAAACAAAGTAAGTGGGAGGATGAGAATTTGACAAAATGGAAACAACGCATCGTTGATTTTTCTCTTCTTTCAATTCTGATTGCCTCTTTTATTACGTCGAGTTTGCCGGCTTTTTCAGAATTAAGAAAAATGGCAGATGAATTACCCCAAATGAGCGGTGGAGTAGATATCGCTGGTGCAAAGATACGTATGGGGATAATTGTGCTGCGAGTAATGGTCATACTCTTTGCAGAAACAAATATCTATTTTTGCTGTCGGCACTTTATTAAACATGATAAATGTTTTAGACTTACTGTGATTAACGTTATTATGATTGTGCTTTCTTTTTGCTTGATTTTGTTACTATTTTTCATAAGTTATCAAATGATCGGATTGATATTGTGGGAAATACTATTTACTATTCTATTAGTTGCGTTATTAGTAACAAGATTTCTTTACATTTTCCTGAGAATAGCATAAGCAGAAGTCATATAACGGTGGCTTGCACAGCCACTATAAAGAGCAATTACAGGCGCACCCTAAAGGGGTACGGAAAGTTTGACACCGCATTTTTATCTCGGGCAGCCGCTCACATGAGGCTGTCCTTTTTATGCCTTATTGTGCGAAATCAGACCGCCCTTCCCGAGTTCCTTGATGTACGTTTCGCCGTTGAGATGAAAATGCCAATACTGTTTTTCTCTGTGTAAGCGATATCCATTTTGTCTTCCTCCTGCATTTTTTGTTTGCACCATTAATTTACTATATTGCAAGAGAAAAGACAAATGTGTGAGAATTTTATATTACACAAAAAGAAGACAGTCGCCAAATCAATGGTTTCTGTCTCCTTTTCGTTGCTTTATACATTGCCACCGGTATTTTCAAAATACTTCCTTACGTGGCGGTGGCATTCTCAGCTATCTCTTTTTATATCACCTTGTGCGCTTTGTCATTAATCGGCTTCTGCTCCCTGCCGTCCAATTCGTAGCTTATTAGTTTTTCGTTATCGTATATCAGCTTTAGTGAAAAAAACGGAGTGCTTTCACTCGAAATAAGGTCGAGAAATATCATGTCGCCCTCCCACATCGGAAACTTTTTGAGCTCTGCTTTTTTTATCCATTCGAGCTCGCCCTCGTCGCAGGGCTTTGGGTTGCCCTTCCACTCCGAGCAGGTAAAGAGGTGCATGTATTCACATTCGCAAACGGTGTTTACAAACGTGATAATTCCGCGGTACCGCCATTTCGTGACGGTAAAGCCCGTCTCCTCGAGTACTTCGCGCTTCATGCAGTCCTCGGGGGATTCGCCGTTTTCAAAGTGACCGCCGACGCCGAGCCACTTGTCCTTGTTTATATCGTTTTGCTTTTTTACCCGATGCAGCATTAGATAGCTGTCGCCGCGTTCGAGATAGCAGAGTGAAGTGTAGTTCATTTTTGTAAATCCTTGTGTCGTACGGGTGGTAAGCTATCTTGTTTATCTATCTTTTATATTATAACATACGCCAATCTCGTTTGCAATACTTGACAAACAAATCAAGGCTGTTATAATCAAATAAGAGGTGTAATAAATGATATATTTTGACAACGCGGCGACGACGGCTCTTGAACCCAAGGTGCTCAGTGCCATGACACCGTATTATAACCAAGTATTTGCAAACCCTTCGAGCAGTCACAGTATGGGCATAGCTTCGCATAAAGCCATGGACGACTGCACGTCAGAGCTAAAGCGTTTGCTCGGCGCTGACACAATCGTATATACATCAGGCGGCAGCGAATCGGATAACCAAGCTATATTATCAGCCGCGGCTCTCGGCAGGCGACTAAACAAAAAGCATATCGTTTCGACCTCGATAGAGCACCCTGCGGTGCTTAAATACCTCGAAAATCTTGACGACTTCAGCGTAACCCTCGTAAACCCGCATAGCGACGGACTTATCTATCCCTGCGACATAGCGCAAGCAATTACCGACAAAACCGTGCTCGTTTCGGTCATGTACGCAAACAACGAGACCGGCGCACTGATGCCGATAACCGAGATAGGTGCTGTCTGTCACGAGAGGGGAGTTTATCTGCATACCGACGCAGTGCAGGCGGCAGGCAAGGTTAATATTGACTGTCGAGGTCAAAATATCGACCTTTTGTCACTTTCGGCACACAAGTTTCACGGACCTCGCGGCGTTGGTTTGCTTTGTGTGACCGGCGATATGCCGATAATCCCGTTTGTTCTCGGCGGCGGTCAGCAGAGTGGGCTGAGAGCAGGTACCGAAAACCTGCCGTCGATAGTCGGCATGACGCGAGCACTCTCGATGTCGATAGACAAGCTATATGATAATACCGCATACGTTTCGTCACTGCGTGCCGCACTGCTACAGGGCGTTATGAGCCTCGGCGGCACGCATATCAATACAGACCTGTCACATAGCCTGCCGGGTACACTAAACGTCTCTTTTGACGGCTGTGACGCCTCGGCACTGCTCGAGCTATTTGACCTCAAAGGACTGATAGCGAGCGGCGGCTCAGCCTGCCATAGCGGATGCTTGACACCGAGCTACGTTCTCACGGCTATGGGCTTGTCACCGTCAGCAGCCTTGTCCTCCGTCAGATTTTCACTCGACGCGTATAACACTATGCCCGAGGTTAATGACGCAGTAGCCATTATCAAGGATTGCATAAATAAAATCGCTTACCGTTAAAAGTAAGCGACTTTTTATTTTAGTTTCTGCAATCAACCACCGCGACCGATTCGACAAATTCGAGTGCGCTTATGGCGTTTACGACCTTGTGAGTAGCCGAGGTCATTGCGACTTCAAATATTGCTTCGGTAACTCCCTCGGTAGTGGTTATCGAGGAGACGCGGTTTGTGACCTTCATGTGCTCGAGTGTCATTTCGGCGGCTTCTATTGCTTTTTTGTCTGTTGCTTTTATTACGAGCAGGTAGGGGCGAGTGCTAACCGACGTCAGTTTTACTATGATAAAGGTGAGCGCACCGATAAACAAACTGCCGATGAGAGTAATCTTGTAGAAATGTGCGCCTGCGGTTATGCCTGCCGCAACAGCCCAAAACATAAACGCCGTGTCGCTTGCTTCCTTAATAGCCGTGCGGAATCTGATTACAGACAACGCACCGACCATGCCGAGCGAAAGTGCGAGGTTTGAGGTTATAGTCAATACTATCATCGCACTTATAGGTGTCATCAGTATCAGTGTAGTCTCAAAAGAGCGACTGCGGCTGACGCCTTTGTAGGTTAGGCGGTAGATAACCAGTATAAACAGACCTGCTACAAAGGCAACCGCGAGCGATATCAGTATATCCGCTATATTGATGTCGTTGCTAAAGCCCTCGAGCACGCTTTTTTTGATCATGTCGGTAAAGTTCATAATGCTTTTCCTCTTTTATTTTTAGTAGCTTGCATTTCTGCTAAGAGCGTATTTTGATACAGAAATTTGAGTGCCGAACGTAGTGCAGATTTTTCGCACGAATGCAGGACAGTATTTGCCGTATTTGACTTCCATTATCACGGTATTGCGGTCTAAGACGGGCGTGGACGTGAGGTTGTCGCCCGAGAGCGAAGCTATCGTCGGTGACTGGCGGTCTATCATAGTGTCAAACGTCACGCGTATGCCGAGCGGCTCGTAAACAAACGCCTCGCGGTAATACAGCACGGTGCAGACAGGTCTTTGACCTTTTGCGGTCATTTCGCTCGTCAGAGCGTATGCAGGAGAAGCTTCATCGAGCCTTTTGCCTGTGAGTACGGCTGTCAGCTCGTCTATGGTTAGCGGAGCCGAAACCTTAGAGGTTATAATGCCTTTTTTGCTCTTGCGTTCGAGACGTATAAACGACAGGTCGCCGTCGTAGGTTCTGATGCGGTACTTTATGTGGAGTGCGTTGCCGTTCTTTTTGTCGTCCAGTGCGTTGTCGTCGGGGTCGTCAAAATAAACCGAAGCTATTTTGTACGAGCCCTTGTCGCCGTGCAGGTCGGGGTTCATGACCTTGCGGACACGGCTGACTACGCGTGAATATTCATCGTAGGTGATTAGATATTTTTCTTCGTGTCTGTCAGCCATATTTCACCTCAAAAGCCGTAGGATGACATCTGTGCATCCGTGAGCTTAAAATACGACTGCACCTGCTCTTTGACGTATTTTGCGCGGTTGTTTATAAAGTATCTCATATTCTCGACGTTGGTTTCCCACGTCTTATAGGACTTGCCCCAACGGTCGCACTCTTTTTGCATATCTCCGATTATC
>DCHM01000047.1:0-26051 GCA_002314835.1 Clostridiales bacterium UBA1752 | reverse complement strand
GTCGAAAACCAGTCGTTTGAGCCAGTGCCGGCAGGGTTCAAGTGCGCCGAAACAGTCTTGTGATTTGCCTCTCGGAAGGACTGGTCAACGTCGTATATTATCCAGCGCCATTTGCCGCCGTCTATCTTATAAAACTTGATGTTGCCGTTGTCGGCGTTGGCGATAATGATTTCGCATACGATATAGTCGATGTAGTTGTTGATGTCAACTAAGCTTTCGACGTATTCGTAATTTGCGGCAACCGACAGGTCGTGCGTCTTGACGTAATCTATAAGAGCGGTGTATTCCTCGCTCGACTTGCCGTTGGCTACCGTGACGGTAACGCTGTCGCTACTTACGTCGTAGTGACCTGCGATAAAGTTTTCGTTTATCTTTTCGCGGATGTAATAGATGCCCCAGTACTCGCCGTTGAGATACAGCGCCACGGGACGGTTGTTTTGGTAATCGAGACCGAGGTACTTGTTGGCTATTTTGGTTTCGAGGGGGTCGCGCATACAAGCCTTTGAGTAATCCTGACCCGAATTTCTGAGCACCAGCGCCTCGTAGCACTCGAGGTCACTGTCGGCAAAAACCTTGGCATTTAGCGAGCTTGCACCGTAAACCGTGCGGAAATACAAGGCAAACGACTTTTTTTTGAGCGCCCTTGACAGTCCGCCGAATATTTTAACACCGCAGTCCTCACTGTATTGCACGTCACTGCCGTAAAAGCTGATGTTAGCTTCGCGCTCCCAGTCGTTGTAAAAGTTTGCGTAGTTATAAGGAAACTCGCTCTCGGCATTAGGACCGTCTGCGTATATGCCGTGATAGTAGTTAAACAAATCCTCCGGTTCACAGACGAGCGACATACACTCGAGGGTGTCGTTTTCGCCGATGATATAAGTGTAGGTCGTGGTTTTGCTTATCGTCCTGCCGTCAATAATCTGTGCACAGCGGACAACCGTCGTTTTTGTCAGCAGGAGGGGAGACGTATATATCTGACTTGCCGCGGTAGGCACCGTGCAGTCGAGGGTGTAAAATATCGTGCCTTCACCGATTAGCTCTACGGTCTGAGCAGTTTCGTAAACGCCCTGCGCGAGACTTGCGCCCGGCATAGACGACTGCATATTGACCGCACTGCCGTTGACCTTGCCCGGCGTAGGCTCGGACAGGAGGCTAAAGCCGTCCGCTCCCTTTGCTCTGCCGTACGCGCTGTTTGCACTCAGCGCAGGCATCGGCATTGCGTCTATAATGGTGCTTCCTTGACTGAGCGTCAACGTTTCACCTGCAGAGCTGAGCGAAAACTTTACACTCTTGTAGCCCGATTTGACGTTGAGTCCGTCGGGCGAAAGTATGACGACGAGATAACTGTTTGCTTTGATTATAAAGCCGTCCAGAGACGCCTTCATAGGCTCCTCGGGGTCGTCAGACAGATAATAACCCGTCAAGTCAATATCCGAGTTCGTGTTATTGTAAAGCTCGCAAAAATCGTTGTAGGTGCCGTAAGGACCTGCGAGATACTGAGTATTCAACGATACGGCTTCGCTTATCATGACACCGCTCGGCAGTGTGGCTTTTGCATACTGCGCCTTGCCGTACAGGTCGTTGCTATAGCCTATAGTAATATTGCCGTCGTGATATTCGCCGTCGCTATCTAAGTATCTCGAGTTGCCGCGCCCTGCACTCATACAGCTGACGCCTGCCGTGCGCTTATAGTCGGGTGCAGTGAGATATACTGCTTCACCGCTTGACAGCTTAAAGCCGGTGGCGTTTTGCAGACTTGATTTTTCGGCATACAGCACGTAAAAACCGTTTGCCTCTACAGTAACATCCGGCAGAGCAAACTTATACGGCTCTGCTTCGTCGTCCGAAATATACCAACCCGAGAGGCTGACGGTAGAATTTGTCGTATTGTGTAGCTCGATAACGTCTCTCAGCGAGCCGTCGTAGGGTGTGAGGTCGCATGACAAAAGGATTTCGTTTATAACAACGCTCGGGCTGTCTGCGAGCCTGCTGTAGCAAAACTGCTCATAGCCGTCCTCGGTATTCTCGTACCCCGGGGTGGCGAGCATTGCGATATAACCGTTCGGGTCGTAGCAGAGCGAATAGTTGTCTTTTTGACTGCCGAGCTCTACCTCTGCGTAGGTGTTTTGATAAAAGAGATACAGCGTTTCACCGCTTGACAAAGCAAAATCGGTGTGAAACTCGCCGCTATCCGTCGTCAAGCCCTTGCCGCTTGCGTAAATAACGAGTATTTCGCCGGGCGCGAGCTCGCGGTCGGGCAGTCTTTCGCGTCCCTTGCGGTCAAATCCGTCGCTGATAAAATAATCCTTTGTATTGATAACCTGAGAGGAGACGTTTTTTATCTCGATAACGTCGCAGTAGTCGCCCTCAAAGTCGGGGAGTGCCGAAACGTTGTCTATCAAGACCTCGTTTATAATCAGAGTGCCGTACTCCATAGGAGTACCCTTGCGGAAAAGCTCGAGCCCTGCTGCAGTGTTGGGATAGCCGGGGGTTGCGTCGGTGGTTATCTGATATTCGTTGCCGTCCCACGACATACATTCGTCTCTGCCGAGCGGCAGGGTATCTACCGAGCATACGACTACTGCGTCGGGCGAAACGAGCGAGATTTTTTCGTCACCTGCACTCGAGAGCTTAAAAGGCACGTCCTTGCCGTTAAACCACAGCACGAGGTAACTGCCGCTCTCAAAAGTCAGGCTGTCAAAGGTATATTCGTTGCGGTACGACTTGTTTGTAGTGATACCAAAGCCCTTGAGGTCAACCGTTTCGCCTCTGTTATACAGCTCTATATAATCGCTGAAGTCTCCGTAGCCGTCGTAGTCGATGGTGCCGTTAGACGAGCAGACCTCGGTGATGATGATGTCGTAGCCAGAATCGGTGGTATCGTCAACCTTAACGCTCGTTTCGACAATATACAGCACCGTAATGCACAGCAAAAGGCACAGTACGAGCAGCACTGCGGTGGTGATGTTTTTTGTTTTTTGCAGTTTGTTTGTTTTGTTATTCAAATCGGTTTTGCCGCCTTTGCATTTGTGTCTTTACATTTTATCATTTTTTGACGAAAAAAGCAATATAATATTTGACGATTTAAAAGTTATATTGTTTTTGTTATTTTACTTGCAAAATGTTGACATTATATACGGATTTTGCTATAATTTACGCAACCAAAAGAATGGAGCTATGTGTATGAAGATTGTTTTGCAACACCTGACTAAAGAGTTCCCCGGCGCTACAAAAGCGTCACCGCAAAAGGTTATTGCGGTCAACGATATGGATATCGAGATACCCGACGGTACTCTCGTCGCCTTGCTCGGTCCTTCGGGTTGCGGCAAGAGCACTGCGCTCAATCTCATCAGCGGACTTATCAAGCCTACGTCCGGCAGGGTGTTTTTCGGTGACGACGACGTTACCGACCTCGAACCCGAAAACCGCGGCATAGGTATGGTTTTTCAGAACTATGCACTGTATCCTCATCTCAACGCACTGCAAAACATCATTTTCCCTCTGCAAAACTTCAAGGGCAAGGACAAGCTGTCAAAAGAGCAGATGACTGCTCTTGCCACCGAGACCGCAAAGCTCGTGCAGATCGACAGAATACTCGACCACAAGCCTTGCCAAATGTCCGGCGGTCAGCAGCAGCGCGTAGCCATAGCTCGTGCACTCGTCAAGCGCCCCAAGGTGCTCTTGCTCGACGAGCCGCTGTCCAACCTCGACGCAAGACTCAGATTGCAGACGCGTGAGGAAATACGCCGCATCCAGCGCGAAACCGGCATAACTACCATATTCGTAACCCACGACCAAGAGGAAGCCATGAGCATCAGCGACAGTATGGTGCTGATGAAGCAAGGCGTCGTCAATCAGATAGGCGCACCTCAGGAAGTTTACGACAAGCCCATTAATCTCTTTGTCGCCAAGTTCCTCGGCACTCCTCCCATCAACGTATTTAACGGCATGGTGGTAGGCGGCAAACTTTTTATAGGCGACAGTCCCGTAATGGATGCAAAGGGCATCTCGGACCGCGAGGTTTACGTAGGCATCCGTCCCGAAGGCTTTATTCTCGACGATGGCGGCTCGCTCGTGTGTGACTTTGATAAGGTGGACGTCATGGGACGCGACAAGATGATAGTCTGCCGCCACAGTGCCATGACGGGTGTCAATATCCGCGCGATTATCCCGTCCGAAAACACTATCGCCTCCTGCGACACGGTTTCTTTCAGCCTAAAGAAATCAAAGGTGCATATCTTTGACAAGCAAACCGAAGCCCGTCTTGATACAGAGGACTGATGTATGGAAAGAAAAAATAAAGTTGCCTGGCTGTATCTCTTGCCTGCGATACTGTTTTTGGGCGTGTTTATGGTTTATCCTCTCATCGACGTATTTGTTTATTCGTTTGAAGAGAACTTTAATATGTCCTCTCAGACCTATACCGGCGTCGGACTGTATAACTACTCTTACGTTCTGCACGACGAGCTGTTTTTGCAGGCGGTCAAAAACACCTTTATACTCGTTATAATAACCGTGCCCGTTTCGACGGGTTTGGCATTATTGATTTCGATGGGTCTGTCTTCTATCAAAAAGATTCAAAAACTGTTTCAGACCGTCTATTTTTTGCCATACGTCACCAATACTCTCGCAGTCGGCCTCGTATTTATGATACTGTTTGACAAAACCGAATACACCGACGGCCTCGTTAATACATTTATAGCCGTCTTTGGCGGACAGGGCGTTGACTTTATCGACGGACCGTATTGGGCAAAGATGATGGTGATGTGTCTCTACACTATATGGATAGTATTGCCGTTTAAGATACTCATACTCACGAGCTCGCTCGCATCCGTCAACAAAGATTATTACAATGCGGCGCGTATAGACGGCACGCCGAGGAGCCGCATATTTGTCAGAATCACGCTCCCGATGATATGGCCTATCGTTTTTTACCTCATCATCACCGGCTTTATCGGAGCCTTTAAGGCATATAGCGACGCGGTAGCACTTTTCGGCACAGACCTCAACTCTGCCGGAATGAACACTATAGTCGGTTATATTTACGATATGCTGTATAGCTCTACGGGCGGTTCGCCTTCTTATGCTTCTGCGGCGGCTATCATACTCTTTGCCATAGTGCTCACTATCACGATTATCAACCTCATGCTCGGTAAAAAGACTAACGCAGGGGAGGATAATAAATGACGAACACCGATTACAAAAAGCTCGAGCGCACCTTCCGCACAAAGGAAGCCGTGCGCAAGACCATAACCTATATACTCCTCGGCGTATGGGCGCTTATCGTTCTATTCCCGTTTTACTGGATGGTGCTCTCGTCCGTAAAGACCTACAGCGCGTATAATAACGAAAAAATCCCCGAAGTCATCACGCTTTCGCCTACGGTCGAGAACTACATCAAGGCGTTTACCGAGGTCAATCTCGGCGGATACTTTGTCAATACCCTTATTTTTACCGTAATAACCACATTGATTATGCTCATAGTCGTCATACTCGCGGCTTACGCATTTTCGCGCCTCAGATTTAGGGGCAGAGAGCTGTTGTTTACTCTGTTTTTGGCGCTGATGATGATACCCAACGAGCTCGTTGTTATCACAAACTTTGTCACCATCAGTAACCTCGACCTGCGCAATACGTTTACGGGCCTTATTCTGCCGTCCGTAACGTCGGTATTTTATATCTATTTGCTTAAAGAAAACTTTGCCATGATACCAGACGAGCTGTATTACGCCGCCAAGGTTGACGGCACGTCGGACTTTAAGTACCTTTTAAAAGTCATGGTACCGATTTCAAAGCCGACTATCGTCACCATCACGATACTCAAGGTTATCGAATGCTGGAATAGCTACGTATGGCCGCGCCTCGTTACCGACGATGAAAAATACTATCTCGTTTCCAACGGCATTCAGTACATCCGCGAAAACGGCTTCGGTCGTCAGGACATACCTGCCATGATGGCGGCGGTCGTCGTCGTTTCATTGCCGCTTATCATACTGTTTTTATTCTTCCGCAATCAGATAATGGCAGGCGTTTCGAGAGGGGGTACCAAGGGATGAAAAAGTCACTTGCTTTGCTTTTGGCTCTCGCGCTATGCGCCGCGTTTTTGTCCTCTTGCCACGGCAAGCTCTCGGGTACAAACGCGGTTGACGACAGCGACTACGCGCCATTCGTTATGCCCGACAGTTTTGACACGACGCGCGACTACGAGATAACCTTTTGGGCAAAAAACGATACCAACAAGCGTCAGACGGATATATACAAAAAGGCTATACAGGATTTTGAGGCGCTTTACCCCAATATTACCGTTAAACTGAAGCTCTATACCGATTATACCAAGATTTACAGTGACGTTATCACCAATATATCGGTACACAGCACGCCGGACGTCTGCATAACCTATCCCGACCACATAGCCACTTATCTTACGAGCACCAATCTCGTAGTACCGCTCGACGATTTGATGACTAATGCCGACTATGGTCTCGGCGGTAGCAATGTAGAGTTTGACTCTCCGACCAAGGACGAAATAGTCACCGAGTTTTTGCAGGAGTGCTATTTGGACGGCACCTGCTATGCGCTCCCGTATATGCGCTCTACCGAAGCCTGCTATGTCAATAAGACTTACGTCGAAAAGCTCGGTTTTACCCTCCCCGAAACGCTCACGTGGGACTTTATATGGGAGGTCTCGGTCAAAGCCACCCAAAAAGATGGAAATGGCAATTATCTTGTCAACGGACAGCAGGTTATGCTGCCGTTTATATACAAGTCAACCGACAATATGATGATACAGATGCTAAAGCAGTTAGGCGCCGACTATTCGACCTCTGACGGCAAGGTACTCATATTCAACGACACTACGAGAGAGCTTTTGCTCGAGATTGCCGACTATACAAAGCAGGGAGCTTTTTCGACCTTTAAGTACTCGGGCTATCCCGGTAATTTCCTAAACGCAGGTCAGTGTATATTCGCGATTGACTCCACCGCAGGTGCTACCTGGATGGGCTCAGACGCACCGCTGCTCGATATCCCCGAGGACAGCATAACCGAGTTTGAGACCGTCGTAATGTCTATCCCTCAGTACGACGTAGATAACCCCAAGATGATTTCGCAGGGACCGTCCATCTGCCTCTTTAACAGTGACGACCCTCAGCAGGTAATGGCTTCGTGGCTGTTTATGCAGTACCTCCTCACAAACGAGGTGCAGATAGCCTACGCCGAGACCGAGGGCTACGTTCCCGTTACGTCCAAGGCGCAGTCGTCAGAGGAGTACGTCGATTATCTGTCGAGGGCAGGTGAGGACAACGACAACTACTACGGCGTCAAGATAGCCGCGTCAAAGCTTTTGCTTGATAATATCGCCAACACTTTCGTCACACCCGTTTACAACGGCTCTGCGTCGCTACGCAACGCCTCGGGTGCGCTCATCGAGAACGTAGTCAAGTCAATATTCCGTAAGGAAACGGTTGACGACGCCTTTATTACAAAGCAGTACAACAGCATACGCTCTCAGTACAAGCTGACGCAAAATCTCGACCTCGGCGCTTGGCCCACCGAGTCGATTGTGCTTATCGTAACTCTCGCCGTCGTTTGGGGGGTGCTCGGCACTGTGACTGCAGTAAAAAAAGTCAAGCACAAAAAAGCAAAATCATCTTGACTTTTAACTCTTTTGTATTATAATGTTAATAGTTTGGTAAAACCAAATAAAATTAAAGGAGATTTTTTATGAAAAAGATTCTTGCACTCACTATTGCTGTCCTTATGCTCGTTGCTATGGCATCCTGCAGCTTTGACTTTGACATCTCCATCATCGACGAAAAGAGCGAGGGTGTCATGACTTATGCTGAGTATATCGCAGCAGAAAAAGACAGCGCGGTAGTTATCGAAGCTTACGTTCAGGCTACACAGGGCTGGTGGGAAGATAACGGCAAGGGCGTTATCACCGTTTACGCTATGGATAACGACGGCGGTTACTTTATCTACAACATGTCTTGCAGCCAGGAAGATTCCGAGAGACTTTTGGCAGGCACCAAGATTAAGGTTACCGGTGTCAAGTCCGAGTGGTCCGGCGAAATCGAAATCGTTGACGCTACTTTTGAAATCGACGAGAGCATGTCCTGCACTTATGATGCTTACGACGTAACCGACCTTGTCGGCAAAGATAACCTTATTGATTATCAAAACGCATTCGTAGCAGTCAAGGGCGCTACCGTCGTTGCTTATAACGAAGCAGGCGACGCATTCAACTACAACTGGGACGGCTCCGGCGAAAAGGGCAACGACCTTTACTTCACCGTAAAAGTCGGCGAAAACACTCTTTCACTTACCGTTGAGTCTTATCTCTGCGGAGAGGATACCGACGTTTACAAGGCAGTCGAAGGTCTGAGTGTCGGTGACGTTATCGACATCGAGGGCTTCCTCTACTGGTACAACGGCGCACAGCCTCACGTAACCAAGGTTACCAAGCAGGGCTGATTTAAGGCATAAATTAAGGACGGCTTAACTGCCGTCCTTTCTTTTATTCGCCGTCCTTGACGTAATAGCGCCTTTCGAGCCACATCGAGAGACCGTCTAGGCCGGGATAGACGATGCGCTCGTTTACGTTGAGCTGGTCGAGCATATCGCGCACGCGCCAGCGGATTTCCTTGGGTATCACGTACTTGACCGTATTGTCTGTGTATTTGTCGAGAAAGCCTTCTATGTCGGTCATTTCAGTCGGCACGAGCGAAAAATAACTGTATTGATTTATGATGCGATTACTGATTGACGGCGGCTCAACGACTACCATGGCACTGTTGCCCATATCGTCGTCATACTGTTTTAGACTGCCTGTTATCGTGTCGAGCACGTCTATCGGCATCATAAAGCTCTTTAGTTGCTGCATGGGCTGTTGATATTTTAATGGCAAAAGCTTGTGAAGCTCCTCCATATCTATGCGCCATACGAGACCGTCGCGTTTGTCGAGCGACTCGAGTTTTGTATCAGCGGTCGCAAAGTGCAGACCTATGAGTGGTGAACGTGACCAGTCGAGCAGACGGGTGGGCAAACCGTGATGCCTGCCGACTATCATTTGGCGCCAGACAGATTTTTCGAGCTCGGGGTCTTCGTTGACCGCGTATTTTGTGAAATTGCGCAGGATGATAGGCTCGAGTTCCTTTTGCTTGTGCTTGCACTTGCGCAAGAGGCTCGTTTCGATATGCCAGCTCGCGTTAGGCATACCGCGATATAAAAACGAATTGCGGTATCTGTCTATCGAGTCGATTTTTTCCTGCTCGGATAAGATGTGCAGTACGTCGTCTATGGTTTTTAAAACTACTGTTTTTATCATAACTTGCATCCTCCTTTATTATTATCTCACAAACAAACGCGCTTGTCAATATTGACATGGGCTAAACAAAATGATAAAATGTATCATCTTATTTTGAGGTTACTATATGAAGCGCAATGACTCTTTCCTCATGCCGGACTATTATATTCACTTTATGTGCAAAATGGGCGAGTGCCGCCACGCCTGCTGCGAGGGTTGGCCTGTGTCTATCTCGAGAGACGATTATTTCAGACTATTGGGGCTCGAATGTGACGCAGACCTGCGCCGCCGTATAGATTGCGGCGCCCATATATTAGACCACGCCACTCCCGAGAGATACGCGCAGATAACTCACAAGTACGACGGTCAGTGCCACATGCGTATGGAGGACGGCAGATGCGCCATCCAAGCCACGCTCGGCGAAGACCTTTTGCCGGAGGTTTGTAGGCTATATCCGAGAGCCTTGCGAACAACGGGACATAACGAGTGCTCCTGCACCGCGAGCTGTGAGAGAGTTATCGAAATGCTGTTTTTCCGTAAGGAACCGTTGTCACTCATAGAGCGCGAAATCGAATATACTCCGCTCCGGAACGGCACAAACACCGTCTTTGACGAAACCTCAGGCAACGAACAAGAGTTTAGACTGCAGCTTATCAAAATAATTCAGGATAGGTCGCTGCCGCTTAATCGCCGAATAATCAATCTCGGCAAAGAGCTAAAAGTCGAGACAAAAGCCGATAACTCCGAATGCCCGATTGATACCATGCGGCAGATTGTATCTATACTTGATGAAAAGAGTGTTTCGCTCTGCGATTACGGCGTTAGCATTTTAGACCAAATAACTTCTATAGACAAGTATCAAGTGTTAAAAGCCGTCTTTGAATCGTGCTATCCCGACTGGCAATCCGGCATCGAAAACGTCATTGTCAATCATTTGTTTTACTCTCGCTTCCCATTCGGTGACGAGGGTATGAGCTTTAAAGACGAGTTCTATGCGCTTTGCCTTATCTACGCGCTTATCAGGTTTTTGTGTATCGGCGCAGTGGGCGTAAGCGACGGGGACGAATATTTGACCGATGTTTTGGCTGCGGCATTTCGTATGATAGAGCACATGCCTTTCCATAAGTACGCTTCGGCTCTTATGCACGGGCTCGGTATTACGGACGATAACCTTATATCGCTGTTATCAATATAAAAGATAAACGGAGTTATCTCGCGATAACCCCGTTTTGTTTTTTGAATATTTTAAAAAAGTATATAATCTCTGCGCCGGCCGTGATAGTCCACGAAAAGGCGTATAACAAATAAAGCGACTCGATAGTGTGAAAGTATGCGAAAACGGTATAAACCCATACTACTCTAAAAACGCAGGAGCCGAGTATGACAATTACAGTCGGCACAAGGCTCTTACCCATAGACCTCGACGCGGCGATAGTGCAGTCCATAAACGCCGAAATGCAGTAGCTAAAGCCCATAATGTATTGTCTCCGCATACCTGCTTCGACTACTGCAGGCTCTTTTGTAAAGAGAGATAAAAACTCTCTGCCTAATATAACCAAGCCTACGCCGAAAATCAGTCCTGCCAAAAACGAGTATAGCGTGCTGACGTAATAGCTCTTTTTTACTCTGTCCTTTTTGCCAGCACCGTGGTTTTGCCCCATAAAGCTTGCACACGCGGTGTAAAACGCGCCCATTATGTCGTAAATGAGTATGTCTGTGTTTGCCGCGGCGGCGTTGCCTTCGACAGTTACGGTGTCAAAGGAATTGACGCTCGCCTGTATAAAGAGGTTGGCTATCGCAAACACCGAGTACTGAAATCCCGTAGTCAGCCCGAGCGAGAGTATCTTTTTTGCTTTTGGCAGGCAGATGTGCATATTGCCTATGCTCATACGGCAGGCGTTTTTTACTCTAAACAGCTTTGCCGTTACTAATATCGCAGAGAGATACTGAGATATGACGCTCGCTATGGCGACACCTGCGACGCTCATATTAAAAGTAATGACAAACAGGAGATTAAGGAGCACGTTCAGCACTCCTGCCACGGTGAGATAGGTGAGAGGGCTCTTTGTGTCACCGTCTGCACTCAGTATGCCGTTGCCGCAATTAAATACCGCCATGGCCGGCATACCGATAGCGTAAATACTGACGTACAAAACCGCGCCGTCCAAAAGGTCGTCCTTTGTATTTAAGAGCATCAGCATCGGCTTTGAGGTAACAAAGGTTATCAGCCATATCAAAACACCCGTAATGAGTGCCAGTAAAAACGATGTATGCACCGTTTGACTTACGTCTTTGTCGCGTTTTGCACCCAAAAACTGCGCCGTAATGATGTTGATACCTACTCCGAGACCAATCAAAAAGCCCGTGTAGAGTGTTACGAGCGTAGTGGTAGAGCCGACGGAGCCGAGCGCCTCTGCACTGCCAAACCGTCCGACTACCGCGACGTCCGCCATGTTAAACAGCACCTGCAGTACGTTGGACAGCACGAGCGGCAGAGACAAAAGCATTATGCCCTTAAAGAGGGAGCCGTCAACCATATCGACGGCTCCGCTTAATACTTTTTTCATCAGTCTTTCTTTTCGGGGCGCTTCATCGTCAGTGAGATGCGTCCTTTTTTGACGTCAACTGCGAGCACCCAAACCGTTACTATATCACCGACAGAGACTGCCTCGAGCGGATGCTTAACAAATTTGCCGAATTGCGAAATATGTACCAGTCCGTCCTGATGCACGCCTATGTCAACGAATGCACCAAAGTCGATGACGTTGCGGACGGTTCCCGTAAGCTCCATACCCGGCGTAAGGCTCTCGATGCCGAGCACGTCGGTGCGGAGCATAGGCTTTGGCAACTCGTCACGCGGGTCGCGGCCCGGGCGGCAAAGCTCCGATGCAATATCCTCGAGCGTAGGCAGACCTATGCCGAGCTTATCTGCGAGAGACTGCTTACCTGCGGCTTCAAGTCGCGCGTCAAAGTCTGTCAGCTTATTCTTTTTAACGTCGTCAGAGGTATATCCGAGAGCATCCAAGAGACCGCGCGCCGCGTCATAGCTTTCGGGGTGGACAGCTGTGTTGTCGAGGAAATTGCGTCCGTGTACTCTGAGGAAGCCTGCGCATTGCTCAAAAGCCTTGGGTCCGAGCTTGGGGACTTTTTTTAGCTCGGCACGCGAGCCGAAACCACCGTTTTCCTCGCGGTAATTAACTATGTTTTTTGCTATGGAAGCATTGACACCTGCAACTCTCGACAAGAGCGATACCGATGCGGTATTGAGGTCAACACCTACGCTGTTAACGCAGGCTTCGACTACGCCGTCCAATGCGGTTGACAACTGATTTTGCGGCATATCGTGCTGATACTGACCTACGCCGATAGCCTTGGGGTCTATCTTTACGAGCTCAGCAAGAGGGTCCTGCAGTCTGCGAGCTATCGAAACGGCGGACCTGAGGTTAACGTCGTATTCGGGAAATTCCTCTGCCGCGAGCTTTGATGCCGAATATACCGAAGCGCCTGCTTCACTGACTACCATATAAGCGACGTCGCCGCCTATCTCGTGGATGACCTCGGACGCAAAAACCTCGGTTTCGTGGCTTGCGGTACCGTTGCCTATTGCGATGACATTTACACCGTGTTTTTTGATGAGCGCTTTGACCGTAACTTTGGCTTGCTCTATCTTGTTAAACGGGGGAACGGGGTATATTACGGCGGTGTCGAGCACCTTGCCGTAGCCGTCAACCACCGCAACCTTGCAACCCATACGGTAGCCCGGGTCGAGACCTAACGTGACTTTGTTTTTTACGGGAGGCTGCATTAGCAACTGCTTGAGGTTTAAAGCAAAGACCTTGATGGCCGCGTCCGAAGCAACGTCTGTCAGACTGCCTCTGATTTCTCTTTCGATGGCAGGGAATATAAGCCTGTCGTATGAATCTTCACCTGCGAGCCTTACAAACTCGGTGCATGGCGAGCCGTCCTTGATATGCAGTGTGCGGATTATATTCATCGCCATAACGCGCTCAAATACGAGGCTTACCTTTAATACGCCTTCGTTTTCGCCTCTGTTGACGGCGAGCACTCTGTGGCCTGCTATCTTGCATACAGGCTCTTGAAAATCGGCATACATCGCATAAACGCCGAGGTCCTGTTCTTTGCCTTCCTCTGCCGCTTTTGCAGGACAGGTTTTTATAAAAGCATTGTGATAGCAAACGTATCTCAGTCTCTTGCGTAGCTCTGCGTCGTCCGAAATAATCTCGGCGATAACGTCACTCGCGCCTTGCAGAGCGTCTTCGACTGTTTTAACGCCTTTTTCCTCGTCGATATAGCCCTCAGCCATAACCTCTGGTGCAGGTGAATCGGGTGCCTGAGCGTAGATAGCGTCTGCCAAGGGACCGAGACCTTTTTCTTTGGCGACGCTGGCTCTCGTCTTGCGCTTTGGTCTGTACGGACGGTATATATCTTCGATTTCGGTTAAAGTTTCCGCTGCGTCAAGCGCAGCATTAATCTCGTCGGTCATAGCACCGACGGAGGTGATTGATTCTCTGACCTTTTCGCGTGTTTCGTCAAGGTTGCGCAGGTACTTGAGACGTTCGTCGAGCGTGCGGAGCACCTGGTCGTCCATCGCGCCGGTTGCTTCCTTGCGGTATCGTGCGATAAACGGGATGGTATTGCCCTCGTCGATCAGCTTGACGGTTGCCTCTACTCTGGGCAGGGTGAGTGATAATTCTTTTGCGAGTCTTGCTAAAATGTCCATGTCTGATTCCTTTATTTACCTAAATATTCGAGTATTTCAGTCGCGTTTGTGTCGGGCTTTACTTTTGGCATCGCCTTGATAATGACGCCTTTTTCATCAATAATATAAGTTGAACGAACAACGCCCATAGAGGTCTTGCCATAGAGCGTCTTTGACTGCCAAACGTCGTAAGACTGCAAAACCTCGGTAGTCGGGTCTGACAGCAAAACGAAAGGGAGATTGTACTTTGCCGCAAACCTTGCGTGGCTTTCCACACTGTCCTTGCTGATACCGATAACGGCGACGTCTCCATCCTTAAACCTCGAGTACGCCGCGGCAAACGCGCACGCCTGCCTTGTGCAACCCGGAGTATTGTCCTTGGGATAAAAATAAAGCACTACCTTTTTGCCGATAAAATCAGACAGCGCAACGTCTATGCCGTCTTTATCTTTTAGCATAAAGGGTGGTGCCTGTGTACCTTCTTTTAGCATTGTATAACCTCCGTGAGTGTTTTATTTATTATATCATATACTCCTGACTTTTGCAACACAAAACAAAAAAATCTGCGGTTTTTACGCCGCAGATTTATAAGGAAATACTTATTTAATAATTCTCAATGTTGATTTCAAAGTAAGCCTGAGGATGAGCGCAAACGGGGCAAATCTCTGGAGCCTTGGTGCCTACGATGATGTGTCCGCAGTTGCGGCATTCCCATACCTTGACTTCGCTCTTTGCAAATACTGCCGCAGTCTCTACGTTCTTTAAGAGTGCGCGGTATCTTTCCTCATGGTGCTTTTCGATAGCGGCAACCAAGCGGAACTTGGCGGCAAGCTCCTTAAAGCCCTCTTTTTCTGCGGTGTCGGCAAAGCCGGCGTACATATCGGTCCATTCATAGTTTTCGCCGTCGGCGGCAGCCTTGAGGTTGTCTGCGGTATTGCCGAGCTCGCCGAGCTCCTTAAACCACATCTTTGCGTGTTCTTTTTCGTTGTCTGCGGTCTTAAGGAAGATAGCACTGATTTGCTCGTAGCCTTCTTTTTTAGCTACGCTTGCAAAATAAGTATATTTGTTTCTCGCCTGAGATTCGCCGGCAAAAGCGGCCTGTAGATTCTTTTCGGTTTGAGTTCCTGCATAGATGCTCTTTTTCTCTTCTTTGATTTCTACGAGCTTGTCACCCTTAGCCTTGCACTTTGGGCAAACGGGGGTTTGACCGTCTGCTACTGTAAAGATTTCGCCGCAAACTAAGCACTTGTAAGTTTTCATTGTTTTCTCCTCTTTCTTATATTTTGTTTATTATGGCGAGCAGTTGCTCTTTGGGTTTATAACCTACGCTCGTGGCGACTGTCTTGCCGCCGCTTATGACGATGACGGTCGGTATGCTCGCTACGTTAAATCGCATTGCCAGCTCAGGCTCGTCGTCCACGTTAATTTTGCCGACTTTGATTTTGCCTGCAAGCTCTGTTTCAAGCTCCTCTATTATAGGGGAGAGCATACGGCAGGGACCGCACCAAGTAGCCCAAAAGTCGAGCAATACGGGCTTGTCACTCTGCATGACTTCGGCATCAAAATTGTTTTTGTTAATAACCATAGGCGCCTCCTTATCAATATTGATTATCAATATTATATCTCGTTTTGCAAAAAATACAATAGTTATTTTTATCAAAAATAGGCGATTATATGTATGCAATTATTCCAATAATGGCGGAAAATCCTATGAGCAGCAGGGGAGACATACCTTTTTTTGTCATCTTGCGCGAGCCGTAATATACGACTGCCAAACCCAAGGTTATAAGCGCAGACTTTAGGTCAAACGTGAGATTTGATAAGGTAAATACGTTTTCGATAACCATAAAGGCGCCCGTAGCCATAATGATGCCGATAATGCAGGGCTTGAGAGTGTCGAGCACGGCTTTTACATAGCTGTTTTTGAGTGCAGAGGCGAGTATTCTAACGAGCAGAATAATAATGATAAACGCAGGCAAAACGACTGCAAACGTTGCTATTACAGCGCCCAAAATTCCGCCTTTCTCGGAGCCGACGTATGTAGCGAGGTTTATCATAATTGGGCCGGGGGTGCTTTCGCTGACGGCTATCATATAAGTCAGCGTCTGCTCGTCTATCCAACCGTAAGCCAAAACTACGTCTCTTATGAGCGGTATGGCGGCGTATGCTCCGCCGAAGGAAAACAGTCCGACCTCTAAAAAGCCGATAAACAAATCAAGGTAAATCATTTTTTGCCACCTCGCTTTGCTATCGCATTGGCACACAAACCTACTGCCGCCGCTATCAATATCAGTGCGATGGTACTGAAAGACAGCGCAAAAAAGTTTACGCACAGCACGGCTGCAACCGAAACGCCGAATACCGTCATACCGAGCGGTGTCTTTTTGAGTTTTTTAAACATCCTGATGCCTGCATCAACCACGAGTATTCCTACTGCGAGCTTGATGCCCTTAAAAGCGTCGGCGATTATCTTGATTTCGAGGAAGGTATCGAGAAACATCGAAATCAAATAGATAATAATAAACGAAGGCAACACCATGCCAAACGTGGCTACGGCAGCGCCGAGCACGCCTTTTTGCTTATAGCCGACGTAAGTAGCGCAGTTTATCGCTATCGGTCCGGGGGTTGATTCGGCTATGACGGTGAGGTTGAGCATTTCGTCGTCGGTTATCCATTTTTTGATTTTGACGCAGGTATCCTCTACGACGGCTATCATTGCATATCCGCCGCCAAAAGTAAACAACCCTATTTTTGCAAAGGTCAAAAAAAGCTCTAAAAATACGTTCATACAGCACCTTGTTTGTTTGTTGATACCATTATATATCTAAACTGTATATTTGTCAAACATAACATCTGTTTGTTACCCCAAAGGCAATTTGTGTTTTTAACAAAATAATGCTTGATTTTTTTAAAAAAATAGTGTAAAATAATCGCAAACAAATAAGGAAGGATATGTCAAATGAAAAAGCAAACCAAATTTATTTGCCTTTTGATTGCATGTGCAATGCTCGTTTCTCTGCTTTGCGCTTGCAACAGCACAACTCCCGTTGACGAATCTAAGGACTCAACGTCCGACGCTCAGTCTGACGAATCCACTGCCGAAGAGTCCGTTGACGAAGAAGCTAAGTGGAAAGACGCAAACGGTAAGTACACTACCGGCTACACCAAAGACGACCTCGGCAATTATAAGGATACATTCTCTATCCTTTGCCTTGGTAATGGCGACTCTACTTATCAAAGCTGTGACTTTACCACCGGCGAAGAAAACACCGTTACCTTCTACGGCACCATCGTTGATGAAGCTGTCGAAGAGCGTAACAGACTCGTTGAAGAGGAATACGGCGTTAAGATTATCGGTGTCAAGGACAACAACGTCTTAACTACTGCCCGTGGCGAATCTATGTCTAACTCGGGCATGTTTGACGCTATGGTTATCAGAGCCTCCGAACTCTTTACTCTGAGCGGCGAAGGCAAGCTGGCTCGCCTCGACAACCTCGAAGAGCTGCAGCTCGACGCTCCTTGGTGGGACCAAAACGCCAACGAAGCATTCTCTATGAATGGCGAGCTTTACATCACCACCGGTGATATCACCATGCTCAACAAGATCGAGACCACTGCGATACTCTTTAACAAAGACCTTGCAGTAGAGTATCAGCTCGGCGACATTTACGACCTTGTCGATTCACGCGAGTGGACTTTTGACAAAATGATAGAACTTTGCAAAAAAGTTCCCGAAGACAGCGAAAAGCAGTCTCACGGTCTGCTCACCGCATACAACGATGCTGACGACTGGTTTGTCGGCCTCGGCGGCACTTATACCGAAAAGAACGCAAAGGATATTCCTATCCTCAGCGTTAAATCCGACAAAAATACCAATATAGCTACCAAGTATCTCGAGGCCTTTACCGAGAGAGGCTCTGCTATCATTATGGCGCAAGAATGCCCGGCTCCTATATGGACTACATCGTTTGCAGAGTTTTACGAAGGTCGCGTTGTCTTCCGCTTTTCCGGCTTCTCTGCCGCAAACAAGATGCGTGACTATGCTGTTGATTTCGGTATCGTTCCCATTCCTCTTTACGACGACCTCCAGGAAGATTACATCGCACCTGCAGGCGACGGCGGCTTTGTAGGCATCCTCAATACCCACGAAAATATTGAATGGGTTGCCAAGATGCTCTCTATCGTAGCTTGCGGCGCTAAAAACCTCGTTTCTCCCGCTTACGTCGAAAAGACCCTTACCGGTCGTGACGCTCGTGACCCCGAGTCCGAGGATATGCTCAAGATTATCTTTGCTAACCTCAAGTACGATATCGGCAGAACCTATAACTTTGGTTCTATCACTAACGTACTCACAACCCTTATGTCCAGCCAGAGCACTGCTTACTCTTCCTCTATCGACTCTGCTTATGACGCAGCTCAGATAGCTCTCGAAAACGCTATTGCCAGCTACGGCGGCTGATTTATTAGTCAATAACATTAAGTGAGGCTTAACCGCCTCACTTTTGTTATGCAATTAATCTTGATTTTTTGCTCTGCTTATTATATAATAACGCAAACTGTATTTTGTGAGTAAACTTATGATAGAAACAGAAAGAAAATACCTTATTTTATATCCCGATATTTCGCTTTTGCTCGCCCTGCCAGATATAACCGTAGGCGAGATAGAGCAGACTTATTTAATGAGCGACGGCGCTACTACGCGCAGGGTGCGCAAGACGGTCGTAGACGGAGTAACGGTTTTGCAAAAAAACACCAAGACCAAGATAAGCTCTATGAGCCGCATCGAGGACGAAAGCGAGATAGGTGATGCCGAATACCGTGCGTTGCTCGCAGAGCGCGACCCCGAGCTTAATACTATATGCAAAACAAGATATACGTTTTATTATCTCGGGCAAAAGTTTGAGATAGACGTTTACCCGTTTTGGCATAATAGCGCTATATGCGAAACCGAGCTTGACAGCGAGGACGCCGTCGTTGATTTCCCCGATTTTATAGCGATAAAACGCGAGGTAACGACGGATAAGCGATACTCAAATAAGGCTATGGCAAAGTCGATACCCGAGGAGGATTAAATGACTGATATTAAGCAGGATAACCTCTGCGTCTTTAAGCTTATGAGCTTGTTTCTCAACCTGCAACCCGACGCGGTATCTCTGTCAGACGCGCGGCAGATAGCAAACGACTATAATATCGACGAAACGTACGCCTTTGCACAGCTTCTCGCGTCATATTGTTGCCTTGATATTACTGATGACCAATATCACAAGATGCTGTTTAGACAGTACTTTGTGCCTATGCTCCACGCTATGAAGGCGGACGAATATGCTCTCAACAGATATTACACCGACGTCAAAATCACAGAGAGCGTCGTCGGAGACTGGGAGCTAAAGACTGAGAGACTAAAAGCAGGGGAGTGCTTTGTCTGCAACGACCCCGTTAAATTGCAAAGTGGCCGCATCTTACCGCAGATAGGCTATTTTGACAGCGATTTTGATTTCCCTGCAGTTTTGCAGGGCGGCAGAGAGTGGATGACGCTCATGCCCAACGAAACCATCACCACTCAGCCTGCGCTTGACGCCTCACACGGCAAGGTATTGACTTACGGTCTCGGCCTCGCATATTTTGCATATATGGCGGCGCTAAAGCCCGAGGTGATGTCAGTTACCGTCGTCGAAAAAGACGAGGACGTCATCAAGCTCTATCGTGACGTCATAGAGCCTCAGCTCTGCTGCAGACAAAAAATAGAGGTTATACATGCAGACGCTTTTGACTATGCCGAGCATATAATGCCCTGCAAAAACTACGACGTGGTTTTTACCGATATATGGCACGACCCGTCAGACGGAGTTGAACTTTACCAAAAAATGCGCGGTTTTGAGCACCTGTGCAGCGGTACTGAGTTTATTTATTGGCTAAAAGGCACTTTAGACCTATATATCAGCGGAGATTTATGTTAAATCCTTGACAAACTCGGTTTTGTGTGTTATTATTTTTGTGCAAATAAAATAAAAAGGAGTTATTATGAAAAAATCATTAGGCATCTTACTTGCTATTTGCATGGTAATATCGATCGCAGCTTCGATATTCGCCGTAAACACCGCTGCCGAAGTTACCCCCGCAGCTTCCATCTCGCTTAAATGCGACGACGGTTCCGTTAAGGTTCGTTCCGGCGCTAACCTCGACGTTCTCTGCGACGGCAACAAACACTTTGAGTATGATGGTGTTCAGGACTTCAACAAGACCGGCATCGTACTTATTCAAAACGTAGAGTGCGAGACTCCCGACGTCATCGACACCTGCAATCTCGTTATCAATTTTGCAGAGGTCACGGCTGTTGATACCGTCAACATCACTTTCTATCATTACTATAACGCAATGATAGCTTCTCCTATGGATAAGAAGGTCACAATCTCTTATTCCGACGACGGCGAAGGCTTCTCTGAAATCGGCGAATTTGAGCTCGAAAACACCGCTGCAGATTATGCCGCAACCGCAGGCATCTTTGACGAATACGTTTACCTTAACGAAATCGTTAACTGCAAAGCTATCATGGTATCCATGGACTTTGGTCCTTCCGGCTACGCTACCAGCAAAGTAATGCTCGAATGGATGGGCTTTACCGAGCTTTCCGCAGGCCTCAAGCTCGACTATGAGGACGAGGACGAAGAGTCTGATGTCTCTGAGGAAGAGGTTACCGAGTTTATCCAGGCCGCTCCCGATTACGAAGGCTTTGGCTACTCTCTCAAATCCTCCAATAATTTCTTTATCTGCCACAAGAATGCTAACACCAACGAAGGCTCCGGCACTCTCTTTACCGAAGCATACGAAGGCTGCGCTTGGTGGCTCAACGTTGCGTTTGCTCCCGTTGCCGATCAGGCAGGTATGTATAAGGTAGTTGCTATCTCCGACGGTACTGCCGACGGCTCCGGCACTCCTCTCGACATTCCCGAGGGCGGCTTTGTTTGGGCAGGCAACTATGGCAACGACTACACCTCTGCAGGCGGCGGCGATGCCAACTACACCAACGCTAACGTTACCAACGCTATTACCGTTGCAAAGACTCTCACAGAAGGTCGCATCGTTTGCTTTGAAAACTTTGACTACCAAAACCTCGAGCTCCACGACATCAACGACGTTATCTGGTACAGCCCCAACTACGTTTGCAAGATTAAGATTGACATCATGATGAATGATGCCGACAAGGCTGCAGAAGAGTCTAAAGCCGCTGAAGAATCCAAGAAGGCTGAAGAAGACGCTTCCAAAGCAGCAGAAGAATCCAAGGCTGCAGCTGAGTCCGAGGATGACGCTGACGAATCCAAGGTTGCTGACGAATCTAAGGCCGGCACCGATTCCAAGGCTGAAGAATCCAAGGCTGATACTCCTGCCGCAGGCTTCCCCGTTTGGGCATGGATAGCTATCGGCGTTGCAGTTGTTGTTATCGTCGTAGTAGTTATCATCGTTGCTAAAAAGAAAAAGTAATCTCTGATTAACAACATAAAAGAGGAGTAGCGTTTGCTACTCCTTTTTGATTATTGTATTATCAAATCGCCAAAGAATGACGGCTGATGAAAGTCTGCATGGTCGAGCTCGACGGGCGACCACATACCGTAGTGCGGATGCTCGGTATCGTCACCGCATTTGTAAAAGTTGCCTTTGAACGCGTAACCGCTCTCAAATTTAACCTCGCCAAAGAGGTCATTTATCATTTCGAGGCTAAAAAACGTTTCGACGCTCCATTCGTCTTTTGTTTTGCTCGGCTTGACGGTGGGGACTGCAGTCTTTTGGTCTATCGGAGTCTTGTTTTTGCGGTCGGTGCGGACGGCGGAGAGCAGTGCGCCTGCACTGTTCATTTCAAAATTCATATACAGGTTAGACTTGTTGTTAAAGCTGACAAAAAATTCGAGGCAGCTGTCCCTGCATACACTATCGCCGTAATTGGTAAATACCGCCTTGGGATTTGCTTCCTTGCAGGTCATTTTGAGGGCAAAGCCTTTATCCTTGACGTATATCAGCTGTGCATAAGCCGTCGGTGCGTAGCCGTCGCCCCACTTGTAGGTGGAGATTTCTGCCTTTGGTACGCGGCAAAAAGTAATCTTTTCTTTGGTTTGTACTATATATTGCATAATTGATACTCCTTTCAACAGACAGATTATCATTTATTTGCCCCGATGTCAATATAGCTATTGTTTTTTACTCTGAATAATAGTATAATATAACTAAAAAGGAGGCGAAACTAATGGCGCATAACTATCCCGAACCGATAATGACCTTTGCGAGCTACAAGCGCACTATCCAAGGGTGTTCTGCGCTCACGGTCAGTGAATATTGCCTTGACGTTTCGCTGTTTTTCAGATACGTTTTTGCTACGAGAGATAAAAAGCCTTATGACGAAATAGAGGCGACTGATATCGGTTCGCTGTCCTACGAGATTTGCGCGAGCATTACGCCCGTTGAGATTTACGACTATCTGCTTTATCTCTCCGAAGTCCGCGGCAACGAGTCCAAAACCCGTGCCCGCAGGCTCTCTGCTATCAGAGCGTTTTACAGATACCATACCAAAAAGTCTCACAAGCTCGTTGACGACCCGACTAAGGATATTGATAGCCCAAAGATAAAAAACGCACCGCCTAAGTTTTTGACTCTCGACGAGAGCCTCAGACTTTTGCAGAGTGTTGACGTTGCAAGCCCAAACTATTACCGCGACTATTGTATTTTGACGGTATTTTTAAACTGCGGCATCCGTCTTGCCGAGCTTTGCGGCATTAACCTGCCCGACATAGACTCGGAGCTACGTTCTATGCGCGTCACAGGCAAGGGCAATAAGACGCGCGTTATATATCTCAACGACGCTTGCAAAACCGCCATACAACAGTATATAGACGTCAGACAAAAGCTCGGCAGACACTCCAATACTCCCATTATCGACAAAAACGCACTGTTTTTGTCCGAGCGAGGCAAGCGCATCAGCCGTAATACCGTGCAAAAAATGGTAGAACGTCAACTCGACTTGGCAGGCCTCGGCGGCAGAGGATTTTCGTGCCACAAGCTGAGGCATACTGCCGCCACACTCATGTATCAGGAGGGCGGTGTTGACGTACGAGTTCTCAAGGATATTTTGGGACACGAGCAGCTTAATACGACCCAGATTTACACTCACGTCAGCAATATGCAGATGGAGGAGGCTATGGCTGCCAATCCTTTGTCTGCCTTAAAATCAGGAAAGAAGGAAAATAATGACCGGCATTGATTGTCACGTTCAGAGCTATCAGGTTCATCCGAGCGGTGAACTGCGGCTCTCTGCGTTTCAAAGATTCTTTGAGACGGCTTCACGTGCGGACTGTGACCGCATAGGAGCCACGTATAGCGCACTTTTACAAAAAGACGTGGTATTTATTATCACAAAGATACATTACGATATAAAGGCTATGCCGAGGTGTGACAGCGATTTTGTTATGCGTAGCTGGAGCGAAAGAGTAGGTGGTGTAATCTTTACCCGCTGCTTTGACGCTACAGCATCCGGCAAAACGGTCGTCAGCGGCTATAGCGAGTGGGCGCTGATGAATATCAAAACGCGCCGTCCCGAGAGGACGTCAACTATAGATATGCCGTTTGAAAATATGTTGCTGATGCCCGATTACAGCTTTGTGCGCCGTATTGACGCAGAGGGGGCGACATTTGCAGGCGATAGGATTGTGTATGAGTCTGATTTGGACCAAAACAATCACCTCAATAACAGCAGATATGCAGATATCGCCATAGACTTTTTGCCCATAGAAATGCAAAAGTCGCCGCGCAATGCTACGTTTATTTACTCGTCTGAATGCAGGCTCGGTGACAAGCTCGAGATTAACACGCGTTGCGACGCTAACTCGGCTAATGTTTTGATAAACAATACCACATCGTCAAAGCTTGCTTTCAGCGCGCAATTTGTCTATTGATTATTCTTGCATTTTCATAGCTTATATAGTATAATCAAGCAGAAAGGAGTTGATATCATGCCCAAAGAAAAGCATTTAGTCGCGCAAAACCGCAAGGCTTATCACGACTATTTTGTCGAGGAAACCTTTGAGGCAGGCATCGAGCTGTTTGGTACCGAAGTAAAATCAATACGCAACGGCCGCATCAATCTCAAAGATGCCTATTGCCGTGTCGAGGACCTCGAGCTCATCGCTTGCGGTATGCATATCAGCCCTTACGAAAAAGGCAATATCTTTAACCGCGAACCGTTGCGCGAGCGAAAGCTGTTGATGCACAAGCGCGAGATACTCAGGCTCTTTTCGCTCGTAGGGCGGCAGGGGTACTCGATTATTCCGCTGTCGATGTATTTTGTCGGCAAGTGGGTTAAGGTCGAGGTCGGACTCTGCAAGGGCAAAAAGCTCTATGACAAGCGCGAGACCGACGCAAAAAAGACGGCTGAGCGCGAGATGGAGCGAGCGGAGAAGTATTGATATAACGGGGGCGTAAAGGTTTCGACAGGGACTTTGATGTCGGATAAGCGAGCAGGAGCGCATAACTCCTATAAAATGTGCAAACTTTTAAATTAAACGCTAACGATAATTTAGCTTACGCTGCCTAACTTTTAGGCGGCCGTTGCCTGTGAGAGTACCGCGGCTCACAACGCAGCGTCACTTAGCGGTGAACGTGCATCTGCCTAAGCTTTGCAGCAGGTCATGAATCAATGAAGCTACTGTGTATATAGCCTGCTCACCGGCGATATTTCATGGGAAATCAAAAGATAAGCTACGCTCGTAGAAAGTCCGGGGGATGGGTTTTTGGACAGGGGTTCGATTCCCCTCGCCTCCATAAAAAAGCAGAGGTTTTATCCTCTGCTTTTTTGTATTATTTGTATTCGTCCATCATTTCACAAACCTTGTCAAGGACTGCAGGTAAGCGTTGCATACTTTCGGGTGTAGTTGGGTCTGACGGGTTTTCAAACGGCTTTAACACGTTGTCTCCGCCCGTCCAACAGCATATTATCATGCCGGGCAAACGATCTTTGCAACCTTGCTTTTCGGCTTCTTCCAATGCGTTGTGCCACAGTAATTCTGCACCGACGGGTGAATCGGCACAGGAAGGAAAAACGGTAAACCCGTGCGATAACAGCTCACCCGTATAGTGCTCGGGACTGAGACCGTAATGCCAGTCGCAGAGTATGACGTCTTTGGAAATATCGTCTATGCAATCGCAAGTCATCAGACTGTCATAGTCGCCTGCCATCGGCTTGCCGGGTACTGGCAGCATTCTCGGATACCACAAAAATGCGTTTAACAGTCTGTCTGCCCAAATCATTGAACGCACGTTTTTTGCGGCACAGTGGGTTTGCAGTATTTCGAGATTTTTGCGGAAAAGCTCTGCGCGCGACAAGTGGCGGCAACGCTCGCATTCTCCCATCATTATTATCTCATCCATGCCAAAGTGGATGGTTTTGCAGCCAGAAGCTTCGATTATCTCGTCAATCAGAGGCAAAACTACGTCGTAAACTTTGGGCTCGTTACCGCACCACGCAGGATTGTAGGTGCAAACGGAACGCCCGAGACTGTCTTTGGCAGGTACGCTTTCCCATTTGAAATTGGGTATAAAATCCTCGTCGTCTTTTAGCCACGGCGATTCGTCAAACTCGGGGAACGCCTTTAGCAACGAGTTTCTGCTCGACCAGCCTTGATGTCCGTAGCAAGCGTATAGCGGTATAGGCTCTACGCCGTTTGCTCTGAGAGCATCGCAAGCTTCTCTCAAATCCTCGTGAGATATATCGCCGTCAGAGACCTGTGGATAACTCTTGAATTGCAGGCGGTTGTTTATTTCCATAATGGCCATATTGACACCTTTGGGGGCCATATATTTAACCACTGCTTTTGTGTAATCTTTTAATTCCTTTGCGTTGTGTATGCAGGCGTGTACGCCTATCTTGTGTGACATATTAACTCCTGAATGTATTTTCTCAATAAAGCACTGCCGTGAGGCAGTGCTTTATTAGTGTTATTCGGCTACAAAGAATACGCCTTTATACGTTTCGGTACCGTTGACAAA
>DCHM01000011.1:4597-5187 GCA_002314835.1 Clostridiales bacterium UBA1752 | reverse complement strand
GCACTCGAAAAAGTCGCTCTCAGGCTCGCGCAGGGTGTGCCTGCACGTCTTATGGAGCTGACCGACGACGAAAGAGGATATTTAAATAACGTATCGCTCCTGTCTGACAAGCCGGTTATTTACTGTGCCAACGTCGGTGAGGACGACCTTTCAAAGCCGGATGAAGAAAATAAATATTATCTTGAATTAAAAGAAGCCATCAAAGACGAAAACGCCGAAATCATATCCGTTTGTGCCGAAATTGAAGCCGAGGTCGCAGATCTCGAGCCCGACGAAGCAAAAGCTTTCCTTGATGACCTCGGCGTATCTGAGTCGGGTCTCGGCAAGCTGATAAAAGCGTCTTACCATCTGCTCGGCTTGATTTCATTCCTTACGGGCGGCAAGACCGAGGTCAGAGCGTGGACCATAAAGCGCGGCACCAAGGCACCGCAGGCGGCAGGCAAGATTCACAGCGATATAGAGCGCGGATTTATAAGGGCAGAGGTTATAAGCTATGACGACCTCGTGCGTCTCGGTTCCGAAAAGCTCGTCAAAGAGCAGGGCTTGATGCGCTCGGAGGGCAAAGATTACGTCATGAAGGACGGAGACGT
>DCHM01000011.1:0-4529 GCA_002314835.1 Clostridiales bacterium UBA1752 | reverse complement strand
TTTTTTGTTTAGATATAAACTTGTGCTACGCGCTGTCTGAACATACACAGGACTTCGTAATTGATGGTATTCATTATTTCCGCCAACCTGCATACGCTGTCGCAGTCGTCAAATATTACCGCTATATCACCGCGCTTTACGCCTTTGAGAGCCGAAACGTCAACCATGCAAAGGTCCATACAGATACGTCCGATGACGGGACATTCGACGCCGCCTATCTTGACCTTAACTTTGCCCGACAGTATGCGTGAAAATCCGTCTGCATAGCCTATCGAAATGACCGCTACGTCCATATCCTGTGGCACGGTATATCCGCCGCCGTAGCTGACCTTGTCACCTTTGCTCAGCTTTTTGACCGAATAAACCCTGCAACATACCTTCATGGCAGGCGTAAGGTTTGCGTCGGTGATGGTTTCGGGTGCCGGGGAGTGACCGTAGAGTATGATGCCCGGCCTTACCGCGTCGAGCTTCATCTGAGGATAACGCAGTATGGCGGCACTGTTGCAGCAGTGTCTGACACCTACGTCGAGCCCGCGATTTTTAAGCTCGTCGCACAGCGCAACAAACAGCTTATACTGTTTGTCGGTGGCGTTCGACGCAGGGTCGTCCGATTCCGCAAAGTGGGTAAAAATACCCTTGACGGTGATGCCTTTGGTGGCAAATATTTCGCTCGCACTGTCTGCGGCGAGAGTAACCTCGCTGTTTTTGTGGCAATAAATGCCGAGACGCGACATACCCGTGTCAACCTTGATGTGCACCTTGACGTTTGCTTTTGAGGCGAGCGCCTTTGCGTAATCTGCGCTCGTGACGGCTTGGGTTATGTCATAACGCTCGAGGTCGGGCGCATCCTCCTCGGGAGTAACGCCGAGTATGAGTATGTCGCCTTTTATACCGGACGTGCGTAGCTGGATGGCTTCTTCGAGGCAGGCAACGGCATAGCAGTCACAGCCTATCTCGGATAAAGCTTCCGCCACCTTGACGGCACCGTGACCGTATGCATTTGCCTTGACTATCGCGATAATCTTGGCACCCGGCACTAACGACTGTATGTATTTGTAATTGTGTTTTATCGCCGATACGTCTATCTCGGCATAAGCTCTGTGTGCAGTCAAATCAGTCTTTAACTCCGTAATATACACCGTCGGCTATAAAGCCGACTATCTTTTTTGTATCGCTTTTATAATACACCTGATAACGCTCTAAGTCAAGCGTATATGTCAAAATCTCTTGGCTATTCAAAACACCTTTGTCTGCAATTCCGTTATTGACGGCTTTTACCGCCTTAACGGCCACTGTTATCCTTTTGCACGCCGACTCGGGTATCTCGGCTACGAGACCCTTGTAATCGACCGTGACTTTTTCTCCCACAGTGATTATCATACCGCAGAGGGTGTTTGGCTCGCTAATTGTCGCCATGGCGGTTTGACCGTCAAAGCACAGCTCAAAAACGAGGTCGTCACATTGCAGAGTCACGTCGTCTCCGAGCCTAGGCAAGTATGCAGTGCAGGAGGACAATAAAATCAAACAAATAGCCAAACAAAAGATTTTTTTCATTTTACCCCAATATTCTGCCGATTGCCTTGCAGAGGTCCGACGGCAATACGCCGTGCACGCCGTACTCATTTGCACATTCGGAGCCTGCCATCCCATGAATATAAACCCCGAGCTTTGCCGCCGACAAAGGCGTATAACCCTGCGCACACAGCGAGGCGATAACGCCTGCTAACACGTCTCCGCTTCCGCCCTTGGCGAGCTCACTACCGCCCGTGGTGTTGATAAAGGTATTGCCGTCACGGTCTGCAATCACGGTATTATGCCCTTTTAGCACGAGAGTACATCCGTGCTTGATGGCAAAGCTTGACGCGACCTCGACGCGGTTATTTTGTATATCGTTTAAACCGATGCCCGTCAGCCTCGACATTTCCATAGGGTGAGGGGTCAGCACGACGTCACATTGCATTTTACTTAATACATCTATATGCGAGGCAAGATAATTTATGCCGTCTGCATCTATAACCGTCGGCACCGTAAGCTGGGGTAAAAAGTCCGTAAGCATACCGTCGTAAGCCCTGCCGATGCCGCAGCCGACGACAAACGCATTTGCCTTGCGGCAAAAAATCTCGTCGGGCGTCACACAGATAGCCTCGGGCAGAGCGGTTTTGATTATTGGCAAAGCGTCGCTTTCGCTCGATATCAGCATCAGTCCTGCTCCGCTACGCAGTGCGGCAGTACCGCAGAGTATAGCGGCACCCGTCATATCTTTGCATCCGATAAGTCCTGCTACGAGGCCGAAAGTCATCTTGTTTGAGTCTTGAGGGCGCTCTTTTATCTTTGGCAGATTGCTTTTTGTCAGATTGGACGTCATATATTTCACCTCTTTACGCTATTTTAGCACAAAGATATTATTCGCGCAATAGAGAGAGCAAATCTTTGACGGTTTTATATTTGTCAGTGGTGTCAAGACCGCCCCTAAGTATCGGCAGGAGGCAGTTGTACTTGTAATTATAACAGTAAAGCCCGTAAACATCCGCACCGTATGCCGTGAGCGAGCGCAAAGTTAAAAAAGCAGGCACTTCAAACGTAAAAGCCGCGGTAGGACAACTTACCGATATATTGACTTTTTCGTTAATAAAATACGCCACTGCCTCTGCCGACGACGAATGTATCTCGCAGACAGACGGTTTGTCTGATGATTTGCTTACCGTATATCCGTCGCGCTCGCATAGATAAACGCCTTCCGCACACGCGACCGACAAGAGACCGTTTCTCGCCATGTTGACGCTGTTTGCGTCAAAGGGCAGTCTCACAGAGCCGATTTCTTCAAATGCTTTTGAGATATAATATATGTATCTTTTACCGCTCAGCGCCACGTATCCATCGCCGTCTGGAGCAAAAGAAGCATAGACGTTTCGGAGCGCGACGGTCTCGCTAATAACGCCGCTTGCCTCGTCATAGGCGTATAAACTCGGCTCTGCGGAGTCGCAGATATAAATGCGACTGCCGCGCACGACTGCGCCGGCAGCGGGATTCAGCGTTGGTAACAAAAACGATTTTGTCATTTTAACTCCTCAAAATATATGTAGATAATTACCGCTTGATTTTTTGCTTAAAAGAATGTAAAATATAATATCCGCCAAAGGAGGTTTGATTATGTACGGCATATTAAAAAAACATAATTATCCGCTCTACGAGGTCAGACCAGTCAAGGACCTTAGAGCGTTGATAGACGATACAGCCGAGATATTCGGCGACAAGCTTGCTTTCAGATACAAGGATAAAAACGTCTCCGGCTCGGTGACCTACCGCGAGTTTAAGCGGCAGGTTGACAGCCTCGGCACCGCGCTCATAGAGCTCGGGCTCGATAACAAGCATATAGCCATCATCGGAGAAAACAGCTACAAGTGGGCGCTTGCATTCCTCGCTACGCTTAACCTAAACGGCGTAGTCGTGCCCGTTGACAAAGAGCTTACTCCGCCCGAAATCGAATACGTGTTGCAAAAGGGCGACGTTGACGCGGTTATATACGCCGCAGGCAAAACCGCCAAAAAGATAGACGAAATCAAGGCGAATCTGCCGCTCGTAACTCACTTTATCTGTATGGAACGCATCGACGGCTCGGACAACGACCTCGACGCGCTCGTTACCTGCGGAGCAGGACTGCTCGACGCAGGCGACGACAGGTTTGTGTCTATCACGGACCGCGACGTTACAAAGATGAAGGAGATAATGTTTACCTCCGGCACCACGGGCAGACCAAAGGGCGTAATGATAACCGAGCAGGCGCTCATCACCAATATTATTTCGTCACAGATGATAATGCACATCACCGACTGCTGTTTTTCGGTACTGCCTTACCATCACGCTTACGAATCCACCACAGGCATACTCACGATGCTGCATAACGGCATGACTATTTGTATCAATGACAGTCTGCGCAATTTTATGCCTAACTTTTTGGAGTATCGTCCCACCGAGATGCAGATTGTGCCGCTTTTTGCCGAAAAAATCTACCGTTCTATATGGGACAAGGCAGAGGAGCAGGGCAAGGCTGCTACCCTTCGCAAGACGCTCGCTATAAGCAACAAGCTTTTAAATGTCGGCATAGACCTCAGAGGACCGCTGTTTAAGAGCGTGAGAGCCGCATTCGGCGGCAGGCTCAATATCTTTATCAGCGGCGGCGCACCGCTCAAAAAAGAAATAGCCGAGTTTTTTTACGGCATAGGTATCATACTGATAAACGGCTACGGCATCACTGAATGTGCTCCGCTTATCTCGATAAACCGCCCCGAATATGCAAACTTTGAGTCCGTCGGCGTAGTCGTCCCGGGGCTTGAACTGCGTATCGACAATCCTAATGAAAACGGTGAGGGCGAATTCTGCGTACGCGGCAGTAACGTGTTTATCGGATATTACAAGGACAAAGAGGCTACAGACAAGGCTATCGTGGACGGCTGGTTCCACACGGGCGACGTCGGCAAGATAGACAAAGACGGCTTTTTGCACATCACCGGCCGTATCAAAAATATCAT
>DCHM01000027.1 GCA_002314835.1 Clostridiales bacterium UBA1752 | reverse complement strand
CAGGGGACTGAAAATCCCCGTGTCGTTGGTCCGATTCCGACCGGAGGCATTTACGCTGATGTGGCTCAGATGGTAGCGCGCATCCTTGGTAAGGATGAGGTCATGGGTCCGATTCCCATCATCAGCTTAAAAAAGCACTTCACAAGAAGTGCTTTTTTGCTATAAACAGGAGGTTATTATGACAGCTATCGAGTTATTAAACACCCTAAAGTCTTACAGCGCGTTAAAGGTTGACCCAACGGTTGACACCATCAAATACGGCAACCCCGACCGTGAAGTAAAAAACATCGCGTTTTGTCTCACCGCAACGCCCGAGGTGCTAAAGGAAGCCAAAGCATTCGGCGCCGACGCGATAGTGACGCACGAGCCTACCTACTACGACCACTTTGACAATTATGTTTCAAACACCGTTACCGAGCTCAAAAAGGCGGCAGTCGAGGACTGCGGAGCCGTGATAATGCGTTACCACGACCACCTGCACCGCTCAAACCCTGACTTTGTAAACCAAGCTTTTATCGACCTCGTAGGCTTAAAGGGCGACTATGACGGTCAAAAAAAGATGACACTCTCCTCCCCCGTCAGTCCGCTCGAGCTCGCCGACCGCATAAAGCACGCCATGGCCGCTCCATACGTCAGACTTATCGGCAACACCCGTATGTTCAGCGACAAAATCTCGCTCTTGCTCGGTGCCTGTGGCGACTGGAATCAGGACGCAGTGCTGAATGGCGACGGCGAAATAGTCATAACCGGCGAAATAAGCGAATGGCGCACCGGCGAGTATTTCCGTGATATGGGGCAATTCGGCGTAAGGGGCTGCCTCGTCATACTCGGTCACGCCGCGAGCGAAAAATACGGCATGATGGCGGTCTGCGACAGATTTGCCTCAGAACATCCCGAATTTAACTGCAGATATATCGAGTCCGGCGACATCGGATTGGTAATCTAATTCCGATAGGCAATTCATCAAAAAAGGTCAGCATTGAGCTGACCTTTTTCTTTTAATGAATTGATTTTTTGCAAAAAATCATGAATTGCTTGCCGAGGCAAGCATGAATTGCAATCTCCTGTGAGATTGCATTAAGAGCGAAGGTAGCGGAGATACTCGTCGTGATAAGGCGTGGGTTTATCCTTATCGAGGTAATAGTGCGAGTATGAAAAGGTTATAAGCTCCTCGGCGTACTTGGCCGCCATCTCCATTTGGCGCTTTACGCGGTCAAACGGTGCAGGGCCCTCGCCCGTCTTGCCGCTAAAACACTCGACGTTAATCCAGAACCGCACGTATGGCTTGAGAGACGCCGCCTGCTTCATGGCGGCGACGTGCTTTTCGATATCGTCTATCTCAAACTGCGTGGCGCCTACGCTGTCCTGCGAGCAGAATATATCGCCCGGGCGGAAGTGGCATTTCTCAAAAAACGACTCCCACACCCTGCCGGTTTCCTCGGGGGTTTTGTTGAGATATCCGCTGATAAACGGGCTCATCAGCACCGGCATTGAGGGGTCGAGTTCGGTAAAGTGTTGCAGGGCGCCGTTCATCATCTGTGCCCAGTATTTTTCGTCACCGTTAGTGTCGTTATACATTTCCCATACCCAGTACCAGCCGTAAAAAGCGTCGGGATACAGGCGCTTGAATCTGTTATACATTTCGTCGGCGAGCGCGTTATTTAGCTCGACCTGACGGTCTATCCAGTCTTGGTTTCTAAAGTCGCCCTTCCACCATTCGTCGGCGAAATTAAGACCTACAAAGACCTTGACGCCTTTATTTTCGGCGGCTAACAGCGCATTGGGGACGTAATCGAGATAAACTCTGACGCCTTCGGCGGCCTCGGTCTGAGCGACGTTACTGTCGTAGCCGACGTAAGCGAACCTGCCACTCGGAGTTTCGCTCGTCCACTGCAATATCATTATGTTTATGCCTGCCTCCAAAAGCCTGTCGTAATGCGCCTCCCATTCGGCGACCGACCACTCCTGTACCAAAAAAGGCTGAACAAAGTTTCCTATTAAATGCGGCTTTGACATAATAAGACCTCCGTAATGCGTTTTAATTATTATGGCATTTTATGGGCGTTTTGTCAATATTTATGTTGATTATTTTGCGCTTTTGGTTTATAATGTAAAAAAACAAAGGAGTGAATGATTTATGGTTATATTGTTTCAGGGCGACAGCGTTACGGATGCAGGCAGGAGCAGAACCGATTTGACCGACCTCGGTCCCGGATACGTAGCTTTTACCGCTCAAAAAATCAAGCAGGATATGCCGAATGCCGACATACAGTTTGTCAACCGCGGCGTCAGCGGCGACAGAGTGCGCAACCTCGTAGCAAGGTTTGACGAAGACATCGCAGCAGTAAACCCCGACGTCATCACGATATTGATAGGCGTCAACGACACCTGGCGCAGGTTCGACAGCAATGACCCCACAACATCAGAGCTATTTTACGAGACCTACGAAAATCTGCTCAAGATGATAAAATCGCGCACACACGCCAAGATTGTAGTTCTCGAGGCATTCGTTCTATACAACATGGGACGCAACGAATTTAGAGAAGACCTGGACGCAAAGCTCGACGCGTCGAGACTGCTCGCCATGCAGTACGCAGACGCGTATATCCCCCTCGACGGACTCTTTGCCGCCGCGTGCGTAGGCAACGACCCGAGAATATTCAGTGACGACGGCATACACCCCAACGACGGCGGACGCAAGTTTATCGCCGAGGTGCTTTCGCCCGTTATCGAGAGCCTTATCAAGTAATTTGCATCAAAAAAACTGCTGACGAACTCAGCAGCTTTTTTGTTAGTTTTTGAGCCAATCTTCGGCTTTTGCCTTTGACATGGCTTTGATGTTTTCCGCAGTGTATTTTGACTCACTGCCGCCGTTGACGTACAAAAAATACAGTCCGTCAGCCGTCTGATAAAGGCTTTCCTCATAGCCGGCAGGGTCGCCGAAGCTGCCAAAAGCATTCTTTTTGACAAGTGTGGCGCTGTCGGTATCGTACTCGCGCTTGCAGAGCGTTTTTTTCATTCGTTTCACCTCTTTTTATTTAATTTTATCATACCCTATTTGGCTTTGCAATATACATTCGTCCCAAAAAACTTGACAATATCCGACCGTTTGATATAATATCTGCGAGAGGTGAAGCCATGTATAAGCTTTTTATAGTCGAGGATGACCGCGGCATCGCGCAGGGCATCAAGACGCAAGCCGAGCTCTGGGGGCTCGAAACCTATATCGCGCAGGACCTGCAGCACGTAACCGACGAATTTTTGTCTGTCAAGCCACATCTCGTGCTGCTCGACATAGTGCTGCCGTTTTACGGCGGATATTATTGGTGCAGTCAAATACGCGCCGTCTCAAAGGTGCCTATCATATTTATTTCGTCGGCGAGCGACAATATGAGCATCGTCACGGCGATAAACATGGGCGGCGACGACTTTGTGGCAAAGCCGTTTGACCTTAACGTGTTAAACGCCAAGATACAGGCGCTCTTGCGGCGCACATACGACTTTGGCTCTCAAAACCAAACCATCAGCCACAAAGGCGCAACACTCGACACCGAAGCCTGTGCGCTTATTTACAACAGTCAAAAGATAGAGCTGACAAAAAACGAGTTTCGCATACTGACGTCTCTGATACAAAACAAGGGCAAGACCGTCAGCCGTGAAAAACTGATGCAGGCACTCTGGGAGACGGACCAGTTTGTGGACGAAAACACGTTGAACGTCAACGTCGGCAGGCTGCGCAAAAAGCTCGCCTCGTACGGTCTCGACGACTTTATCGCCACTAAATTCGGCATCGGGTATATTGTAGAATGATAAAGCAGTATATAAGACAAAACGTATGCCGCATCGCTCTGTACTGCGCATTTTTTGCCATATACTGCGTATGCTTTGCTCTCTACAACCTGCCGTTGCCTGCGATAATATACCCAGGCGTGCTGTGTGCGGCGCTCGGGCTGACATACGGGATATACGACTATGCCGTATTTTTGAGCAGGCACAACGCATTAGCCAAAATCAAGGTCACGCGCGACGGCTTGCTCGGCGAAATGCCTGCAAACAAAGACCTTGTTTCGGCTGACTACGCGGCGATAATAGCACTGCTGCAGGACGAAATGCGTCTGCAAAAGCTCGACTATGAGACTAAATCCGACGAAACGATAAGCTATTATACAATCTGGGCACATCAGATAAAGACGCCGATAGCCGCCGTAAAGCTCGCGCTCCAAAACGACGACTCACCTCTTTCGCTGAGGCTCGGCGGCGAAATAAACCGCATAGAGCAATATGTCGAAATGGTACTCTGTTACCTGCGGCTCGGCAGTACCGCCACCGACTACGTTTTTGTCGAATGCGACCTCGACCGCATTATTAAGCAGTCGGTAAAACGCTTTAGCAGTGAGTTTATCGACCGCAGGCTCGGGCTTGATTTCACGCCAACCGAGCGCAAAATCGTCACCGACTCAAAATGGCTGTCATTCGTCATCGAGCAGATAATATCAAACTCGCTGAAATACACCCCGTCGGGCAAAATCGGCATTTGCGTCAAGGACGACCGCCTCTGCATATCGGATACAGGCATCGGCATAGCGCCGACCGACCTGCCGAGAGTGTTTGAAAAAGGCTTTACGGGATATAACGGACGGAGTGATACCAAAGCGAGCGGCATCGGGCTATACCTTTGCAAGCGCATCTGTGACGCACTCGGCATAGAGATAGAGATTGATTCGACCGTTTCGGTCGGCACCGAGGTCAGACTTTCACTGTCGCAATACAAATTGTGACAAAAATGAAATAAATAACACGGTTATTGTAAGCAAATTCGATTGTTTACGATAGCCGCGTTTGCTATAATAGCGTCATCGGAGGTAACAAAAATGAGTTTTTTAACAGTTAATAACGTCAAAAAGGTTTATACCACACGCTTTGGAGGTGCGTCTGTCACGGCGCTCAAGAGCGTAAACTTTGAGGTTGAGAGCGGCGAATACGTCGCCATAATGGGTGAATCGGGCTCGGGCAAGACCACCCTGCTCAACATACTCGCGGCGATAGACAAGCCTACGTCGGGCAGTGTCGTGCTCGACGGCAAGGAGTTGTCCGCCATCAGCGAAAGTGCCATGGCGGATTACCGCCTCAAAAACCTCGGCTTTGTATTTCAGGACTTTAACCTGCTAGACACATTTTCGCTCGAGGACAATATTTCGTTGCCGCTCGTGCTTTCAGGTGTCAAATACGCAGAAATTCAGTCGCGCGTCGCACCCCTCGCCTCTCGCCTCGGGATAGCCGATTTGCTCAAAAAATACCCTTACGAGGTTTCGGGCGGACAAAAGCAACGCGCCGCAGTCGCGCGCGCACTCATCACCAGGCCAAAGCTCTTGCTCGCAGACGAGCCTACCGGTGCGCTTGATTCGAGAGCTACCGAGGAGCTGCTGAGACTTTTCGGCGGCATAAACCACACGGGACAAACGATACTGATGGTTACACACTCGGTACGCGCTGCGGCCACGGCAGGCAGAGTGCTCTTTATCAAGGACGGCGAGGTTTATCATCAGATATACAAGGGCGATATGACCGACGAGCAGATGTATCAAAAGATAACCGATACGCTCACCATGCTCGCCACGGGCGGTGAAAACAGATGAAGAGCTATTATTCACGCCTCGCATTGACGGGCGTAAAGTCAAACCGTCAGCTCTATCTGCCGTTTTTGCTCACCTCGGCTATCACCGTAGCGATGTATTATATCATCGACTACCTATCCGTCAGCGACATAGTGCTGTCTATCCGCGGCGGCAGAACGATAGCGGCGATGATGACGCTCGGCTCTTACGTTATGGTGCTGTTTGCGGTGATATTTTTGTTTTACACCCACTCGTTTTTGATACGCAGGCGCAAAAAAGAATTGGGGCTATACAACGTGCTCGGCATGGGCAAAAAGCATATAGCCAAGATTATGACGCTCGAAACGCTTTTGCTCTATATCGTTTCGGTCGTTGCAGGTCTGTGCATCGGCATACTGCTCTCAAAGCTCAGCGAGCTGGGGCTCGTAGCGATAATGCAGGGTCAGACGACATTTGACTTTACTATATCGGTTACGAGCGTTATCAAATCGCTCGCCGTCTTTGCGGTTATATTTTTGCTCATACTGACCGGCACGCTCGTACAGGTCGGCAAGGCAACCGCGTCAAAGCTCTTAAAGAGCGAGCAAAGCGGCGAAAAACCGCCCAAGGCAAACTACGTGCTCGGCATACTCGGCATACTCTTGCTCGGCGGTGCTTACTATCTCGCCTGCTCGGTTGACAACCCGTTTGACGCACTGATACTGTTTTTCGTAGCGGTGCTGATGGTAATAGTCGCAACCTATATGCTGATGATATGCGGCTCGGTTATGCTCTGCAAGCTTTTGCAAAAATGCAAGGGGTATTATTACGACAAAAAGCATTTTGTCTCGGTTTCGCTGATGAAATACCGCATGAAGCGCGGCGGCGCGGGTCTCGCGTCTATCTGCGTGCTGGCTACGATGGTGCTCGTAATGATTTCGTCCACCTCCTGCCTGTATTACGGTGCAGAGGATTCGCTTAATACCCGTTATCCGCACGATATAAAGATACAACTGAACTTTGCATCCCAAGACGAAATGCAGTCAAAGGCAGACGAATGCAAGGCACTGTCAGACAAAACTGCAGTCAAGTACGGAGCCGTGCTCGGTGACAGCCTCGAGATTAGGATGACCTGCACAGCAGGACTGCTCAAGGGCGACTATATATACATCGAACAGGCGCGTTACGACGGGACCTACGATTACAGTGAGCTGAGAGAGATATTCTTTATGACCGCCTCCGACTACGCAAGGGCTACGGGACGCAAAATAACCGTACCGGACGGCAAAGCGGCGCTTATCTACTGTCAAAACGCATATCAATACGACACTATCAACTTTGAGGGCGGCGTCCGGTTTGAACTTTGCTCGGTGACAAACGACGATATGTCGGTAATTAACGGAGTCGCCAATACTGCCGCAGACGTCATTTACGTCATACTGCCGAGTGCAGAACCGCTGTCTTTATTTGACGGCGAACTGTATCAAAACAACTTTAACCCGCTGTTTATATACAGCTTTGACACGGGCAGTGAGTTTGACGGCGACGGGTATATGAATGAGTATGAAATGCTCTTGCGCAGTAAATGCAAAACCTTTTACTACGCGACCAAGGAGGGCAACGCAGAGGACTTTTACGGCACGTACGGCGGACTCTTTTACCTCGGCATACTGCTCTCGATAGTATTCGTCATCGCGGCGGTGCTGATAATCTACTACAAACAGCTGTCAGAGGGCTACGAGGACGCAGGCAAGTTTGAGGTGATGCAAAACGTCGGCATGACAAAGACGGATATAAAAAAGAGCATCAATTCACAGCTTATCACGGTGTTTTTTGCTCCCCTCGCCCTGTCGGGACTGCACCTTACGTTTGCCTTCCCTATGGTAAGGCGACTGCTCGCGCTATTTGCGCTCAACAATATTTGGCTCTTTGTGCTCACAAACGTCATTTCGTTTGTCGTATTCGGCGTGTGCTACACCATAGTTTACAAGCTCACGAGCAACGCGTATTACCGCATTGTAAGTAAAGTATAAAATATCAGTCGGATTGTGTTAACTGATTGTTAACATTATATCCGACTGTTTTTTACAATAAATGTAAAAAATGTGATATAATATAAACATAATCGTATCCTATGGAGGTAATATCGTGCAAAATCAAGAAATAACTTTTACTACCAATGTGCTCAACGAGCAAAACGCCAAGCTCGGTGAAGCCGCTCTTGCCGAATTCCGCGAGGAGACAAAAAATCCTCTCGAGGTAACGAGCAAGCTGCTCTTGGAGCTACTCGACGACAACAAAGATACCGAATACGGCAAAAAGTATAATTTTGCCGATATACATACTATCGCAGATTATCAAAAAAACGTACCCGTCATCGTTTACGACGATATAGCGCCATATCTCGAGCGCATGCTTAACGGCGAAAAGAACCTGCTCACCGCATATTATTACGACCACATGAATGAGACGTCCGGCACCGTCGGCGTCCCCAAGGTCGTTCCTATGACCGAAAAGCAGTCAAACGTTTTTGTTAAATACAACAACCTCGTTATGTACGGCGTGCTAAACGAGGCGGATAAAGAGGACTGGAAGAGCGGCAGAGCGTTTTGTACCTCGTCCGGCACATACCGCAAGCTTGAGTCAGGCATCACCGTAGGTGAAGCCTCCGCCAAGATGGCAGACTACGTTAAGGGCGGCAAGGATGCGCTTGACAAGATGGTTCGCACCATGTACACCTCTCCCGTCGAAGGTCTGACACCTGCCAAAGGCACCGATACAAAATACGTCCACGCGAGATTTGCACTCGAGGACAAAGGCGTCAGAGGCATTATAACCGGCTTTTACAGCGTTATAATCCTTTATCTGCAATACATAGCCGATAATTACAAGCTGTTGATAGACGACATCGAGCACGGCACCGTCAGCGACGAGATAGAGATGCCCGACGACGTCAGAGCCAGCCTGTTGCAAAAGATTACTCCCAACCCCACCCGTGCCGCCGAACTCAAAGAAATATTTAAAAACGGCTCAGACTTTCCTTTTGTCAAAAAGATTTGGCCCGAGTTTTCTTATCTCAGCGGCGTAGGCGGAGACGGCTTTGCAATTTATGACGATTTAATCAAACAGCACTACGTAGGCAACGTGTGCAATATATATTCGGGCATCACAGCGTCAGAGGGTCTTTGGTCCGTACCATTTGAGGCAAACAATACCAGCTCCTGCATGGCGCCCGGCGCTTCGTTCGTCGAATTTTTGCCCGTAACCGCAGGTGACGACTTTACTCAGTGCGTCACCATCGACAAGGTCGAGGTAGGCAAGATTTACGAGCTTATCATCACCAATCTCAGCGGCTTTTACCGTTACAGAATGTCCGATGCGGTTAGAATAACCGGCTTTTACAACAGCACCCCCACAGTCGAGTTTATGTACCGCGTAAACCGCACGATAAACCTCGCGGAGGAAAAAACCACCGAAAAAGCCCTCCAAATTACCTGTGAAAACGTCGCTCGCGATATGGGCTTTACGCTCTCCGACTTTTCGGTTTATCCCGACACGTCGGTTACGCCTAACAAATACGTATTCCTTATCGAGCCAAAGAAAGAGGCGTACGGCATAGATATGCAAAAGCTTAAGGAATGTGTCTTTAAGCGCCTGTGCGAAGCAAACCCCGTATATTACGACTGCTATGCAGACAAGTGGCTCGATATGCCTGACGTTTATTTCCTACAGCCCGAGACCTCATTGCTCTATAAGGATATGATGGTTGCCAAGGGTGCGTCCCTCAACCAGTTAAAGCCCGTCAGAGTTATTATGAATGAGGTTCAGCGCAAGTTCTTTTTCGGCCTGCGCGATTTGGAGTACTGATGGACGTATATTACAACGCCAAAGTTTATACGTCAGACGGGACAAATCCCACCGCGACGGCTTTTGTAATCGACGACGGCAGGTTTATCTACGTTGGTGACGACGACGGCGCGCTCAGATACGGAGCAGGCACAGATATGCACGGTCAGTGCATTATCCCGGGGCTTGTCGATTCTCACTGTCACATTCTTTCGGGCGTGATACAGTCCCAATGCAACGTCATCATTATTTCAGAGGACACGCGTCCCGACGAGCTCGAGCAATGTCTAAAGAACGCTATCAGACAAAAAGGCATCGAGCTACACTCTCACTCGGGCGAAATACCCAAATTTATCGCCATGGGCATCAAGCTGACCAACGGGCCTTTTAACAAGCACAGCATAGGTCACTCATTTGACGGCGCCATAGTCGGCGTATTCAGCACGGACGGTCACGCCCTGCTACTCAATCAAAACGCTCTCGACGCCGCAGGGATTGACAAAGATACCACATCGCCGTCGAGCGACAGCTATTTTGCAAAGGATTCATCAGGCGAGCCGACCGGCATGGTTATCGAATTACCTGCCATGAAGCTCTGCAAAAATGCGATATTCGGTACTAAAATAAACTCGTCCGGCGGCGATATACTGCTCTCGCTGCAGTCGCACTATAATGCGCGCGGATATACTACGGTTTTTGACGCGATGTCTCTGCAGGACGACGACGAACTGCTGACGCTTTTATGCGACTTAGACGCCGAAAAGCGCCTGACTATGCGGTATTCTCTCTCTTTCGGATATTCCACCGAGACAGAGTTGCCGCCCGAGCAAGCAATCAAGGAGCTGCTGTCTGCCAAGAGCAGATTTGCGTCCGAGAACGTAACGCTAAAGACGGTTAAAATGATAACTGACGGCACAGTGGAGGAACATTCGGCATACCTTTGCTCGCCTTACAGCGACAATGAGGAATGCTATGGCTCGACGTTTTTGCCTTATGAAACGTTGCGTGATATGACCGAGCTTGCTACGCAAAACGGTCTGTCGGTCCACGTACACGCCATAGGCGACAAAGCGGTCCAAGAGACCTTGACGGCGTTTGACCACGCAAAAGAATCAAAAGACGACGCCACGCTCACCATAGCGCATAATCAGATATACGACGAAACTTCGTTTGCACTGCTGCAAAAGCTCGCAAAGCGCAAAAACGGTATATATTTTCAAACCACGCCTCAGTGGGTAATGGAGGATGATTACGCCTACGCTTACATCGGTGAGCGTATCAAAAATCAGTTCCCCATCCGCACCGCGACAGACTGCGGCGCCACGGTAACCTTCGGCGGTGATACGAGCGACGACGACTTTTACGAAAACGCTTTTGTCGGCATGGCTTACGCCACCACCCCGTCTCTGCACGCAAGTTCCGGCTCTCAGACCGTCACTATGGCAGAGGCTTTGGCGGCATATACCTTAGGCGGTGCCAAGCAGCTCGGCATAGCGGATAAGGTCGGCAGTATTGCCGTGGGCAAGGACGCAGATTTTGCAGTGATTTCGGACGACCTGTTTGCAACGACCGACGTATCTGCAATTAGTGTTTTGCAGACATATTTCAAAGGCAAATCGGTTTATAAAAAATAACAGCCAAACATAAAAGGTCCGGTGCGATTGCACCGGGCCTTTTGTTGTTTGTTATCCTATCTGTCTTCTCTGAAATACTGAACGCCGATGGCGGCAGGCTCGCCGCTCTTTTTATTTTTGCGCATCGAGTCGATGATGAGCACGAGAGCGGTGACTGCAAACGGCAGTGCCTTAAAGAAGTAAGGCGAAATGCCGCCGAGCCAACCAAAGACGTCGGGGAAGGTAAATGCTATATCCGTGCCCCTCAGCTCGAGCGTCGAGCAGAGTCCGAATACTACGGTGCCGAGGATGGCGCGTGCAGGGTTCCAGTTTGCAAATATAACGAGTGCGACCGCTATCCAGCCGTAGCCGTTGACCCAGCCGCCCATATTGGCAAACGAACCCATGTGACAGCCCATATAATAGCCACCTACGCCCATTATTGCCGAGCCGAGGCAGATGTTGATATACTTGTAGGCTTTGATATTAACGCCGCAGGAATCGGCTGCAGCGGGGTTCTCGCCGATAGCGAGGAGCTTGAGACCCATTTTGGTCTTATTAAAGTAAAACCAAAGTGCTATCGCAAGCAATACGCCTGCGTAAACGTACCACGAATTATTAAAGATAATATCGCCGACTACGGGGATGTCGCCGAGTAACGGAATCTTGAACGACGCGGTCGAAGCAAGCAACGCGTCAAACTTGTCGCCCCACTTGACGGTATGGCCGATAAAGAAATACAAACCCGTGCCGAGTGTAGAGAGCGTAAGACCCGTGACGTTTTGGTTAGCACACATGCTGACCGTGAGCCAAGCAAACAAGAGGCCGCAGAGTGCGCCGCTTATCATGGCGAGCAAGAGTCCGAGCCATACAGAGCCCGTAACAGAGCCGATATAGCAGCCGAACAGTGCGCCTATAACCATAGTGCCTTCGACGCCGAGGTTAAGGCTGCCCGACTTTTCGATGATGATTTCGCCGAGCGTGCCGTAAAGCAACGGTATCGAGTAAACTATCATCGTATTAAAGAGGGCTATTACAAACAAGAGATTTTCACTCATTGTGCATTAACCTCCTTATTCTTTTTGTTAAAGTGAAAGCTGACCTTAAAGTTGATAAAGAATTCGCAGGCGAGGACGGTAAAAAGTATAATCGCCTGGAAGACGTCTGCAAAATTGGTGTCGATATTGCTGAAATACGTGCCGGCCTGTACCGAGCCGTAGCGCAGTATGGTGAGCAGTATCGAAACGACTATTATCATCAATGGGTTGAGCTTTGCAAGCCATGCGACTACTATGCCGGTAAAGCCTACGTTGCCCGTGATGCTCTCAGATAACTGTCCGCAGCTGCAGAAATACAGTGCGCCTGCGAGACCTACGAGGAACGCCGAAATGGCAACGGTGCGTATCGTGATGAGGTTTACGTTCATACCGGCGTATTTGGCGGTGTTTCTGCTGTCGCCTACGACGCTCATTTCGTAGCCCTGCTTGGACTTTTTGAGGTAAATGATAAAGAAAACGAAGATAAGTATCGCTATAATCAGTGATACGTTGATGTCAAAGTCGCCGATACTGATTTTAGGTATGCGGCTCTTAACTGCAATCGACGCAAACTTTGCTCTCGGGCTCTTTGGGTCGAGGAAGATGTTTTTCATCACCCCGTCGCCGCCGGCGGCAGTGCCGGTGTTGCCGAAAAACGCGAGAATGTATAGCGCGATGTAATTGAGCATCAGTGTCAAAAGCGTCTCGTTTGTACGGAACTTAATCTTGAGCAATGCAGGTATCAAGCCGTATATTGCACCTGCGACGCCGCCTGCGATACCTGGGGCTATCATTATTACCCAGCTGTCTCTAATGTCGTTTTGCGTGAGCAAATACGCAACGAGATAGCCTGCGATAGCACCAAAGATAAACTGACCTTCGCCGCCGATATTCCAAAATTTGATACGGAATGCGAGCGCCAAGCCGAGTGAAACGATGAGCATCGGGATAAGCAGCTCGATATAGCCCTCTATATTGCTCGAAGGCATG
>DCHM01000004.1:16707-17798 GCA_002314835.1 Clostridiales bacterium UBA1752 | reverse complement strand
CTATACTTTGAAACTATTTGAGAACAGAACAATAGATTCAATTAAAGTATTAGGTCAAGATGGCAAAGAAGTCTAATGAGGAGGACGATAATGATACAACCAAATATAAACGATAGAATAACGGCACTATATTGTCGTCTTTCTCGTGATGACGAGCTTCAAGGCGATAGCAACTCCATTATTCATCAAAAGGAAATGTTAAGAAAATATGCCGATGATAACCATTTCCAAAACATAGAATACTTTGTTGATGATGGATTTTCAGGCACAAATTTCAATAGACCTGATTGGCAAAGATTAGTTTCAAAGATAGATGAGGGACTAGTTGGAACAATCATTGTAAAGGATATGAGCCGTCTCGGTAGAGATTATCTTCAAGTTGGTATTTATACCGAGATGGTTTTCCCTAACAATGATATACGCTTTATTGCAATAAATAACGGTGTTGATAGTATAAATGGCACTGAAAACGATATGACTCCGTTCATCAATATTTTCAACGAGTTTTATGCCAAAGATACATCTAGGAAGATTAGAGCCGTTTGGAAAGCCAAAGGTGAATCGGGAAAGCCACTTTGCAATAATCCACCTTTTGGATATAAAAAAGATCCTGACGATAAAAACCACTGGTTAGTCGATACAGAATCTGCAAGTGTTGTAAAAGAGATATTTAGATTGAGTATGAATGGATATGGGCCAACTCAAATCGCAAACGAACTACATAAAAGAAACATTGACTCGCCTTCCATTTATGCCAAAAAGAAAGGAATCACAGTTCCAGCTCTTCATGAAAAGGAGTCAGAAGATTCATATTGGAGTGAAACAATAATAAAGAGAATTTTAAGTAGACAAGAATATTTAGGACATATTATCAATTTCAAAACACACAAGAAATCATACAAGTGCAAAAAGAAAATAGATAACGATCATAGTGAGTGGAAAATCTTTGAAAATAGAAACGAAGCAATCATTGATCAAGAAACCTTTGATACCGTTCAACAAATCATCAATAACACACGAAGAGTAGTTAATAGACTTGGTGAAATGCCATTGTTATCTGGTATGGTTTATTGTGCCGACTGTGGTGCTAA
>DCHM01000004.1:10371-16649 GCA_002314835.1 Clostridiales bacterium UBA1752 | reverse complement strand
TTTGTGCTTCTTATAGAAAGAAATCCAAGCAAACTTGCTCTTCTCATCAAATTAGGAATATCGTATTAGAACAACTCATTCTTCAAAAGATACAACAAGTAGTTAATTTAGTTTATCAATCAGAAAATGAATTCATTGAGATGGTTACAAAGCAATCAAAAGATAATGCCAATAGAAAGTTGAAAGAGGCAAAAAAGGAATATGATACTGCCAAATCAAGAGTTGCTAAACTTGATGATATTATTCAACACCTTTATGAAGATAAACTTTCTGGCACACTTACCGAAGAGAGATTTATTAAGCTTTCATCCACTTATGAAAATGAGCAAACCGAATTAAGAAGCAAAATCAAAGAGCTTGATATCTATCTAAAAAATGAAACCGATAAACTTATAAATGCCGAGTCCTTTATCGCAAAGGTTAAAAGGTATACCGACATTCAACACCTTGATTGCGAGATATTGAGAGAACTAGTTAGCAAAGTATTAGTCTATAAAGCTGAAAAAGTTGATGGTCATAGACAACAAAGAATTGAAGTAATCTTTAATGGATTAGAAGGCATAAAAATACCCCAATAGAAAAGCGTAGATACCAATTACGATACCTACGCTATTTTTCTACCCTTTAGAAATCCCTTATGTGCGACTTCAAAAGGGTGTCTTTTTTTGACGCGACATGAGGGATTCGAACCCCCGACCTACTGGTTCGTAGCCAGGCACTCTATCCAGCTGAGCTAATATCGCATTTCAACGGTCATTACTATATCACGCTTTTACACAAAAGTCAAGTAGGTTTTTTGATTATTTTGCCGCTCTTTTTTGTGTAAACCGACAATTCACCGAAAAAAGACCGACAAAAACAGGATGAAACGTGACGCCGCACGTGCTATCCTATTGGCAGTAAAGGAGAGAAATATGAAAGACACAAAAATAGCTTACAGATTTTACAAAGTCCCCGACGCGCTGTTTGAAAACCCGTTATACAGCCACCTGCCCGTCGAAACGAAATCGCTCTACGGAGTGATGCTTTCGCGGCGCGAGCTATCTGAGGAGAACGGCTGGCGCGACAAAAACGGGGTTTACATTTACTTTTCGCTACCCGAAATCGGAGATATGTTTGTTTGCGGACACAACAAGTGCTGCAAGATGCTCTCGCAGCTCGAGCAGGCAAAGCTTTTGACCAGGCAAAGGCAGTACGGCATGCCGAGCAAGTTGTACGTTAAAGACTTTGCAGGCATGGAGACCGTCCCCGTTTCGCCGCCCTCTCAGGAGCCGGTCAGCGCCGTACCGACCGAGCCAAGCGAGCCGGATTACCTCACTAACGAAATGATGGCAAGAATGAGTTTTTGGGTGGATGAACTCTTTTACGACCCGAATAGCGACCGAGACGCGCCGTACGTAGTGCATTTTGATCACATCAAGAAGATTATGACCGACGCGCTCGCCATGCCCGGCAAATACATACGCATAGGCACCAAGCGAATTGCGAGAGAAATAGTGATGAACAAGTTTAAACAGCTTACAAACGAGGACGTTTATCACGTTATCGAAATGCTGTGGGAAAACCAATCAAAAATCAAGAGCTATAACGCTTATATCCTCACGTCTCTGTTAAACGAAGTTAAAGAATATTGACAAATGTTTAATCCTGCCCCACTTGACTTTTATTATACATACTGATATACTGTTGGCACAAAAAACATTAAGGAAACGTTATGTCAGACATAGTTTACGCTTTTCACAAAGTCACAAAAGACGAAACCAACAGAGCGGCAGAGGCGCTGACCGAGGCGTTTATAGATTATCCGCAATTTGTGGGTATGTATCGCACCAAAAACAAAAAAAGGTATCGCAGTCAGGTTTACCACACGTTTTTGTTTTGGCTCTACACCCTAAAGGATTCTTTTTACACCAACGACGACGTCAACTGCGTCGTCTGCTTTGAAAAGCCGACCGACAAAAATCCGCCATCAATAGTCGGGCTTTTGCCTCATCCCCTTTTTTTGCTCAGATGCCTGTTTTATCAGTTCTCCATCCGCGACTTTATAGCCATGGCGGACTATCTGTCGTTTACCGACAAGTATGCCAAAAAGTATCTGCAGCCGAATGATTCGTACCTGCACCTAATATGCACCGTAGGCAAAGCACGCAAGAGCAGGATAATATTCAGGTTCTTTTTGGAACACGACGAGGGCGCACCGTTTTTGCTCGAAACTCATACCGACGACAACATACGCCTGTATCAGCGGATGGGTCTCGACATCTGCGAAACGACCTCCTGGCGCGGTGTCAAACACTGTATAATGCGCAGGCCCAACGACGCAGACTTTGACTACCGCGAAGCCCTTAATCAAATCAACAAAATGGATAAAAACAGCGGACTTTCAATGTAAAGAAGGATATAAATATGAAAAAGCTCTATCTGAGCGACAAGTTTTTTGCCGCGGTAACCTGGCTCGCCGTAATCGGCACCATCCCATATATCGTCGTACAGACGATACTCTATAGCTCAGAACGTCTGACGCTCGTTGCAAGTGCCGAGCACTTGCTCTTGTCGGTATTCCTCGCCGTAGTGTATATTGCCTACAAAAAGCACTCAAAGAACGTGATGAAGGGCATGATGGGTGCGGCTCTGACCTGCAGTCTCGTTATACCGTTTGCATACAGCCTGATGTATGAAGATTTTGCCTTGATATTGATTTCCTCGTTAGCTCTGCCCGTGATACTGTTTGTCAATCACTTTATTATCAATTCAGACCGACATTCGAGCCCTGCCGCCGTCAAATTCAATCAGATAGCTTCGCTCGTTTTTGCGGCTATGACCTTGATAATAGCGATTGTTTCGATTTTCTTTTACGACAACACCGCCGAAGCCGTTACCGCAGTTATCTACGCCGTTTGTCAGCCCTGCTTTGCACTCAGCATCGTCTGCATAGAGTCACGCCTTGACGCGTACCGCATAGACCGCGAAAAAGCCGGCTGGACCGAGGAAAACGGCTACCCCGAGGGCTACGTCCACGAGTACCAAAAGAAATAATAGCAAAACTAAAGGCGCTCGAAAGAGCGCTTTTTTTAGTGATGTGCACCTGCGGCGCGTGAAAAGAGAGATATTTTTACAAAACGTATTGCAGAGTACGCAAAATATGATATAATGATAAATAACATCTGACAACGGAAACGTACGAAATGAAAACTACGAGGAACTATATGAAAAACAAACTTTTAATCATTTTGTTATTTTGCTTGGCGACGGTTATGGTTTTTGCGTCAAGCTGTGCTAAGTCAAACGGTAACGTGGTTACGATAAGCATGTCTGACGGAGCAAAAAAATACTATGACGAAACGCTGGCTCTGGACGGCACAAAGGTGTCGTTGAGCGAGGAATATTTTGACGCGGCGATAGAGGCTATCAGCGGCCGCACCGAGCAAACCCTGCCGCAGTGCGAGGTAAAAAACGCCAAAGGCGAGACGGAGGTTGCAGGCAGCAAGGTTTATACGCTGACGAGCGAGGGCTACGACAACGTTGTGCTATACATACACGGCGGTGCGTGGGCTTTTGAGATTACGCGTGCACATATCACTTTTTGCGACGATTTGGCAACGAGGCTAAACGCAAAGGTCTATATCCCCCTTTATCCGCTCACTCCCGAGGCAAACAGCGACGCAACCTACGCTATGATAGAAACCCTGTATAAAGAGATATTGAAAGAGGGTAAAAAGGTATTTGTCATGGGCGACTCAGCAGGCGGCAACATCTCGCTCGGACTGATGTACGCCATCAAGGCGGATAACCTTAAAAAGCCCGAAAAGATGGTACTGCTTGCGCCTTGCTCGGATATGTCTTTTACAAATGCGGAATTAGAGGAGTATAACAAAATCGACCCGACGCTCAACCTGTACGGCTGTGCCGAGTGCGCAAAGCTTTGGGCAGGCGAGCAAAACCTCAAAAATCCCAAAAACAGCGCGGTTTACGCCGACGTGACGGGATATCCCGATACGATGCTGATACAGGGCACAAACGATTTGCTCTGCCCCGACAATATGATTTTGTTTCAAAAACTGATTGACTCGGGCGTAAACGCCACGCTCGTCAAGGGCGAAGGGCTGTGGCACGTTTTTGCGGTTTATCAGATACCCGAGAGAGAAACGGTGCTCGGGCTGATAGCAGATTTTTGCAAAAACTAAGCCATTGACGGAGTAAGGATGAATAAAGCACTGTATCCGATGATTTTTAGGCGCAAATCGTTTCATTTATTCCGCGGAGTAGGCTCGGATAAAATATCCGATAGCGAAATCGCAGGGATAAAAACGGCGTTTGATTCGTTTGAAAGGTTATGTCCCGATATAAAAACGGCTATCCGCATCGTACCTGCGTCAAAGGTCAATTTCAAACGCGACGCGGAGTTCTGCATACTGATTTACAGCCAAAAAACCGATAACTATCTGATGAACGCAGGCTATATCGGCGAGCAGCTTGATTTGTACCTCGTTTCGCAGAACATAGGCACTCTGTGGTTCGGCATCGGCAAGCCCGACGAGCACACCTTTGACGGGCTCGACTACGTTATAATGATTGCCGTGCACAAGGTATCTGACGGCGCTCTCTTTCGCAAGGATATGTTTAAGGCAAAGCGCAAGGAAGCAAGCGAGATTTGGCAGGGCGACACGCTGGGAATCGCCGAAATCGCCCGTTTTGCCCCGAGCGCCTGCAACACACAGCCGTGGTTTGTCTCAAACGACGGCAACGCTTTGCTCGTCAGCCGCTATAAAAAGTCCGGCAAGCGCGGCATTATGCCGACAAAAGCGGTAGCGTATTATAATCGCATTGATATAGGCATATTCTTGTGCATTTTGGAGCTATGTATGGCAGAGCAAAATATCAGCGCGGCGAGAGAACTGTATATTGATGCATCGGACGATGAATATTCTCTCGTAGCGAGATATATTTTTGAGAGGCAAGATTATTAAAAAAAGGAGTAAACCGTGAAGTACATTATTTACTGTTCTATCGCAATGATAGTTTGTTTTGGTCTGGGATTTATAGCCGCACACTTTATTTTCAAGCAAAAAAAGCACCGCAAGGTTAAGACTGCCATTACCACAGTTTTGGGAGGCGTGGCTTTGATGGCGGCGGTGACGCTATGCTATTTGGGCATATATTACCACGCAGGCGAGCAGGCGGCAGTGGCGCTGGGCGGCTCAGATGAGATAAGCGTGACAAAAATCGACTGCGGATACTTTTTTGACTCCAAAGAGAGCGACTGCGCACTGATATTCTACGGCGGCGCCAAGGTCGAGTGCGAGGCTTACGCACCTTTGATGACAGAGCTTGCACAAAACGGCATAGACTGCTTTCTCATTGATATGCCTTTTAATTTTGCCATTATCGGCGCAAACAAAGCGGATGCGGTTTTGGCAAAATACGACTACGAGACGGTCATAATGGCAGGACATTCGATGGGAGGCATGATGGCGGCCAAATACGCAAACTCTCACGTCAGCGATATCGACGGCCTAGTGCTTTTGGCATCGTATTCAACCGAAAAAATAGACGACGGCATATCGGTTTTGTCTATATACGGCTCGTGCGACGGCTGCCTCGACAAAGCGGAATATATAAAAAACAAGGTTAGGCCTAAAAACATGCACGAAATAATCATAGACGGCGGCAACCACTCGGGGTTTGCCGACTACGGCGAGCAAAAAGGCGACGGCGTTGCGACTATAACCGCGAGCGAGCAGCAGAGCATCACAGCCAAAGCGATAGCCGATTATTTTAAGACAAAATAAGCACAAAAAATGCCTGCGATATTTCGCAGGCTTTTGCTTTGCAATTTTTCAGCCGTAAATCGCTTGGCGGAGCGTGGGGTACATCGCTTTTGCCATAAAATAGTTGCCGAGGTCGTTGGGATGCAGATAGTCAACGGCGTATAGGTCGCGCATTTCGGGTGGGAAAAAGCTTTCGCCGTCGATAAACCATACCTTGCGGTCGCCCTCCGCCATTGCCTTGCCGTAAAACTCAAATACGGTGCTTATCCTGTTTCTGTCCCTTGCGGTCGCGGTGTCAAAATAAGGATGTGTGGCAAAGATTATCGGCGTGTCGGGGTGAGCCTTGCGGACGGTCTGATAAAAAGGCCAAAAGTTGTTGCGTAGCTCTTGGGTGCCTATCGGGTTAAAGTCGTACTCCATAACGAATGCCGACATCTCACGCTTTGCGAGATAAAGTGCGACGGCAAGCTCGCCGTGTGCAGAGCCCGAAAAGCCGAGGTTCATGCAGTC
>DCHM01000004.1:0-10304 GCA_002314835.1 Clostridiales bacterium UBA1752 | reverse complement strand
GTAACCGACGCGCCGTAAAACGCGACGGTGCCGCCCTGTCTCGGCAGAGGCTTTGAGATACTCGCGTACTTTGGAAAGCCTATCTCGACCTTGGTAACGCCGTCGTACAACGGCAGGTTGATATAAAACTCCTTGACACCCTTGCCGAGCGAAATAACCGTGTCGTTGTAGTCGGTATTATTGGCAAAGGTCATCATAACGTCACCGACGTAGGTGCGTTCAAAGCCTTCGCCGATATAAAAGTCACAGCCGTAAACTCCCCTGTCGGTGAAATGGTGCATGGGGTTGCCCGAGCCGAATAGCCATACGCGGACGCGGACTTTCTCGGCGTCGGTCGCTATGCGGACCTGTGCGCCCGAGGTGCAGGTAGCCATATCACGGTTGAGGCGTGAATAGCTGTATTTTTTGGAAGCGTCGAGGCGATAGTATTCGCCGCAGTTATTCAACGGGTGCTCGATGCCGCCGATGTCGTATATCGGGTCTAAAGCGTTTATGAATATATATTCATCTTCCTCGTGCTTGTAGGCGCTGTCGTATGACGACACAGAAACGTAGTGCGCACGGAAACGGTCGTAGAGTTTTGACATAGATTACTTTGTTTCGAGAGCTTGTTTAAGCGACGGATAAATGGCTTTTGCCATAAAATAGTTGCCGAGGTCGTTGGGATGCAAAAAGTCAACGGCGCAGAGGTCGCGCATTTCCTCGGGGAAAAACTTGTCGCTGTCAACAAACCAGACCTTTTTGTCGCCGTTTTGCAGTGCCTTGCCGTAGGATTCAAACACTACGTTGCACTTGCGGCGGTCGCGCTCGGTGGCGACGGAGGTATAATAAGGGTGAGTTACCATTATGATAGGCAGGTCGGGGTGAGCGTTTCGCACGGTCTGATAAAACGGGAAGTGAGTCCACGCAAGCTCCTCGGGAGTGAGCGCGTTAAAGTCGTAGTCCATGACGAAAGCAGTGAGGCCCTCACGGCTCGCAAGGTACATTGCGACTGCCTGCTCGCCTCTCGCAGAGCCCGAAAAGCCGAGGTTCATATTGTTGGCGTCGAGCTGACGGCAAAGAATGTGGCTATACATATTGCCCGGGCGGCCTGCGCAGCCCCCTTGTGTTATCGACGAGCCGTAAAACGCAACCGTGCCGCCCTGTCTGGGCAGAGGAGCCGAGATAGAGGCACCCTCGGGATAGCCGATTTCGACCTTTTTGACACCCTCGTACAGCGGCAGGTTGATATAAAACTCCTTGACGCCTTCGCCGAGCGAAATGACCTCCTCGTTATAGTCCTTGCTGTTTGCAAAGGTCATCATGACGTTGCCGACGTAAGAGCGGTTATTGCCTTCGCCGATATAAAAGTCACAGCCATATACGCCGCGGTCGGTAAAATGGTGCATACAGTTGCCCGCGCCGCGCAGCGTAACGCGCACCTTGACCTTGGTCGCGTCGGTGGCGATACGCACCTGAGCGCCCGAGGTATTTGACGCAAGATAACGGTTTGCGCAGGAATACAAGTGCTTTTTTGTCGCGTCAAGGCGGTAGTATTCGCCGCCGTTTTGCAGCGGATGTTTGATGCCGCCGATGTCGTATATCGGGTCTAAAGCGTCGATAAAAGTATATTCACCGTCCACCGTTTTGTAGGCTGACTGGTATGCCGAGACGGACTGTTTTGTCGCATTGAAATGCTGGATAAGAGACATGGCAAGCTCCTTAGTTTTTATAAATTATATGTAAAAACAACCTTTTTTGTCATTATAACACTACAAAAGGCATAAATCAATATAAATATTACGCCGGATTTGCGAAAAATGCAAAATATCTTATTGACTTATGCGCCGATTTATGTATAATAGAAATGTTAATGATAGGTTGCAGACGTATGCAACCGATTTCCGGAGGTTAATATGAACATTCAGCGCGCGGTGTTTATTACCCGCTTTGTGGCAGTTTTGCTCGCGATAGCATTTCTGCTGACTATCGTCCTCTGCGGCCTTAAATTAGGCGGACTGAGCTTCAACGGCATTTTTGAGGAGGATACCATCCGCCTCGGCCTCGACCTCGCAGGCGGCTCGGTTATCACTTATCAGGCCGACACCACAGATACCGGCTCGGCTCTCGCCAGCGGTATGAACAGCATCGTACAAGTTATGCGCAACCGTTTAGACGGTGCGGGACTCACCGAAGCTCTCTGCTATCTCGTAGGTGACAATATGGTTACCATCGAGATTCCGAGCGTTGACGACCCTGCAGAAGCCGTCGAAACATATATGCAGACAGCAAAGCTGACCTTTACCGATGAAGAAGGCAACGTCATGCTCGACGGTTCCGACGTCGCTACGGCTTACGCCGCGTACGAAGACACCGACAGTGACGGCACCTACGAATACGTAGTAGCCCTCACGCTGACCGACACGGGTGCGACCAAGTTTGCAAACGCTACCAAGCAGTGTGCAACCGACGGCACGAGCCTCCTTATCAAGCTCGATGACGAGACGATTTCTTCGCCCGGAGTTGACAGCAAGTACAAGGAAACCGGCATCACCGGAGGCAAGGCAGTCATCAGCGGCTCGTTCGACCTCGAAGGTGCCGAAGAGCTCGCCAACCTCATCAACGCCGGCGCTCTCAAATACGAGCTTATCAACGTCGAACAGCGCACCGTAGGTGCAACCCTCGGTCAAAACTCTCTGCAGACCTCGCTTATCGCAGGCGGCATCGGTCTGGCGCTCGTTTTGATATTTATGATAGTATTCTACCGCATCCCCGGTCTGATGGCTGACATCGCGCTGGTTGCTTACTCGGCAATCTTTATGCTCGTGCTCATCCTCACGGGTGCCAACCTCACCCTGCCGGGCATCGCAGGCATCGTGCTTTCGATAGGTATGGCGGTTGACGCAAACGTAGTTATATTTGAGCGTATGAAAGAGGAGCTCGCAATGGGCAAGTCGGCTAAGGCAGCTCTCAAGGGCGGCTACAAAGGCGCGCTCTGGGCAGTCCTCGACTCCAACATCACCACGCTTATCGCCGCCGCAGTGCTTTATCTGCTCGGCTCCGGCTCTATCAAGGGCTTTGCTACCACGCTCTTCTTTGGCGTTATCATTTCGTTCGTAACGGCAGTATTCCTCTCGAGATTGCTCATCAACCTCGGCATCAGCATGGGCATTTCAAATCCCGTATTTTACGGTTACAAAAAGGAAGGAGGCAAACAAGATGCTTAAGAACTTCCATTTTGTAAACAATAAAAAAATCACTCTTATCATCGTTGCCGCTGTAGTTTTAGTAGGTATTTTATCCTTTATCATTCGCGGATTTAACATTGATATCGACTTTTCCGGCGGTACCGAGCTCCAGATTAACCTCGGCACCGAGGTAACGGCTCAGGTTTGCTCCGATATCAATAACCTCATCGAAACAAACGAAAAGCTCGGCCACGAGTACGTTTCGTCCACCGCGCCCAGCTCGGCTGACAAAAACGTAGCCATCATCCGCACCGGCACCGCAGTCCTCACCACCGAACAGCAGACCGCTCTGCTCGACGCTATCACCGCAAAGTACGAGGGCGCCGACACGCAGAACGCTCAGTACACCAAGATTAACGCCAGCATCGGCGGCGAAACGACCAAAAAGGCGATACTTTCCGTCCTGATTGCGGTTGCTCTGATGCTCGTTTACATCTGGATAAGATTTGAGCTCAACTCCGGCCTTGCGGCTATCATCTGCCTCGCACACGACCTCTTTGTAATGCTGACGGTTTACTCACTCTTCCAGATACCCATCAATGCCAACATCATTGCCGCATTCCTCACCATACTCGGTTACTCGATTAACGCTACTATCATTATCTTTGACCGTATCCGTGAGAACAAGCGCAAGTATAACGGCGAAATGGATTTTGGCGACATCGTTAATGTTTCGACACATTCGACCTTCCGCCGCTCGCTGTTTACCACTATTACCACATTGCTCACTATCGGCATGATATTCATTATGGGCGTAGAATCAATCCGCAACTTTGCATTCCCCCTCTGCGTAGGCATCGTCGCAGGTCTGTTTAGCTCCTGCTTCCTGTCCGGCATGGTTTGGAACGCACTCAATAAGGTTATCAAGCCAATCGGCAAAAAGAATAAGAAATAATAATCAAAAAGGGCCGCCCTCTTCGGCGGCTCTTATTTCTACTTAAAAAGGTATTATATGTACGATTTATCACATATCCGCAATTTCTCTATAATCGCACACATCGACCACGGCAAGTCAACACTCGCCGACCGCCTGCTCGAAACGACCGGCGCCGTCGCAAAGCGCGACGTGGCAGAGCAGATGCTCGACGATATGGAGCTCGAGCAGGAGCGCGGTATCACCATAAAAGCGCGAGCCGTCACCTTTGACTATAAATCACAGGACGGCGAGACATACGAGCTCAACCTGATAGATACCCCGGGCCACGTTGACTTTAACTACGAGGTTTCGCGCTCGCTCAAAGCGTGCGAGGGTGCCATACTCATAGTTGACGCCACTCAGGGAGTGCAGGCACAGACGCTCGCAAACGCTTTTCTCGCGGTTGACAACGACCTCGAAATCCTGCCCGTCATCAACAAGATAGACCTCGCTTCGGCTGACCCCGAGCGTGCAAAGCGCGAAATCGAAGACGTCATCGGCGTGCCTGCCGACGATGCGCCCTGCATTTCGGCTAAAATGGGCATCAATATCGAGTCTGTGCTCGAGGATATAGTCAAAAACGTACCTGCGCCCAAGGGAGACCGCGACAAAGAGCTAAAGGCACTGATTTTCGACAGCTATTACGACTCTTACAAGGGCGTTATAGTTTACGTAAGAGTGGTTGACGGCTCGATAAGCGTAGGTGACAGAGTGCACATGATGCACAAGGGCACTAGCTTTGAGGTAGTCGAGGTCGGTACGCTGTCGGCGTTTAATCTCGACAAGCGAGATACGCTATACGCCGGCGAGGTAGGTTATTTTACTGCTTCTATAAAGTCGATAAGCGAGACCGAGGTCGGCGACACCGTTACTCACACCGACGCGCCTGCGCCCGAGCCACTGCCCGGATTTAAAAAGGTTTTGCCGATGGTTTACGCAGGCATTTATCCTGCAGACGGCTCCAAGTACGGCGACCTAAAGGACGCGCTCGACAAATTAAGCCTCAACGACGCTTCTTTCACCTACGAGCCCGAAACGTCTATTGCACTCGGCTTTGGATATCGCTGCGGCTTCCTCGGGTTACTACACATGGAGATAATCGAGGAAAGGTTAGAGAGAGAGTTTAACCTCGACCTCGTCACCACCGCGCCGAGCGTTATTTACAAGCTCGATATGCTCTCGGGCGAGACGGTATATATCGACAACCCTACAAATTATCCTGCACCCGAGACCGTAAAGCAGGCGTACGAGCCAATGGTTAAGGCGGTCATACTCACGCCTACCGAATACGTCGGCACGCTAATGGATTTGTGTCAAAAACGCAGAGGCGAGTTTGTGGATATGCAGTACATCGAGGCAGACAGAGCCGAGCTGCACTACAAGATGCCTCTGAGCGAAATAATCTACGACTTTTTTGACACGCTGAAATCGCGCACCAAGGGCTACGCTTCGCTCGACTACGAAATTGCGGAATACGTACCCTCCAAGCTCGTCAAGCTCGACATACTCTTAAACGGCGACATCGTGGACGCGCTGTCGTTTATCGTCTTTGCTGACAGTGCATACCCACGCGCTCGCAGGATATGCGAAAAGCTGCAGGAGCACATCCCCCGTCAGATGTTTGAGATACCGATTCAAGCGGCTATCGGAGGCAAGATTATAGCGCGCGAAACCGTCAGAGCACTCCGCAAGGACGTGCTCGCCAAGTGCTACGGCGGTGATATTACGCGTAAAAAGAAGCTACTCGAGAAACAAAAGGAAGGCAAAAAGCGTATGCGCGTGCTCGGTACCGTAGAGGTTCCGCAGGAAGCGTTTATGGCTGTGCTTAAGCTCGATGACGAATAATATTTCGGTTTACGTACACATCCCCTTTTGCGTGCACAAATGCACTTATTGCGCCTTTTATTCGCTCGTGGGGAGCAAGCAAACGAAGGATTTATACACTAAGGCGCTTATTGACGAGATAAGCGCTTTTGTCACGGACAAAAAGGTAAAAACGGTTTATTTAGGAGGCGGTACGCCGCCGGTGATAGGTACGGTCAACCTGCTGAAAGTGTTGGAGGCAATCAAGTCGCATTTTGCGCTGACATCCGACTGCTCGATAACCTGCGAGGTAAATCCCTGCACGGTAAACCTTGATACGCTGAAGGCGCTGAGAGGCGCCGGAGTAAACCGCCTGTCGGTAGGAGTGCAGTCGCTCGTTGACGACGAGCTTAAACTGATGGGGCGCACGCACAGCGCCGCAGAAGCGCTGTCCTGCATTGCAGACGCTCGCAAGGCCGGGTTTGACGACGTAAGCGCAGACCTTATTTTCGGTTATCCGACACAGACGACCGAGAGTATAAAACGCTCGCTGGCTATAGCTAACGAGGTAGAGCACGTTTCGATTTATTCTCTGCAGGTCGAGCCGCACACCGTGCTTTATAATACTATTAAAGATGGCGATTTGCCGACCGAGGACGAGGAGGACGCGCAGTACAGACTTATATGCGATACGCTCGCCGGTCTCGGCTTTGAGCACTACGAGGTTTCGTCCTTTGCAAAAAAAGGCTACCGCTCGCGCCACAACTGCGTTTACTGGCAAAGAGGCGAATACGTTGGCTTCGGTGCCGCCGCACACTCTTTCTATGACGGCAGGAGGTCGTACTACGAGGACGACCTAAACGCCTTTATCAAGGGTGCAAAACCGATAACCGAGGAGGTCGTCACGCCGGAGTCGGCGCACGAGGAATCTATAATGCTCGGTCTCAGAATGAGCGACGGCATAGAGCTTTCGCTCGTTGATATATCAAAAGCAAAGTCTTTTGTCATCGCGGGGCTTGCGATTATAAAGGATGATAGATTTTGCCTTACGGAGCAAGGCTTTAGAGTCAGCAACGCCATAATCGCAGAGCTTATTTAGAGACCGACTTTTTACCGACTTTTTTAGGATGATATTTGCTTTATTACGTGTTATACTGCTATCGTCAAGAGTGACGGAAAGAGCACTCGACGACAAAAAGGAGGATAGCACATGCCCAAATCAAAACAGCCGTCCGCAAGGGCGGTTTTTGTTTCGCCGTCAGACTGCACCGAGCGCATAGGTGCATACTTTGACGCATGTCTGACAGATAACCGTGAGGTGCCCGACGTCGAAGGCCTCGCGGTTTTTCTTTCGACTACCAGGGAGGCGCTGATAGCGTTAAAGCAAGACCCGATATACGGTGATGAGGTTGGCAAAGCCTTTAACCGCATAGCCGCGGTCAAAAAGCAACTCGCTTTCGGCGGCAAGATACCGGCGACGGTTTTTACCTTTGATATGCGCAACAATCACGGTTATACCGACAAAGCGGACGCGCCAAAGGAGCCTATAACCGTTAATTTTGAAGGCAGGACGGCAGAATGGGCACAGTAAAGACTATTACCTTTGAACCCAACCCAAAGCAGGTGGAGTTTTTTGAATCAAAATCAAGGTTTACCGCTTACGGCGGCGCACGCGGCGGCGGCAAGAGCTGGGCTATGCGCACCAAGCTCGTTTTGCTCGCGCTCGCCAACGACGGTGTGCAGATTTTGTTGCTCAGACGCACTCTCGGTGAACTGCGCGAAAACCACCTTATACCCCTACTAAAGCTCCTTAAAGACGTTGCACGATACAGCGCGTCGGATAAGGAGTTTATTTTTGCCAACGGCTCGAGGCTAAAGCTCGGCTACTGCGACGACGAAAACGACGTACTGCAGTTTCAAGGTCAGGCGTACGACGTCATCGGAATGGAGGAGGCGACGCATTTCACAGAAACTCAGTACCTCTGCCTTACCGAGTCAAACAGAGTGTCGGGACAAACCGTAAAGCCCTTTAAGCCCCGAATGTATCTCACCTGCAACCCCGGCGGAGTAGGTCACGACTGGGTAAAACGGCTATTCGTTGACCGCATTTACCGCAAGGGCGAAACGCCCGAGGATTACACCTTTATCAAAAGCCTCGTCTTTGACAACAAGTTTTTGATGACGCGCGACCCCGACTACGTGCGCACTCTCATGTCGCTGCCGCCTGCCCGTATGCGAGCGATGCTATACGGCGACTGGGACGCGTTTGAAGGAGCGTTCTTTCCCGAATTCGACCGCGAAAAACACGTCGTTTCGACGCTCTCAATCCCACGCGAGTGGCAACGCTTCCGCGCTATCGACTACGGTCTGGATATGACCTGCTGTCTATGGCTCGCAGTTGATTCGACAGGCAGGGTTTACGTTTACAGAGAACTGTATCAAAAGAACCTGATACTGTCGGACGCCGCACGCACGATAGACGCGATGACGGGCAATACCGAGGAAATCCGCTATACCGTTGCTTCGCCCGACCTGTGGAACCGTCGGCAGGACAGCGGCAAAAGCGGATTTGAAATACTGTCTCAAAACGGACTTTCGGGTCTGATACGCGCAGACAACCGCCGCGTGACCGGCTGGCGCGTAACGAGAGAGTATCTGTCCGGCGATGAGCCGAGGCTAATCATAAGCGCCGACTGTCAAAACCTCGTAAGGACGCTGCCGCTCTTGAGGTTTGACGAACACCAAAGGGAGGACGTCTGCTCTACGCCGCACGAGCTGACGCACGCTCCCGAAGCCCTACGCTACGCACTCATGTCCCGCGAGCCTAAAACGATGCCAAAGACAGTCAAGGCGGGGCGCTCGCCTTACTCCTTTGACACAGGCTCTCCTACCGAGTATCAATACTCGGACATTATCGACTTTTAAGGTAATCAAATGAAAAACCAAACAACTCAAAACGATTGGCTCCTATACCAAAAGGGCGTGGAGTACAATCACCGCATCGGTATCTACGATACGGTCAACCTCAACGAGAGGTTTTACCGCGGAGACCAGTGGAACGGGGTCACAAAGTCAGACCTGCCGACACCGGTCTTTAATATTTTTAAGCGCATTATCGGCTATTATTCTGCGGCTATCCTGCAGTCGAGAGCCGTGATGCGCTATAATTTTGCCTCCCCCATTCTGCACGGCGGCGCGATAAAGCGCACCGATGCCGAGGCCGCTACGCTCGCACTCAACAGCATAGCGGACGAAAGGTGGCAAAAGCTCAAGATGGACGGCTTAATAGCAGACGCTATCGAGGATGCCGCCGTCACGGGCGACGCGGTGGCTTATACCTACTGGGACGCCTCCGCAAAGACAGGTCAGCGCATCAGAGGCAATTTTGTCACGGTGCTGCTCGACAATACCAACGTGTTTTTCGGCGACCCAAACTGTCACTCGGTCGAAAAGCAGCCCTATATACTCATTTCTCAGCGTGAGACAGTCGCTGCACTCAGAGCCGAGGCGGCGCGCTACGGAGCTACTAAGGAAACGCTATCAAAGATAGTGCCCGACAGTGACACCGACGCCATGAGCGGCGACATGGCTCGCCTCGAAATGGAAAACACAAAGTGCATTTCGGTCATCAAGCTCTACAAGGGCGCAGGCGGCACGGTATGCTTTGCAAAATGCGTCAAGGACGCGCTCATCATACCCGAGACCGACACGGGACTTACGCGTTATCCTCTGTGCTATTTTAACTGGACAAAGGTCAAAAACTCGTGGCACGGCGTCGCCGTAGCTACCGGTCTTACCGAAAACCAAATCTTTATCAACAAGTCGTTTGCCATGGTTATGAAGCACATGATGGACACCGCCTTCTCCAAGGTCGTCTATGATCAGACGGTTATAGACGAGTGGTCAAACCGCGTGGGCGAAGCCGTAGCCGTAAACGGTCCGGTTGACAGCGTTGCCAAGGTCATAGGCGTAGGACAGATGCAGCCTCACATGCTCGACGTCATCACGATGGCGATTAACTCGACAAAGGAGTTTATGGGTGCTACCGACACCGCTCTCGGCGAGGTCACTCCCACAAACACCTCGGCTATTCTGGCGCTCCAAAACGCCTCTAATATGCCGCTCGAAAACGTAAGGCGTGCGCTTTATTCGTTTATCGAGGACATAGGCTACGTGTGGCTCGACTTTATCTTTACCTACTATGACAAAGAGCGTCTTATCGCCGTGGGTAACGAATACGGCAAGCTCGACCTCGCGTCCTACAAGGATTGTCTGTTTGACTGCGATATCGAGGTGGGTGCAGGCAGCTATTGGAGCGAAATAACCGCTCAGAGCACGCTCGACAACCTCCTATCCGG
>DCHM01000006.1 GCA_002314835.1 Clostridiales bacterium UBA1752 | reverse complement strand
TGCTTTTGACCGCCCGAAAGCGTGTCGGTGTCGGCGTATAAATATTTCTCTATACCAAAGTAAGTAGCCATTTCGCCTACTCGCTTGTGCATTTCGGTCTGCGAAAGCCCGAGACCCTCGAGCCCGAAGGACAGCTCGTGCCAAACCTTATCGGTGACGGTCTGAGCTTCGGCGTCTTGGCAGACGTAGCCTATTTTGGATACCGCTTCGTGCGGTGACAGCTCGCTTATATCCTTGCCGAATAGCTTAATACTGCCCGTCAGTCTGCCAAAGGGCGAGATTTCGCGCTTTAAGAGCTTTAAAAGCGTGGTTTTGCCGCTGCCGGTAGCGCCGCAGAGCAGCACAAATTCGCCGCTCGCTACGTCAAAGCTTACGCCTTCAAGACACTCGCGGCAATCGGGATATGCAAAGCTCAGATTCGAGACAGATATAACCGCCATACGAGCGCCTCCTTTAAGATTACTATGCACGGCATCAAGGCAAGCAACGCAAAGCTGACTGCACCGTAAATATTGCACCCGATAACAAAATCGGGATAAAATGAGTATTCGCCGCTCATGCAGAGCGTCAAAACAAACAAAGCAATCGTGCACAAAACCGTCATACCGTCGCTTGATTTAAAGTGGTATATCGCGTAAACACTGCGGTCTTTGAGTCCGTAGCCGCGGCAAGCCATGCTGTCGGAGGTTACTATGCTGTTTTCGAGCGAGCGAGCTATCAGCGACGAGTAAACCGTGCTCGCAGACCTTAGGTCGCCGTCGCCTTTATAGCAGCCGAGCATAATCTGCGCTTGCTTTGTCGATGCGAGAGTGCGCTTCAGCTTTGGTATGTATCTCAGCACCGACGCTATGACGAGCGAGCTTTTGGGCAGTATGCGTCCAAAGAGAAACACCAGCTTGTCTGAGGTCATCAGCGGTTCAAACGCCTTGCACCACGCGAGCGTCGCGGCAATCGTTATGCCTATTTCACAGCCGGAAATCATCGCTTCGAGCGTATAAGGCAGGTCGGCGATAAATAATAGCGGCGTCGCACCATCGTGTGCAAATATCGGGTTGATGACAGCTATCAGAGCGACCGTCGGGATATAAAACAGATATTGCTTTGCGGTAGCGGCAAATCCGTGCTCGGCAAAGCAGAGTAGCGTTGCTCCGCAGAGCGACAAGAGCGTTAAAACGGGGTGGGGGACAAACACGGTGACTGCCAGTATGCAGACGCACAGACACAGCAAAGTGACGGGGTGCAGGTTTTGCAGTAGGTTATTGCGCCTCATGACAGTCCTCCTTATAAATAATATAATATTATATCATCATTATATCCGTATGTCAATCTTGCCAAAAGGTCAAAATAGTGATACAATATAAAAAAAGAAGGACGGGCGTATGAAAGATATAACAAACCTTGAGATACACAGTTTTGACGAGCTGAGCCTTGCCGTGCAGGAGTACGGCTTTTTGCCGTTTTTCAAGGGCGAGGTGCCTTTCTTTTCGATAGAGGAGCACTGTGCGCCCGAGTGCTGGTTCCCCAAGGACGGCGAAGGCGTCTGGGAATGGAAAGGCCCCGTAATCCGTCAAGGCGTGGCGTACGGCAAATTCTTTGGCGGCAAGGCAGGCTTTATCCGCCTCGACTGGTACAGACATTTTGCCAACTACCGCCGTGACGGCTACGATTTTGACGCACTGTACGACGACCAAAAGGCGACTTATCGCCTCAAATGCCTCTACGACTTGGTTATTGCCAACCCCTGCGTCATTTCAAAGCAGCTCAAAGAAATCGGCGACTACGGCAAGGGCGGCAAAAAAGGCTTTGACACCCTGATGACCGATTTGCAGATGAAGGGCTATATCGTCACCTCCGACTTTGTTTATCCGACGACTAAGGGCGGCAAGCCTTACGGCTGGGGACTGTCTCAGTTTGATACGCCCGAGAGGCTTTTTGGCGAGGAGTTTACAAATGGGATTTACGACACAAAGCCCGAGGAATCTTTTGCCAAAATGTTTGAGCAGATAAAAAAAGTCGTCCCCTATGCAGAGGACGACGAAGTGTATAATCTTTTAAAGCGTTAAATTTCAATATCCGCCCACAGCAGACGGTGGTCCGAGTGATCGGGCTCGGTCGTCAGCAGACCCGTTTTGATAATCTCGGCACTGTCGGGCACGACGATGTTGTCTATCGGAGAACGGTGGTCATAGCTGTTATAAACGTTGTTTTCATTGTTTGCGAGCTTGCAGTTTTTGATAACCTTAAAGTCGTCAAAATACGGCGTGTTAAAGTCGCCCGTCAGTATGACGCGCTTGTGGCTGGCAAATTCGGCGGCTACGTCCGCAAACTGATTTGTCTGCATTGCGCCTCTGATATAGGTCAGATGAGTGTTGATAAAGACGATGTCCTCGCGGTTTGCGTCGAGATGCAGTATGCCCATGGCGCGAATCTCTTTGTCAACGCAGTCCTCTATGCCGACGGTGCTCAGCTCTACGCGCTTGTACGATACTATCGGGAATCTCGACAGTACGCCGGTGCCGTAATCGCCGCCTGCGAGGCAGACTGATTTGTTAAAATAATAGTCGTATCCGGTCTTTTCGCCCAGCAATTTCATGGTGTCACGCTTGCCGTTGCGGTCGGTAAAGAGGTCAACCTCCTGAAAACCGCATACATCGATGCCGAGGTCTATGATGTCCTGCGCTATTATGTCGTAATCGTAATGAACGTCATAGCCGTTGCGAATGTTAAAAGTGCCGACTCTCAGTTTCATATATTTATCACCTCGGCTGTATTATACACCGCATTTTTATTTTTTTCAATAGGAGATTTGTCATGAAACGTACAGTATGCAGATTTACAGTGGGAGACGCTCTGCCGCGCCTTGGCGGAGCCTGCTTTGCCTACGCCGCAGGAGTGCTGACCTTCGTATGCTTTTACGACAGCCACGCAGAGCCGCTGAAGCTGAGCGCACCTGCCGAGGCAGGCGATACCGCCACGCTCGCTATGCTCGACGTGAGGTTAGAACTGTATATAAACGGCGTGCTTTGCGACGAAGAGTGGTTTTACGGTGCTCCGCTGTTTGATATGCCCGAAATAGGCGTAGCCGAGGAATACTCAGAGCCGATTTTGCCTTCCGTAATAGGCGGCTTTGATAACGCCGAAGGCTGGAAGCCGGACGAGTATATTAACGTCGGCGACTGTATGCCGTATGCCGACGACAGATTTCACGTCATATATCTCAAAGACCGCCACCACCACTGCAGCAAGTGGTGCACGGGCGCGCACGAGTGGGAGCATATTTCCACTGCCGACTTTAGGTCGTGGCAGATACACCCGTCTGCAGTCAGGATAGACGAAACCTGGCAGGGCTCGGTCTGCACGGGCAGTCATATAGAGTGTGACGGCGTGCATTATCTCTTTTACACTTACAGAATGTACGACTACTATTCGGTGCCCAAAGACAAGCGTCTGCCTGCTCCTATCTGCCGCAGCATCAGCTACGACGGTTATCATTATCAAAGGGATAAGAGCTTTGGATTTTGCCTGCCAGACGGATATACCGCAGGCACCGCCCGTGACCCAAAGGTTATCAAGGGCGCGGACGGATATTATCACATGTTTATTACTACGACCGATAAATCAAAAGCCTCAGGCTGTCTTGCACATCTCGTTTCGCACGACCTAAACAGCTGGGAAACGCGTGAGCCGATATACTATACTGGCAGTGACAAAGAGCCCGAGTGCCCAGATTGGTTTGAGTACTGCGGCCACTATTACCTCGTCCTCAGCATAGCAGGCAGGGCAAAGTATCTCGTATCCGACGAGCCTTTTGGCAATTTTAGAGAGATGCAAGACCCGTGGATACCCTGCGAGAGGGTACCCAAAGCGGCAGTCTGGGGCGGCAAAATCGTTTTTGTCGGCTACCGACCTTATAACGTTCAAGGCGGCTATGCCGGCAGTATGACCTTCTGCACCGCCACCGCGGACGCAAACGGATTATTACTGTTTGATAAATAATACTTGACAAATGCCTTTTGCTATGCTAACTTAAAAGTGTAACGGGGCGTTAGCGCAGCTGGGAGCGCACAACACTGGCAGTGTTGGGGTCAGGGGTTCGAATCCCCTACGCTCCATTAACAAAAAACGCACTATTGTCGCAAGACGAAAGTGCGTTTTTTGAACGATGTGTTGCACTGCGCGGAACGTGTTGCGTCCTTTGGACGTGATGTTCGCCTTCGGCGAGTGATGCGCCTGCGGGCGTGAGAGGAACACATCACATCACTTTCTTGCAAAGCAATAAAGCATTACTGTGCGTCAGCACAACATCACTTGCCCGTTAGGGCAAACATCACTTTGCATAATACAATTCTTGCGTTGTT
>DCHM01000001.1:48111-48600 GCA_002314835.1 Clostridiales bacterium UBA1752 | reverse complement strand
ATCTCGGTAGAGCCTTTGCAGTTTTGGAACATTTCATAGCAAGGTTTGCTTGCCGTGGTCGTGGTGGGATACGTTAATATCTTTGTGCCGCTCTCTGTGCTGATATTCAGGCTCGTGCAGTCTCTAAACATATAACCATAGCAGCCATCTGCCAACGTCGTTGCATTGAGTGCAGGAGCCGTCTTTAGGCTCGTGCAACCATTGAACATTTGCTCATAACAGTTATCAGCCAATTCGGTGGCAGGGAGTGCAGGAGCTGTCGTCAATTTGGTGCAGCCGGAGAACATGCTGTCATAGCACCTATCTGCCAACATTGTTGCATTGAGTGCAGGAGCCGTCTTTAGGCTCGTGCAGCCTTTAAACATAGCTTTATAGCAATAATCTGCCAACGTCGTTGCAGGGAGCGTGGGTGCCTCAGTCAAGCCCGTGCAATCCTCAAACATAGAAACATAGCAACGTTGGGCCAATGTCGTCGCAGGAAGTGCAGGA
>DCHM01000001.1:47928-48085 GCA_002314835.1 Clostridiales bacterium UBA1752 | reverse complement strand
AGCCGTCTTTAGGCTCGTGCAGCCTCTGAACATTTGTTGATATGCGTATTTTTGCAACGTCGTTGCAGGGAGCGCGGGTGCCTCAGTCAAGCCCGTGCAACCCTCAAACATACAAGAATAGCAATTTTCGGTCAATGTCGTCGCAGGAAGTGCAGGA
>DCHM01000001.1:41930-47919 GCA_002314835.1 Clostridiales bacterium UBA1752 | reverse complement strand
AGCCGTCTTTAGGCTCGTGCAGCCTGAAAACATATAATAATAACAACGAGCCGCGTCTAATTTTACATCGCCACCGACTTTATTTGTCAGGCTAGTTACGTCTCCGGACGCGGCAATAGAACCGGTCATGACAAAATGACTGGAGCTGCTTGTTTTAACTTTTTCACCTCTAAAACTAACCGTGTCGTCTTTATCAAGGGCGATGGTTTGTTTGGAATAAACCGTCCAATTGCCGTCATTAAATTTAAACTCAACGACAGTATCTTTATTATTAACGTAATTTAACGTAACGGACGAGCCGTCGGTCAGCGCGGTGAAGGTGAGCGGCTTTAATGTAAAGCAGCCGGTTGCGCCGGTATTAGCAAGTGACCATTGCTGGCCGTTTGTGGTAGGCGCATTTTTTAGCTTGCTATTCTTAAACATACCGACGGCGGTTACGCCGGTCGCTTTTATCGTTGACCAATCCGTTGCATAAACGACCGGGTCGCCCGCATTGTTTGCTGCGGCATAGCCCGTAAACATACCGTTTGTATTTTGCAGCGCATCAATGTTCCATTTAGACAAATTCAGAGCTTGCAATTTGCTCGTGCTTGCATTGGCATAATATGCAAACATGTCGGCTACGTTTGTTACATTGCTCGTATCCCAGTTTGATACGTCGGGTACAGCCGTGATGACCTTACTGTCGTAAGCAAACTTATGGAACGTATAAGACATGTTTGTGACACTGCTCACGTCCAGATACTCGCATCCGCTGATATTGTCAGCGGCAGTCATATCACTAAACATATAGGCAGTGCTCTTTAAGCCGTGGTAATCCTCGACGCTTGCGTCTATTACTACGTTTTTTACACTGTCTCTTATTGCGTTATATCCCCAATCGGTTGCAACTGTTGCTGCGGTGAGGAGACCGGCGTAAACGGTGCCTGCGCGGATACCCTTATTGCCGTCATAATAGAATGACAGGGTGTTTGCAGGCTTGTCTCCCTCGGCAGCCGTGTTAAACACAGCGTAAAATTCGCTGCCGCTGGATGCTGCAGCCTCGCCGATGCTCATCGCAGGCATAAGTGCCATAAGCATAGCCAGGCAGAGAACTAAAGACAGAATTTTGTTTTTCATAATCTTGGTCATAACGTTTCTCCTCGTTTCTGTTGGTATATTTTACCTTGTAATACATTATACACTATTTTTTAAAAAAGTAAAGCCTTTTATGCGATATTTATAATATAAATCTTTGGGTAACAGTTATTTATGCGCCGTGCTCACAAAAAAAGGAGAGCCTGTCGCCATGCTCTCTTGGGACAAGTGGATGTAACGGTTTTAACGCCACATCCACTTTACTTTTTCATACACTTATCTGAATATGGATTTCTTAAAAGAAATGCCAAAAAAGTCTTTTAAATCAACCTAATAAACACGCCGCCGATAACGCTACGGGCTTTAAAGCCGCTATTGTCGGCGTTTACGGTGTCGTACCAGTCGGAAAACGGATAACAGTCTTTGGTATTAGTTATCATACCTACTATGCGCTCGTAGGTTTTTGTTTCGTACTCGCCGCCACACATAGCCGCGCACCAGACGAGCCAGTCGGTTTTTGTATAGTCCTTGCGGCAGTCGAGCGGAGTGCCGTATGTATGCGATTCCGCCTCGTATCTGGTTGCTTCGGCGTTATAAACCGCCTCGTCAAACAGTCCGAGATTAAACAGCTTATCCCATATCATATTGTATTTGAGGCTCCAGCCGCCGTCGTCGTCAAAGGTCAGTCTCGTGCCGCCTTTGGCGCTCTTTGCTTCGGAAACAAAACGGTTTGCCATATCCTTTGCTATGCAGATATAGCCGTCGTCGCCGTACAGCTTGCCTGCCGCCGCGAGGGCAACTATCGCCTTGATGCTGAGGTTGCAGTTATGCGGCAGATGACCTGCAAAGTCGTCTGTGCAGAGCTGATTATCGGGGTTATAACCGTTTTTGATAAGGTAATCGGCATATTGCCTGATAAGCTTTTGGCTTTGCATAGCTAAATCAAACTGACCGTCTGCAAAGCACGCGGCGGCGAGGCAAATGATGGCGTTGCCACACTCCTCGACGGGCATCTGCATGTTAAAATCATAAGTACCGTCGGGGTTTTTGCCATACGCCTGCGCATCCAAGAGCGGATACTGTCCGCAGTCGTGAGGTGCAAAATCGTAGTGCCACAGAGGGCTGAGCGCAAACCTAAAGAGAGGTCTGAGCATCGCCCTTACGAGCTCGGGATTGTATTTGAGATAAAGCGGTATCGAGGGATAAGTAACGTCAAGCGTGGCGCCGCAGCCGTTGCTGCTGTTTTCTTTGGAAATAAAATACAATCCGTCCTCGCCTACGACGAGCTTATGAGCGGCTATCGACTGACGGTATGCAAGCGAAACAATATCGGCGTAATCACTCGATACCCTGCCTGCTTCGGAGAGTAAATCGGCGTCAAACTTTGCGGCTTTTGCCAAATATGCGTCAAACTTTTTGTCCTCGGCAGTCATAAGCTTTACAAAATCCTGCTCTTTTGTGCGCCAGTATGCAGGCAGAACCTTGCCCATAAAGCGCATTGATTCTATATCGTCGTAGCCGAGAGTAAAGTGTCCGCACTGCTTGTCTGATAAAGCTGTCATATAAGGCAGGTTATCGACGCCATACTTGCCGCAGTCAACACTCGCGCTCTCGTGCATAAGATATCCCCTGCCCCATCCTGCGCATACGCAGTCGCCCGAGCGAGACAGAGGCACTGCGCCCTCGGTTTCGGCAAAGGCATAGCCCTGCTTTGTGCAGGCGACGACCTTTTGACTGCGCTCGTCTGCCGCGATAGCCGTGCTGACTGCGACTTTGACTGTTACGGGGCTGCTGCACTCGTAATAAATATAGCTTATCGGCAGCGTTACCGTGTAAAGGTCGTCTAAAAACTGCGGAGTAAAGAAGCCGAGCGTCAGCTTTGTTTCGCCCATTTTATACTCAAAAACGGTGCGAAGCGGAGTAACCTCGGAGCCAAGATAATTCATCATGGGCAAACCGTTATTATTGCCGAATAGACTATATTCGGTGCCGTCTAAAACCGCAGTTATCCTTATGGGCATAGTCCTGCCCGACCAGTGAACGGTGTCGCATTCGGTAGGATTTTTGCCCTCAAACCAGACCGAAAAGAAAGGGTCGCAGGTGATAATGGGATAAGCGCAAGGTGTCTTTTTCATATAAACCTCCGTATATTTACTGATTTTATTATATCATATCGCGAGCAGATTGCAACAAAATCATTTGTCGGCGAAATGTAAAAAAATTAGTTTTTATCTTTGTATAATATGACATTCAGTTTTGCGTTGAAAAAGGACTGATGATATTATATAATTAAATCAACTAACAACGGGGAGGAAATATATGCTAAAAAAACTGACTGCCGCTATTTTGATTACGGCAATGCTCACGACTCTCGGTTTTTCAGCCATTCAGACTGCGGGAGAGGAAGACAGGATGATGAAAATAGCCATCTTGGATGACGAAACGTTAAAAACGGACGGCAACGCGCCTTACGATGCAGGCGGCATCAAGTCGCTATTTGAAGGCAAAGGACACAGTGCCACCGTCATAGACGCATCGGCTTTTGCGTGCTACGACGAGTTTAACAGCACGCTATACGACCTTATTTATATTCCCACGGGCTCTGCGTTCCCTGCAGGAGCAAGCGCCAACCTAAAGCGCTTTTTTGCCGACGGCGGCAAGATAATAACCTCGGGCGGATATTCATTCAGTGAGACCGTTTACGAGGAGACCGAGCTCGTCGAGAGCTACGGCAAGGCTCTGTGGGTGGAGTCAAAGGCAGTCACCGCTTCGCCCTGCGCTTACACGCGTATCAATGCAAGCGAGTTTGAAACGGGTGTCAAATACACACTTTCGACGCAAATAAAATCTCAAAATATCACCACTTCGTCAGGCGTCGCCCACGCGTCGGTTTATATCTACGACGACGCAGGCACTCTGTTGCAGTGGAAGGATTTTGTTACGCTGAAATCGGGCTCTACCGACTGGACGAAATACGATTATACCTTCACCGTCCCCGACAAAGCAAAGTTCGTTGACCTCAGATTCGGTCTGTATATCACGGCAGGCACCATGATGTACGACGACGTAAAGATATCCTCGGAATCAGGCAAGGTCATATACACCGAGGAATTTGAGCAAGGCATCGACCATTGGCTCAAGACCACCACGGGCGCAGATATAGTATATTCAAACGGTCAGGGCACCAAATCCGGCGGCGATTATTATATGTCGATATACAGCGATGAATACGGCGCAAAGTCAGGCTTTAACATAGACGTTACCGACGTCGTAACCAAAGGCAGTGACGTCACGGTTTCGTTTGACGAAAAAATCGCCGACGTCAGCAAGGTTGACGGCGGCAGAGCAGGCGTTTATCTTGATTTATACAAGTCGGGCGCGATAGTAGAGACGATAGACGTTTCGACTAAGCTGATGAACTTTGGCTGGCACGGACGCAAGATAACGTTTAAGGTCGGTATGACTGATTTTGACAGTGCCAAGCTTTGCTTTTGCCTCGAGGATGCAAAAGGCAAGCTGTCATACGACAATATCAGCATAGTCTGCAACGATAAAAAGCTCGACGACCCCAACGGTCAAGGCTCGGTAACCTACGGTGCAGGCGTCAGCAAGGAGCGCCGCGAAAAAGAAAGCGCAAAGCTCTCGTCGAGCGAGCCTATCGAGGTCGGTGACATACTCAGATATTCGTCCGACCAAATACCAATATTTGACGCCGAAACGGTTTATACCGACGCGTTCTCGGTAAAGGGCGCAGAAAATCAGACCGTATTCACGGCAGGCAAGACCTATATTGACCACAAAGTCAGCGGATTTTCTGCAATCACGGTATGCGGAAACAACCGCGGCAGATGGCAACCCTTGTTATACGCTTATGACGAATTAGGTCAGGTTGTCGGCACGGTTGCGGCTGTGTTTACGCTTTTCTCAAGCCCGTCAGACTACTGCACTAATACCAGCATAAAGACCTGGAATGATTATCTCGGCACCGCCATCGGATTTTTTGGTGTGACGAGCGAAGACCTCTTTGCCACGGGTAACGACGAGCTGAGAGACGGTCTAGTAGCACTCGCAGAAAAGCTCGTTTACGACAGCACGATATGCAATATCGCTAACGCTTACGACTGCTATCGCGACGGCGAAAGTCCGCGCATCAGTATCGCGGTCGAAAATAACACAGACCAAAAGACCTCGGTAGAGATTAAGTATTCGATAACCTCCGAGGACAATGGCGAGGTTGTATTTCAAGGCAGTGATACGGGCACCGTCACCATGCGCTCGCGCAAGACATTCAGAGCTGACTGGACGAATGCAGAGTTTAATGACGACTTTTACTATGTCAAAGCGACGCTGTATCAAAACGGCGTGGCAACCGATATGTTTGAGACCGCGTTTGTCGTATGGGACCAAGAGGTCGTGAATAACGGTCCAAAGTACACTTATCACGACAATTATATTTATCTGCAAAACGACGACGGCACCGAAAAAGCCATCTATGCCACCGGCGTTGACGAGGGCGGTCCCTTTATCATGGAGAACCAAAACCCTCTCGTCTGGAAGCAGGACTTTGCAAAGCGTGCCGACGCAGGCATTTATATTTACGAGGTATTGCAGCAATACCGCGGTTATCACGACTATACGGCAATGTTTGCATCCGACGCAAGCTTTGAGCAGCACATGCGCAGAGTTGACTCGGCGGTTTATCTGTCTCAGCGTTACGGTCAGATCTATATGATGGGCATGCTGATAGGTCAAAATATCGCCGTCAACGACGAACAGCTCGACATAGACAAAGAGTATTGCTACGCTATGGCAAGCAGATATAAAGACGTCCCGGGTATCATTTACTATCTCAACGGCGACCTTATACTCAAAATGACAGATGCAACCGACAAGCAGTTCCGCGAGTACCTTA
>DCHM01000001.1:32093-41860 GCA_002314835.1 Clostridiales bacterium UBA1752 | reverse complement strand
GCAAAATATGATTCGTCATACACGTTTAACGGCAAGGGCTGGAGCGATACCAAGGCGTACGACCAAAACAACTTCCGCACCACGCTTATACAGCGTTGGAGCAATGCGCTCGTTGAGTCTGTCCACGAGGCGGCAGGCGAAGACAAAATAGTGCTTTGCGAGTTTTACGCATGGCCTATGGACGGCATCGACGTACCAAGTGCCATAGGCGACCTGACTTACTCAAATACCGGATTTTTTGACAAGACGACGCTGTTTGCACAGATGATAGCTTATGCAGACCAAAGATGGCAGGGCAAATCATTCGGCATAGGCGAAACAAACAAGCGCACACACCCTGCGTTCAGTGATACGGTCGAGGACTATTATTCGTCGAGCAGCTACGAATACGCACGCAGCTTCTTTTTTACCACCTACAACACCACCCTCGCCCTCGGCGGCAACCATTATCAGGTATGGTGCTGGAAGGACGAAACAAAATACACCTTCCCGTGGGGTATAACGACGGTTTACGAGCAGGTGGCGAAGGACAGCTATTATTGGCTGCGCAATTCCAACGTCACAACCCGTGCTCTCGAGCCGACCTACACCGTTCCCGAGGTTGCTATCATAACCCCCGACTCCACCCGTATGGCAGGCAGTAAGGGATGGTACGAGGGCCACTATCAGACGCTCGACGCGATAGACATACTGCAGGGCACACTCGCAAACAACGTACTCACGCTCAACGAGTGCAATTTTGACATACCCGCAGGAATCAAGGTTATCTATTATCCGTTTGCATACACCGTGCCCGACGACGTTTACGACAAGCTCGTGCAGTTTGTCAAGGACGGCGGCATACTGTATATCAGTGGCGACCCGTCCTACGATATAGTTTCACGCAAGCGCACGACCGACATCCGCCTCACCGAGCTCTGCGGCGTCAAAACCGCCAAGGTCAGATACGCAGGCAACGACCGCAGCGGCAGTAATATCGAGTATTCGGACGGCACAATCATCAGAAGCGGCAACCCCAACGTAACCGTCGAACTAAAGGGTGCTACGGCGCTTTATACCGACGACGACGGCAACCCCATCATTACCGAATACGCTCTCGGCAACGGCAAGGTCGTTTACAGCACGGACCCGCTCGAGGGCTCGACTGACTCAAAGACCTACGCAAACGACGTCGCTCTCTATAAATACGTTCTTTCGCTCGCAGGTGTCCAAACGGCAAAGATTAAAGCCAGCACCCAGAGCATAAAGACGTTTGTCACTCCCCTTGCGGACGGCGGCAACATCAGAGCGATAGTCAATACCTCTGCGGCAGACGTCAGAGTAGAATACACCACCGGGGACGACACCTACAAGTTTAAGATGGGTGCCAACGAAACGGGCTATATCCGCGAGGACAAAGACGGCAACGTCATCGCCATGATGTTTAACGGTTCGATAACCAAAAACGACGGCAAATATATCAGCAACAACGCTTACGCACAGATCAGCTCGCTCGACGGACTCGACGTCACCTGCAGTAAGCAACTGATAATACTGCCGCAGACCGACAAAGATTTCAGCATCCAAACCACTGCCGAATGGGCATCAATCCGTGTCGTTTACGGTCAGCTTTGCGACGGAGAAATAGTGCTCGGCAATAGCGGCGGTGACGTCGAATATACTCTAAACCGCGGCAATATAGAGATAAAAGGCTCTGCGCTCCTCAAAAACCGCATAATCATAATAACCGAAGCCGACAACGTAGAGGCAACCTGCAACGCCTTGGTTGACCTTATGACGGATATTACGGTTATCGGCGAGGACACCGACGTTTCGGACAGCGAAAGCACCGATACGCCCACAGACGGCACCTTCCCCACTCTGTATATCATTATCGCAGCAGTGCTGCTCGTTATCGTTATCGCAGTTATCATATTCGTAGTCATTAAAAAGAAGGGACAAAAACAATGAAAAAACTGTTTGCATCCATCCTAATCCTATTTATCGTAGCGGCGCTATGCGTCAGCTGCACGGGTGCGTCCGATATTTCGGCAGATATTAGCGCCGAAAACAGCGACGACACCCAGAGCGAAACAAGCACGCAGGAACAAAACGGCGACTTTTACGGCAACCCCGATATTTATATCGGCGACGAATACAGCGGCAGGACCTTTACCGTACTGACGTCTGACGCTGACACTGCGGCGTTATCCGAAATCGTTTATAACGAAACAGACGTCAACGGCGAATCAATGCCGGAAAAAATCAACGACGCTCTCAGAGAGCGCGCCGACAAGCTGATGCGCAACTACGGCGTAGAGCTCAAAGAAATATATCTTTGCGAGCTCGATCGTTACGGCGGCGAAGCAGTCAACTATATCCGCACCGCCATAGACAGCGGCCTCGATGAATTTCAGGTCATAGACGTTTCGCTATACGACTGCGGCATACTCTCGCTCGAAAACGCACTGTATAACCTATACGACGTCGATAACTTTAACCCTGCAAACCCTTGGTGGGACCAGGGATTTAACGACAGCGTAGAGATGGCAGGCAAGCTGTTTTTCACCACCGGTGACGTTGACCTGCGCAACAAGAGCGCGACCACCTGCATTATCTTTAACGCTACGCTTATCGACACCTTAGGACTCGAAAACCCGTACGACCTCATCACTCAAAACCAGTGGACTATAGACAAGGTGCTCGAGCTCGCCAAGAGCTATTCCGAAGACAAAGATGCCGACGACAGAATCACCTACAACGACGGTTTCGGCTGGGCAGGACAGTATGACGATATGTATTCACTCCTATACGGCAGCGGCGTGCGCATCGTCAGCGCAGACTCGGACGGATATCCTGCGCTGTCCTTCTATAACAAAAAGACCGACAACGTAGTAACCAAGGTCCTCGAGTTTATGCAGGAGAACAAATATTACATTTCGGGCAACGACCTCTTTAACGAGTTTACGTGGCCTATGAATAAGCTGCTCGAATGTTTTTCGGACGGTCAGTGCCTATTCTTCTCGGGCATCATCGAGCCGGTATTCCAGCTCAGAAACATGACCGACGAGTTTGGCATAGCTCCTTCGCCCAAGTACGACTCCACGCAGGAGAACTATTACAGCCTGTTAAACACATGGGCGGCAAACTCCATGGCAATAGCCGCCAACGTATCCGAGAGCGACCTGCCCTTCGTAGGTGCGGTGCTCGATGCGCTCGGTTATTTCAGCTGGAAGGAATATCCCGAATCAGTCGCATTTAACTATTACGACGTAGTGCTCAAATCTCAGCGCCTCACCACCGAAAAAGCCGAAGTCCTGCTCGACCTCATATTTGAGCGTCGCGGATGTGAGCTCGGTGCAATCTATCAGATAGGCAAAAACAGCGGCAGCGGCGCCACCGTTTACGATATGCTCATGAATATGATGGCGGCAGATATGACGAGCGGTCTCGCAAGCCAGTACGACGCTATTTCGGGCGCTCTGCAGACGAGCATAGACAGTATGATAGACTATTTTGAAAACGCAGACTGAATAGCTTAAATATAGCGGATGCAGCATTAACCGTTGCATCCGCTTTTTTAAAAAATATGCACAAATATATTGTATTCAGACTGATTGTGTGATATAAATATCATATATGCATAGTTTATATTAGTGCCTCAGCTTATTTATCTAATAACGAGAGAACATATTATGAAGCTACTCGATTTACTTTCCGGAAGGAAAGACACCAACAGCCCCGAACACAACATAAATCCCGTATATGACACCGCCAAAAACTGTCTTGTCAACCTCGCCAAAGCTCAGTGCCGCGAGGCTATACGGCTTAATAACGTGCTACGCTTTACCGACGACACGGATTCGGTTAATAAGATAACAAAAGGCACCGCACTGTTTCAGGAAGTCAGATACCGTTTCGTAAACACCCAAATCAAAAAAACAAACATCCATAACATACTCGACATAGGTTGCGGTTATTCCCCTCGCGGTATTCTGTTTGCAGAGCAAGGCTACAGCTACGTAGGCGCAGACCTGCCTGCGGCTATAAAAGAAGTCGAGCCTGCCGCTTTGCAGTGCTTAGACTCCGGCAAGGATAAAGTCAAATACGTAGGCTTGGATGCTACCGACCCCGAGGCACTGGTGCAAGCGGCATCGCATCTTGACGGACCCGTATGCATCGTAACTGAAGGAATAATGATGTACTTCCCTGCTTTTGAACTGAATGAATTTGTCAAAGGTCTCCGCAGAGTGCTGGAGTTGCACGGCGGTTGCATTATTACGCCTGATTTTTGTATGAACCGCCTGCTAAAGCTTTCGTCAAGCGCCGCAACAAGTAAAGCCGTAGGCGAGGTATTGCAATTCGGCGCGACAAGAGTAGTAAAAGAGTATTACATCAGCTCAAGCGACGAGATGGACCCCTCGCGTTGGTATGCAGAAGACGGTGACCAAAAGCCGTATGACTATTTTATCAAAAAAGGTTTTAAAATAGAACGCATATCGGTTTACGACCCCGATATGCAAATATTTGCACTTAAAAACATCAAAGAAAAGCGTATTGATAAGCTCATAGAGGGCTACAAGAATACGTACGGTTGGAAGATTACACTGCAATAACGGCAGATAATTCTGCATTTTACATTGCAAAAGATATTTACACGTAAAGGAGTGAGTATGACCGTGGATAAAAAAATCAACGTTTTGAGAGGCAGGAAGCTAAGCCTCGACGGCGCTATGCTTATCGGCAGCGGTGCTAACGCCAACGTATATCTTTTGCCTGACGACAACGTAGTCAAGGTGCTTTTTTCAACCGACTTTAACGAAGCGGAAAAAGAAATACAGCTCTCAAAGTGGGCTTTTGCCAAAGGCATACCTACGGCGATTTCGTACGACGTGGCGGACGTTGACGGTCACCCCGGCTTGGTTTACGAGTCGCTCGGCAGAGGCAATCTGCGCAACGAATTAAAAGCAAATCCCGACAGCTTTAACGCCATTATGCAGAGATATATGTCGCTTATTAAGACTATCAACGCAATAACCGTTACAGACGGTCAGCTGCCTTCAAAAAAGCAGAGCATTGTATCTCAGTTTGATAAAGTCAAATGTTATTTTAATCGTGAGGAATACAACAAAGGCTTTGACCTGCTAAACACAATCCCCGACGACAATCACGTGATACACGGCGACTGCCATATCAAAAACGTAAAGGTCTTAAAAGGTCAGTTTTACCTTATAGACTTAAACACTTTGTCTGTCGGAGACCCGATTTTTGAGCTTATGGGGCTGTGCTGCTGCTATCACGCTTACGTCAACGTCAACGAGAGCGGATATAATGACTTTTTTGACATCGACGACGAAGTAATCAAAAACATATACAGCTTTGTTTTGGATAACTATTACCAATGCATCAGTGCCGAGGACAAGCAGGAAAATATCAAAAAGATAGAGCTATTGACATATATTTATATGCTCAACTGCCTGAGCCCCGACGGTAACGACCCCAAAAACAGCTTTGACGCCATGTTGGCTAAGGTAAAGCAGAGACTATTTACTCTCGATAATCTGATACTCAAAAGATAAGGACGCATGATATGAGCTTGTGTGCAAAGACAAAATCGTATATATCAAAGTTTTGTCAATGCGACCTCACGGGCAAAAAAGTGCTCATCACGGGCGCAAACAGCGGTATAGGCTACAAAACGGCAGAAACGCTGATTTATCTCGGCGCCTCGGTCATTCTGGCGTGCAGGAACGAGCAAAAAGCAAGCAAAGCAAAAAATGACCTTTTGATTGACTATCCGAGTGCAGACATAGAGATAATAAAGCTCGACGTATCAGATTTTGCCTCTATCGACGCCTTTGCAGAGCACCTGCCTGACGTGGACGTTTTTATCAACAACGCAGGCATTTATCATCACCCAAACGCCAAGACCAAAGACGGCTTTGAGCTCGTAATGGGCACCAACTACATCGGAGTTTATTATCTGAGTGAAAAAGTGATGCCGAGGCTGCAAGCCTGTGGCCACGAGGTTATATATATCAACACGGTTTCGCTCGTACACAAGTTTGCTAAGATTGATTACGACAGGTTTTATTCAAACCGATTTGCTTACTCACGCTCTAAGCTCTGTCTGGTTCGCTATACCGAGCATCTCGCGCGAAAGTACGACGGCACAAACGTCAAGGTCTATATGAGCCACCCCGGCATAGCCGTAACGCCTATCGCCTACCACTTTTTGGGACGACTATACCGATTTGCAAGGTTTGCGCCGTTTAATTCACCCGAAAAATCGTCGCTCTCGGCGGCATACATACTATCGCATTCCCTGCCCTGCGGCAGTGTCGTGGGGCCCGACAAGCTCTTTGGCGGCTGGGGATATCCAAAGCTAAACAAAAAAGTCAAGCGCGCCACGCAAGGCATAGACGAGCTTTTGGATTTTACCGCAAAAGAAGTAGATAACAAAATGTCTCGCTAATATTGTCTCAATGTGATATATATATCACAAAACGCTTGCCGTTTTGATATTTTGGTATTATAATATCAAAAAATGATTTTGCTAGACGAAAAAAGGCTGATTGTTATTAAAGATTTTATGCGCACCGTAAAGTACACTCTCATCGCGGCATCTGTAGGTCTGATACAAATGGGCTCTTTTCTCTGAATTTTTGTTTATTAGGTTCGTAGTATTCAGAGATTCAATCGACACAAACGATTTGGCAAAAAAGTAAAATTAAAAGCTCCCTTTGGGGAGCTTTTTTGATTAGTTTTTAAGGCTTTGGAGCGGAGCGGGTATTCTGCCTCCCCTGCCTATAAATACCGCAGGAGACGCAGTATTGACTGGTATGACGGGGGCTCTGCCAAGCAAACCGCCAAACTCTACGTTATCGCCTGCTTTTGTGCCTACGGCAGGTATGAGACGCACTGCGGTCGTCTTGTTGTTTACTACGCCGATAGCGATTTCGTCGGCTATGATACCCGAAATAACCTCGGCGGTAGTGTCGCCGGGTATAGCTATCATATCGAGACCTACCGAGCAGACGGCAGTCATTGCTTCGAGCTTTTCTATCTTGAGGCAACCGCTCTTGGCGGCGTTTATCATGCCTATATCCTCGCTGACGGGAATAAAAGCACCCGAAAGTCCGCCGACGTGCGACGAAGCCATTACGCCGCCCTTTTTAACCGCGTCGTTGAGCAGTGCAAGAGCCGCGGTAGTGCCGCAGGCGCCGCATTCCTCGAGGCCCATAGCTTCAAGTATGTGGGCGACCGAATCGCCGACCGCAGGCGTTGGCGCGAGCGAAAGGTCAACTATACCAAACGGAGTGTCGAGCCTTTCCGCCGCCTCTTTGGCTACGAGCTGACCGACGCGCGTAATCTTAAATGCGGTTTTTTTGATTATATCAGCTATCTCGGTGATATTGCAGTTGCCTGCCTTTTTGATAGCCGAGCTGACTACGCCGGGGCCTGAAACGCCTACGTTGATAACTCTGTCGGGCTCTCCTATACCGTGGAATGCACCTGCCATAAACGGGTTGTCGTTTGGCACGTTGGCAAAGACGACGAGCTTGGCACAGCCGATAGAGCCTTTGTCGGCGCTGACCTCAGCTGTCTTTTTGATAATGACGCCCATATCTCTGACGGCATCCATATTGATGCCTGCCTTAGACGTGGCTACGTTGACGCTCGAGCAAACAAAATCTGTCTCATTCAGCGCATAAGGTATAGAGTCTATCATTGCCTTAGTGCCGTTTAGATAGCCTTTTTGTACGAGTGCACTGTAACCGCCGATAAAATTGATGCCGAGTGCTTTGGCGGCTCTGTCGAGCGTTTTTGCGATTTGGATATACTCGTCCGCAGTACGGTTTTGACCTATCAGTGAAATCGGCGTGACCGAAACACGCTTGTTGATGATGGGGATGCCGTACTCTTTTTCGATATTTTCGCCGGTCTTTACAAGGTTTGCGGCGCTCTTGGTTATCTTGTCGTAAACCCTGTCGCAAAGCCTGCCCAAATCGTCGCTGATGCAGTCAAACAGTGAAACGCCCATGGTTATCGTGCGGATATCCAGGTGCTCGCTGTTTATCATATTTATCGTCTCAAGTATCTCGTCCTTGTTGATGTTAATCATGAAACTACCTTCTCATATTTTGTGCATGGCGTTAAAGATATCTTCGTGCATTGTCTGTATGACGAGGCCTTTGCTTTCGCCGAGCTTTTTCATCTTATCGACAAAATCGGTAAACGGCACGCTCATGCCCTCCATATCGACGAGCATTATCATAACGAAATATTCTTTTAAGACGGTCTGAGAGATGTCGAGGATGTTGACCTTATTGGCAGTGCACTCGTTGCTGACTGCCGAAATAATGCCTACGCTGTCCCTGCCAGTAACTGAAATAATAGCGTTCATACCGATGCCTTTCTTAAAACAGTCCTACGATTTTTCCGTTGTCGTCAACGTCTATGCTTTCTGCGGCAGGCTTTTTGGGCAAGCCGGGCATAGTCATTATTTCACCTGTGAGAACTACGACAAAGCCTGCGCCTGCGCTGACCTTGACGTTCTTTACCGTAACGGTAAAGCCTGTAGGCGCACCGAGCTTGGTTGGGTCGTCAGAAAAGCTGTATTGCGTCTTTGCGATGCAGACGGGGCAAGAGCCAAAGCCGAGAGCCTCGAGCTGTTCAATCTGCTTTTTGGCTGCAGGCATTACGTTGATGCCGTCGCCGCCGTAAATCTTTTTAACGACAGCCTCTATCTTTTGCGTCAGCGTCATATCGTCGCTGTAAGAGAAGGTAAAGTCACCTTTTTCGTTTTCGCAGAGGCGGACGACCTCTTTTGCGAGTGCTTCACCACCCTTGCCGCCCTCTGCCCAAACGGTAGAAAGCACGGTATTGACGCCGAGCTCCTTGCACTTTTTGATGATAAAGTCTATCTCGTTGTCGGTGTCGGTCGGGAATCTGTTGACTGCTACGACGCAAGGGAGCTTATAAATGTTTTTGATATTTGAAACGTGCCTTAGGAGGTTGGGTATGCCTTTTTCGAGAGCTACGAGGTCCTCAGTTGCAAGCTCTTTTTTGTCGAGTCCGCCGTGCATTTTGAGCGCACGGACCGTAGCAACGATGACGACCGCGTCGGGCTTTAGTCCTGCCATACGGCATTTGATGTCGAGGAACTTTTCGGCACCGAGGTCAGCACCAAAGCCAGCCTCCGTGACGGTGTAATCGCCCATTTTGAGTGCCATTTGCGTAGCCATTACCGAGTTGCAGCCGTGAGCTATATTTGCAAAAGGGCCGCCGTGAACGAAAGCAGGAGTGCCTTCGAGTGTCTGAACCAAGTTTGGCTTGAGCGCATCCTTTAAAAGCGCGGTCATAGCGCCCTGAGCGTGCAGGTCGCCCGCGGTAACGGGCTTGTCGTCGTAGGTATAGCCTACTATGATGCGAGCCAGTCTCTCTTTTAAATCCTTGATAGAGGTTGCGAGACAAAAAACAGCCATTATCTCGCTCGCTACCGTAATGTCAAAGCCATCCTCACGGGGCGTACCGTTGACCTTGCCGCCGAGGCCGTCAACGATAAATCTGAGCTGACGGTCATTCATATCCACGCAGCGCTTCCAGGTAATCTTTTTGACGTCGATGCCGAGAGCGTTGCCCTGCTGTATATGGTTATCAAGCATAGCCGCGAGCAGGTTGTTAGCCGCTCCGATAGCGTGAAAATCGCCCGTGAAATGCAGGTTAATGTCCTCCATAGGTACTACCTGAGCGTATCCGCCGCCTGCGGCACCGCCCTTGACGCC
>DCHM01000001.1:22070-31986 GCA_002314835.1 Clostridiales bacterium UBA1752 | reverse complement strand
GTCTTGCCTTCACCTGCGGGAGTAGGAGTGATAGCGGTAACGAGTATCAGCTTGCCGTTTTGTTTTTTTGTTTCGTCGAGCAAAGAAAGGTCAACCTTTGCCTTGTAGTTGCCGTACTGCTCGATATATTTTTCATCAACGTGGGCGCGCTTTGCGATTTCTTTGATATGCTCTGGCTTGCACTGCTGTGCAATTTCGATGTCTGACAAGTAAGCCATTTTGTTTCTCCTTTTTACTTAAAATATTTCACCGCAGATTCAAACATGCGGATGTCGTAATTGCCGGGAACGTTTTTATACAATCCTTTGCCGACGCGCTCGCTGTGTCCCATTTTGCCTAACACTCTGCCGTCGGGCGAGGTGATGCCCTCGATGGCAAAAGCCGAATCGTTGGGGTTATACCTTACGTCGTTTGTCGCGTTGCCGTCCAAATCAACGTACTGCGTAGCGACCTGTCCGTTGGCAATGAGCTCTTTGATAAGTGCTTCGCTCGCCAAGAACCTGCCTTCGCCGTGCGAAATAGGCACGTTTACTATATCTCCTACGTTCATCAGCGAGAGCCACGGCGACTTGTTGGAGGCTATGCGCGTGCGCACAATCTTTGACTGGTGACGCGCTATCGTGTTGTAGGTTAGCGTCGGGCAATCAGCGTCGGTGTCGATTATCCTGCCGTAAGGCACGAGTCCGAGCTTTATGAGAGCCTGAAAGCCGTTGCAGATACCGCAGATAAGTCCGTCACGGTTATCCAAAAGGTCGGTAACGCCGTCTTTTATCTCGGGATTGCGGAAGAACGCAGTGATAAACTTGCCGCTGCCGTCTGGCTCGTCACCGCCAGAAAATCCGCCGGGAACGAATATCATTTGGGATTGCTTTAGTCGGGCTGCAAAATCGTCTATACTGCGCGAAATGCCGCGAGCACTGAGGTTATTGATAACCACAATTTCGGGCTCGGCTCCTGCGTCGGCGACCGCCTTGGCAGAATCAAACTCGCAGTTTGTGCCGGGGAATACGGGTATCAAAACCTTGGGCTTTGCTACCTTTACGGCAGGCGAAACCCAGCTTGCAGCACGGTATTCGGCATTTGATGCGTTTTTGCCGCTGTTTTTGATGTTGCAGGCAAATACGCTCTCGAGCTTATCCTCATAGGCTTTGAGCAAATCGGATATTGCGATTGATTCGCCGCCATACGTAACGGCGTCCTTGTCTGTTACGGTGCCGATTATATCGCGCTCGTTATCCCAATCGGTAACCTCGAGGACAAATCCTGCGTAGTTGTAGCCGAATACGTCGTTTAGGGTAACGCTATCGGAGTAATCAAAGCCAAAACCGTTGCCAAAGCACATCTTCATGACGGCCTCGCCTATGCCGCCCATACCCGGGGTGTAGCAGGCGACGGCTCTGCCGCTCTTTAAAAGCTCCAATACGGTCTGCAACAATTTGAGCAGGCTGTCTGTCTTTGGCAGGTGGTTTGCGTCGTACTCAGGTGATAAAAATACTACCTTATCCCCTGCTTTTTTAAACTCGGGCGAAACGATGCGTCCGACCTTGGAGGTAGTGACTGCAAACGAAACGAGCGTGGGAGGTACGTCGATATCCTCAAACGTGCCGCTCATCGAATCCTTGCCGCCTATCGCTCCGATGCCGAGCTCCATTTGCGCCTTATAGGCTCCGAGAAGTGCCGCCAGAGGCTGTCCCCAGCGGCTGCCGTCCTTGCCCGGGTGCTTGAAATACTCTTGGAAGGTAAGATAAACGTCCTTAAAGTCAGCGCCCGACGCTATAAGCTTGCAGACCGACTCGACTACGGCGAGATATGCGCCGTGATACGGACTGCCCTGTGATATAAACGGGTTATAGCCAAACGCCATGAGCGAACAGTCGTCAGTATGCTGCTTTTCAACCGAAATCTTTTGCACCATAGCCTGTATCGGAGTGAGCTGATTTTTGCCGCCGAAGGGCATCAAGACGGTGCCTGCGCCTATCGTGGAGTCAAACCTCTCCGAGAGTCCGCGCTTTGAGCATACGTTAAGGTCGGATGCGAGGCTTTGATAGTTTTGGGTAAAGCTGCCTTCGACCTTGCGCTCTGTAACGCTTATCTTATCTGTCTTTATCGAAATATGCTTGTCTGCGCCGTTTGAGTTTAAAAACTCGCGGCTGACATCAACTATCGTCTTGCCGTTCCAAGTCATACGCAGTCTCGGAGTAGCTGTAACTACCGCGACGGGCGTAGCGACAAGATTCTCTTTATCTGCGAGTGCCAAAAAGTCGGGCACTTTGTCTTTTTGAACCACTACAGCCATACGCTCCTGGCTCTCGCTGATAGCGAGCTCGGTGCCGTCAAGACCGTCGTACTTTTTGGGCACTGCGTTTAAGTCTATCTGCAATCCGTCTGCGAGCTCACCGATAGCAACCGAAACGCCGCCTGCACCAAAGTCGTTGCAACGCTTTATCATGCGGCAGGCTTGCTTGTTTCTGAATAGCCTTTGCAGCTTGCGTTCCTCGGGGGCGTTGCCTTTTTGCACCTCGGCACCGCAGGTTTCGAGAGAAGAAACGGTATGAGACTTGGACGAGCCGGTAGCGCCTCCGCAGCCGTCACGTCCCGTAGCTCCGCCGAGCAGTATAACTACGTCGCCCGGTGACGGGACCTCGCGGCGTACGTTCTCAGCAGGAGTAGCGGCGATAACCGCACCTATCTCCATACGCTTTGCGGCGTAGCCGGGATGATAAATCTCATCAACTATGCCCGTAGCGAGACCGATTTGGTTGCCGTAGGACGAATATCCTGCAGCGGCGGTCTGAACTATCTTACGCTGAGGGAGCTTACCTTTTATCGTTGCATTGAGTGGCTTTAACGGGTCTGCCGCTCCGGTGACGCGCATCGCACCGTAAACGTAGCTTCTGCCCGAAAGCGGGTCGCGGATAGCGCCGCCTATGCAGGTAGCGGCTCCGCCGAAGGGCTCGATTTCGGTAGGATGATTATGCGTTTCGTTTTTGAATAGCAGCAGCCAAGGCTCGGTTTTGCCGTCAACGTCAACGTCTATCTTGACGGTGCAGGCGTTGATTTCTTCACTTTCGTCGAGCTTATCGAGCTTGCCCTGCTTTTTTAGCGCTTTGACAGCCAATGTAGCTATATCCATAAGGCATATAGGCTTTGTGCGCCCGAGTAACTTGCGGGTAGCCAAATAGTCGTCGTATGCGCTCTGCAGCAGCTCATCCTCAAAGGAAACGTTATCAATAACGGTAAGGAAAGTCGTATGACGGCAATGGTCAGACCAGTAGGTATCTATCATACGGATTTCGGTAATAGTGGGATTGCGGTGCTCCGACTTAAAATAATCGCGGCAAAACGTTATGTCGTCTATATCCATAGCGAGCCCGTAGTCCCCGATGAAAGCAGACAGACCGTCGCGGTTCAAATCGACAAAGCCGTCCAAGGTTTTAACCTCGGTAGGTATGTCGTACTTTACTGCGAGCGTGTCGGGCTTTGCAAGCGAAGCTTCTCTCGCTTCAACGGGATTGATGACGTATTTTTTGATAGCGGCTACTTGCTCTGCGCTTACGTCACCGTACAGCTTATAAACCTTTGCCGTGCGGATAATTGGGCGCTCCTGCTTTGAAATAATCTGTATGCACTGTGCCGCCGAATCTGCACGTTGGTCAAACTGACCCGGCAGATACTCGGTGGCAAACGTGGCGGCGCCGTCGTTATCTATCTCGGCGGTTACTACGTCGAGCTGAGGCTCCGAAAAAACCGTCTTTGTTGCATAGTCAAATAAATCTTTTGTTATATTTTCGGCATCGTAGCGGTTGATAATGCGGATATTGGTAAGCGATTTGATGCCGAGCAATTCTTTTGCTTCTGATAGCAGAGCCAAAGCCTCGTGTGCGAGAGCAGGCTTTTTTTCTACGTAAACTCTGTAAACCATTTCACACCTCTACAGCTTTTAATGCTTTTTGACCGACGTCACGTCTGTAATACGCGCCATAAAACGTAATCTTTGAAACCTTGTCGTAAGACGCCTTTATCGCACCCGAAAGAGTGTCGGAGACCGAGGTCACGCCCAAAACGCGTCCGCCGCTCGTACAAAGCTTGCCGTCTTTATTAACAGCTCCTGAAACGTAAACGGATGGCAATATTTCGTTAGGAATACTTATTTCAAAGCCTTTTTTGTAGGACGCGGGATAGCCGTTTGACGCCATAATGACACAGCAGGCGTTGCCGCTTGCTATTTTGACCTCAGTCTTATCAAGAGTACCGTTTGTCGTCGCCATCATTACATCGAGCAAATCGCTCTCGAGCAAAGGCAAAACGACCTGTGTTTCGGGGTCTCCGAAACGGCAGTTATACTCGATAACCTTGGGACCGTTTTTGGTGAGCATAAGCCCGAAATAGAGACAACCCTTAAAGGTTCTCCCCTCTTTATTCATCGCTTTGACAGTCGGCATAAATATGGTATCCATGCAGACCTTGGCAATATCGTCAGTGTAATAAGGGTTAGGGGCTATTGTGCCCATACCGCCCGTATTGAGTCCCTTGTCGCCGTCAAGAGCGCGCTTGTGGTCCATAGACGAAACCATAGGCTTAACAGTCTTGCCGTCTGTAAAGGCGAGCACCGAGACCTCCGGACCCTCGAGATACTCCTCTATTACGAGATGGTCGCCGCTCTTGCCGAACTTTTTGTCCTGCATAGCCTCGACAACCGCGTTTTTTGCTTCATCCCTCGTCATGGCGACCGTGACACCCTTGCCGAGTGCGAGGCCGTCGGCTTTGACTACCGTGGGTATGGGAGCGGTTTCGAGATAATCAAGAGCCGCCTGCATATCGTCAAAGACGCGGTAATCTGCCGTAGGTATGCCGTATTTGCGCATTAGATTTTTGCTAAAGACCTTACTGCCCTCTATAATAGCGGCGTTTGCTCGCGGTCCAAAGCAAGGCACGCCAACAGCCTCGAGAGCATCGACGCATCCGAGCACCAGTGGGTCGTCGGGTGCGACGATGGCGTAGTCAATGGCGTTTACTTTTGCAAAATTGACTATTTTGTCGATTTCGCAGGCTCCGATAGGCACGCAGGTGGCGTCATACGCGATGCCGCCGTTGCCCGGGAGCGCAAAAACATCTGTAACCGACTTATTTTGTTTTAGCTTTTTGATGATGGCGTGTTCTCTGCCGCCGCCACCTACTACGAGTATTTTCATATCAATGGTGGAAGAGGCGCATGCCGGTAAACGCCATAGCCATACCGTACTTGTCGGCGCACTCGATAACGAGGTCGTCACGTATAGAGCCGCCCGGCTCGGCGATATATTTTACGCCGCTGCGCTTTGCACGCTCGATATTGTCAAAGAACGGGAAGAATGCGTCGGAGCCGAGCGAAACGCCGTCGATGGTAGCAAGATAAGCTTTTGCTTCAGCATCGGTCAGAGGCTCGGGCTGACGGGTAAAATACTTTTGCCAAACGCCGTCTGCGCAGACGTCCTCTTCGTTTTTATTGATATAGCCGTCTATAACGTTATCTCTGTCGGGTCTGCCGATATTGGGCAGGAAGGGCAGATTTAAGACCTTGTCGCACTGACGGAGGAAGAAGGTATCTGCCTTGCTGCCTGCGAGTCTCGTGCAGTGTATGCGCGACTGCTGACCTGCGCCTACGCCGATAGCCTGTCCGTCGTATGCAAAGCAAACCGAATTTGACTGAGTGTATTTAAGAGTGATGAGCGAAATAATAAGGTCGCGGATAGCACCTTCAGGCAGGTTTTTGTTGGCGGTAACAACGTTGGAAAGTAACTCGCGGTTAATCTTAAAGTTATTGCGTCCCTGCTCAAACGTGATGCCGAATACCTGCTTGTGCTCAACGGGGTCGGGAATATAATCCGGGTCAATCTTAACGATGTTATACGCGCCCTTGCGCTTGGTCTTTAATATTTCGAGAGCTTCGTCGGTGTAACCGGGAGCAATGATACCGTCGGAGACCTCTCGCTTTATCATAGTAGCGGTGGTAGCGTCGCAGACGTCCGAGAGAGCAACCCAGTCGCCGAAGGAGCACATACGGTCGGTGCCGCGTGCGCGTGCGTAAGCGCAGGCGAGAGGCGAATCGTCGAGACCGGGAATATCGTCAACAAAGCAGGCTTTTTTCAACTTGTCGCTCAGCTTGATGCCTACGGCGGCAGAAGTGGGGCTGACGTGCTTGAACGAAGTGACTGCAGGCAGTCCGAGAGCTTCTTTTAGCTCCTTGACGAGCTGCCACGAGTTAAAAGCGTCGAGAAAATTGATATATCCGGGCTTGCCGTTGAGAATCTCGATAGGCAGCTCACTGCCGTCGTGCATAAAGATTTTGGCAGGCTTTTGGTTAGGGTTGCAACCGTATTTGAGTTCAAATTCTTTCATTTTGTTATCTCCTTATTTGTTTTGGTTGATAAGGCGGTTGGTTTCTTTGCCGGTAGCGAGGTCGGTATATCTGACGTACAGCGAAATGCGGTTGTCGTGGTTGAGAGCGTCCCAGAGCTTATCTGTAAACTCGTCGATGTCAGCAGAGATGGCTACTCTCTCTGGCTCACCCTGGAAGGTAGGCAGAGGGTTGCCGTCGCCGACGTAGGTGTGTATAAAGTGACCGAGACCTGCAAGAGCCGTGTAAGAGAATGTATATCTGTTGCAGGCAGTGCCTTCGGCGTCAGCACTCTTTAAAATGCTCATTTCATAGCTGAAATCATTGTCTTCAAACTCGAGTATGCCGCTGATACGGGGAGTGAAATTGGGTGCGTCGGGCTCAAATTCGCGTGATTTGAGCGCGCCCTTAAAGCACTTGCCGTTTTTAAGTCCCTCGACTATGGTATCGGTTTGGTCGCCGTTGGTGACTATCAACTTGTTTTCATACTTTCTCTGTGCGGCGTAAATGATAAGGCTGGGGTCCTGAACCTTGGACGCGTCAAACGGTTCTGTGTAAAGCACGCCGTCCTTTTCTACGAATATACGGTTGCGGCTGTTGGCGCTCCTGCCCATGATAAAGTAAGCCGAAACGGCGCTCTTGCCGTCCGAGGATTTGCCGATGACTATGCCGCGACCTACGTAGCTGTTATCTCTGATGAGTTCTGCAATATCGTTTATGTTGTAAACGCTCATGTTATATTTCCTCTTTCAATATTTTTTGTGATACTTTTTCGCACGCGAGCGGCAGTATGCGCCACTCTGCGAGCTTCATTACTCTCTTTTGCAGGCTCTCTGCCGTCGAGCCATCGGGAATGGTGACTGCCTTTTGCATGATTATTTCGCCGCCGTCGGGGATTTCGTTAACGAAATGAACCGTGGCACCCGTAACCTTGACGCCCTTGGCAAGTGCCGCCTCGTGCACGCGGAGGCCGTAATAGCCTTCGCCGCAGAAGGACGGGATAAGCGACGGATGTATATTGATGATGCGGTGGTCGTACTCTCGCGTAAAATCAGAGGTCAGTATGCACATAAAGCCTGCGAGCACGATAAGGTCGATGCCGTTTTGCTTTATCAGCGATGAAATCTTGTCTTCCATCCCCTGCTGTCCGAGTTCTTTTTTTGATACGACTGCGGTGGCGATGCCTGCATTCTGCGCTCTGACGAGCGCGTAGGCATCGGACTTGTTTGATATGACGAGCTTTATCTGTCCAGACTTGATAATGCCGCCGTTTTGTGCGTCAATCAAGGCTTGCAGATTAGTGCCGCCGCCCGAAACGAGCACGCAGATATTGACTTTAGCCTTTGGCATTTTTTGCACCTACCTTTGCAAGCAGCGGCAAAATAAGACTGCCGACTGTATTGCCGAGCACTGCGGCAAGCTCAAAGCTGAGTATTTTTATGTCAAAAATACCCGACGCGCCGTAGTAAAACATATCTGCGACAGAGTGCTCAAAGCCGCTCAAAATAAACACGGGGATGCAAAATATGATGCCGAGCGGAGTTTGCTTTTCTTTATATATCTGCACTGCGAGGTACATCAGTATGCCGCAGAATACCGCTCTTATAAAGGTGATAATAAACGACTGCTCGAGCTTTGACGTGCAGAGTGCAAACGCCTTGTCACCGAGCGCAGGAAGCGCGTATCTGATGAGCATACCGAGTAGAAAGGTAACTGCAAGATTAACTATAAGACCTATCGCAAGCGCGGCAATATTGCCCTTTGAATAGTCGTTTGCGAGATAACCTATCTTGCCCGTAAAGAGATAATATCCGAGATAGCAGATGCACAGCAACGCAACGGAAAACAGCACCGCACCCACGACCTTACTGTCGCAGGCGAGAAAAACGCTGCCGCCGATAGCTATCATTATGCCTGCACAAATGGCACCCGTTACCGTCTTTAGCATATCTTTATCCTCTCGTCCGATTTTGCTATGTTGCCGATAATATAAGCATCCTCTCCGTTGGCTTTTAAGACTTCGATGGCGCTTGATACGTCCTCTGATGCAACTATGACGCTCATACCGACACCCATATTAAACGTATTAAACATATCACGCTCTGTGATATTACCCTGCTTGGCTATAAGCTCAAATATAGGCAGCACGCGGACCGACTTTTTGTCTATCACGGCGCAGAAGCCATCGGGTATGCTGCGTGGGATGTTTTCATAAAAGCCGCCGCCCGTAATGTGCGAAATGCCCTTGACCTTTACTTTGTCGAGCAGTGCGAGTATGGGCTTTACGTATATCTTAGTAGGAGTAAGCAGAGTTTCGCCGAGCGACCTGCCGCCGAGCTCTGCAACAGGAGACTTTAGGTCGGCGTTTTCGACGTCAAAGACCTTGCGGACGAGCGAAAAGCCGTTGGAATGTACGCCGCTCGATGGGAGCGCGATGATGACGTCGCCCTCTCTCATCGTACTGTTGTCGATAATGCAGTCGCGGTCAACTATGCCCGTGCTGTAGCCTGCGAGGTCGTACTCGTTTTCGGGATAAAAGCCGGGCATTTCAGCGGTTTCGCCGCCTATGAGTGCCGCGCCTGCCTGTATGCAACCGTCGCAAACGCCTTTTACTATGTCGGCAATACGCTCGGGTACGTTTTTACCGCAAGCGATATAATCGAGGAAAAACAGCGGTTTTGCGCCGCCGCAAATAATGTCGTTAACGCACATGGCAACGCAGTCGATGCCTACGGTGTCGTGCTTGTCCATCAAAAAAGCTATCTTTAGCTTTGTGCCTACGCCGTCTGTGCCGCTGACTAATATCGGGTTTTTGATTTTTTGCAAATCGAGTGCAAACAGTCCGCCAAAGCCGCCGATGTCCGAGCAAACGCCGTCTGTCTTGGTAGCGGCGATATGCTTTTTCATCAGTTCGACCGATTTGTAGCCGGCGGTAATATCTACTCCGGCGTCGGCATAAGCCTGAGACCTTGAATTAGTAATCATGGTTTATTCCTTTCCGTTCCAGCAATATGTGCATAGCTTGCACGGCTCGAGGCCGATGGCTTTTTGCAGTCCCTCGAGTGTCTGAAACTCGAGCGAAGCAAGATGGAGCTTTTGGCATATCGCCTGCCTCATCTTTTGACCTCTTTCGGTAGAGCCGTCGCTGTATTCGTCTATATGGTTAAGTCCCTCCTGCCCTTCGAGTTCGACGATGATGTTGCGCGTCAAAAGCTCCATATCGCCCGTCGCTCTCGAAAAGTTTAAAAACCTGCAGCCGTACATTATTGGAGGGCAGGCAGACCTCATGTGAACAGCCTTTGCACCGCTCTCGTACAAAAAGTCAACCGTCTCCCTGAGCTGTGTGCCTCGGACGATGGAGTCGTCGATGAACATCAGCTCCTTGCCGTGAATCAGCTCGTTTACGGGTATCTGCTTCATCTTTGCTATGCGGTTGCGCTCTTTTTGGCTCGTAGGCATAAAGCTACGGGGCCAAGTCGGGGTGTATTTGATAAACGGGCGTGCGAACGGCAGGTGCGTCCTATTGGCAAACCCTATCGC
>DCHM01000001.1:13887-21975 GCA_002314835.1 Clostridiales bacterium UBA1752 | reverse complement strand
GCCATGACCTCGCCGTTGCGGTAGCGCATAACCTCTACGTTGACGCCCTCGTAGGTCGAGGTCGGGAACCCGAAATACGACCAGAGGAACGAGCAAATCTTCATCTGCTTATTGCCATTATAGAGCACCTTTAGGTCGTCCTCGGTTATCTCTACGATTTCGCCCGGGGCAAGCTCGTAGTAGTTGTCGTACCCGAGCTTTTCGTATGCGAAATGCTCAAACGAAACGCACAGTCCCTTGTCGCTCTTACCTACGCGGACGGGCAGTCTGCCCATCTTGTCGCGAGCGGCTATTATGCTGTGATTTTGCGTCAAAATTATGATAAGCGCCGTGCCGTCTATCATATCCTGCGCATACCTTATACCTTCGGCAATAGAGGATTTTTGATTGATAAACGCCGCAGTAAGCTCTGTGGTATTGACGCCGCCGCCCGACAGGGCGTTAAGCTGTCCTGCACACTGCTCAACGTATAGCTTGATGAGCTCTGCGCTGTTGTTGATGACACCGACAACCGCTATGGCGTAGGTGCCGAGCTTTGAGTTTACGAGCAGAGGCTGTGGGTCGCTGTCGTTGATAGTACCGATAGCCGCGGAGCCCGACATATCCTCGAGTATGCCATCAAACTGTGTGCGAAAAGGAGCGTTGCTGATATTATGTATCTTGCGTTGCAGTCCGAATTGTTTGGAATATACCGCAATACCTGCGCTTTTTGTGCCGAGATGAGAATGGTAGTCGGTGCCGAAAAAGACATCGCTCACAACGTCCTCGTGCCCTACAACTCCAAAAAAACCGCTCATACTAAGGACTCCTTATTTATTTGCCGCAAAAAACAGTTTTGATAACGTCATTGGGTCAACGTATTTGCCGTCCTTGTAAACGCGCATATTGCCACTGGCAATCTCGTCTATCAGCATTACGTTGCCGCTGTTGTCGTAGCCAAACTCAAACTTGATGTCATACAGCACGAGCCCCTTGGCTGCAAGGTCGTCGGCTACAATCTTGGTAATCTTTTGAGTCATAACCTTGACCTCGTCGTACTGCTTTTCGGTCATAACGCCGAGAGCCGCGAGCGCGTCCTTGGTTACGAGGGGGTCGCCTTTTTCGTCATTTTTAAAGGTCATTTCAACGTAAGCAGGCAGGTCAGAGCCTTCCGGAATGTACTCACCGTATCTGCGTATAAAGCTGCCTACCGCCTTATAGCGGCAGATAACCTCGAGGCCGTGACCAAATACCTTGCCGGGGATGACCTCCATGGTGGTATCATCGAGGTTGGCTTTTACAAAGTGAGTCTTGATGCCTGCGGCATTGACTTTTTGAAAGAAGTAAACAGACATACGGAGGTTGACGTCACCTACGCCGTCGATAGTCAGACCTACTGAATTTTCGCCCGGGTCAAATACACCGTCCTTGCCGGTGCAGTCGTCCTTAAACTTGAGGAGGTAGTTGCCGTTGTCAAGCGCATAAACGTTTTTGGTTTTGCCAGTGTAAACGAGTTTCATGTTTGTTTTCTCCTTTAAAAATCTAAATGTTTTTTGTTATTTCGTTATCTTTTTTGAGTACTGTCTCGGCATCAGAGGCTTTTTTTGCCTTGAGCTTTGCCGACAGCTCGGCGTCGGACAGAGCAAGTATCTGTATAGAAAGCAAAGCGGCATTGGTACCCCCGTTAATAGCGACAGTTGCGACCGGCACTCCGGACGGCATCTGTACTGTTGACAGGAGAGCATCAATGCCTTCTAACGCGTTGGATTTGCATGGTATGCCTATGACCGGCAGAGTGGTTTGCGCGGCGAGAGCGCCTGCAAGATGAGCCGCCATGCCTGCGGCGGCAATCAGCACGCCAAAACCGTTTTGCTCGGCGTTTTTTGCAAACTGCGCTGCCTCGAGCGGCGTGCGATGTGCAGAATACACGTGTACCTCGTACGGTACGCCAAACGATTTGAGGGTATCAACGGCTTTTTGAACTATGGGCAAATCACTGTCGCTGCCCATGATAATCCCGACTTTTTTCATAACGTAACTCCTTATAAAATCAAAAGAGCGCAGTTAAGACGTGACAATCTCAACTGCGCCCAGACGGTCGGCTTTAGTATATCCTTGCTCCCCTGCAGTTGCCTGCTAATCCGTCAGTAACAAGAACTGTATAGAGTATAACATACAACCCATTGTATGTCAACTGAGCAAAAGTAACAAATTTTAGATGTTAGCCTGAGTATTTGTGTATTACGCTATTGCGGGTTTCTTTTTCTTTTTGCCTGCGACGTAGCCGCCTATGGCACCGAGCACGAGTGCAACCGCGCCGATAACGATGCTGCCTCTCGTAAATACGCTGCCAGAGCTACTCGGAGCAACATCTGCGGTAGAGTGCTGCATATACAGATACAGGCTCTCTATTATTTCAAAATCGGATTTGCCGTCTCTGAGTATGCGATCAAAGTAGTTGTAGGAATACTGATTGATATTAAACGGAGTTTTTTCGCTGAAACGGCAGATGCCGTCGTAGCCCTCTTTGACGTTAGAATTACTGAATTGCAGGTTTGCAAGCACGGGCTTGCCTGCGTTTGCGTCCTTGGTGCAATACAAAGTAACCCATTTTGACGCGTCGTGCTGGTTGACGTCAATAATTTTGCCGCTTAAATCTTTAACGCTGTAATAATTGATATATTGCGTCTCCTCGCTTGCATCGGTAATTTTTTCGACGAGTATGCGAGGTGTTTCGTCATAAACGGGATGATAATAAGCATAACCGCTGCAGTAAAGGAAAATGCAGCTCGTTATCAGCAGTACGCCTATGGCTATCCAAAAGCCGTAGGTCATCAGCTGGCTGACGTAGAGCATAATGGTCTGAGCCGCCTCCATATACATCTTTGAGAGGATGTAAGGAGCCGCCCAGCTACCGCCGAAGTTGATGCCGTTGCAGTACTCCTGCGTGAGCACCATCTTGGAAATCGAGCTACCTATCCAGTTAAACATACCCGTGGAGGTCAGATAAAGAGCCGCCGCGCCTGCCGCCGCAAAAAAGCTGATAGTGATAATCTTGTAAAATATCTCTTCGGTATCGTTGTCCATTTCACTGCCGAACCACTCTTTGTCTGCGTTTGCGGCAGCCTCAACCATAGCCTTGCTTGTGAGTGCAACGCCGCCATCAAAGAGCGAGCGGTCAACGCCCGTGTAAACCGAAATCGGGGCTGCGAGCGTGACGAGACTGCTATACATTTCACTCCATTTGTCTTGCTTAACCATAGAAACGGTAATAACGTCCTTTAAGCCTGCAGTGCGGATAAGAGCCGCCTGGCCGGGAGAAAATACCGAGGCAAGTGCATACAAATCCTCGTTTGTGAGCTCGTTAAGGTCGGTCATCAAAAGGTCGTAAAGAGTATCGCCGCCCGAAAGTGAAATGCTCTCGAGAATGTATGCAAAAGCAAACGAATCGTTCCACGTGGCTTTTTCCTCGTCGGTAAGACCTTCGTAAGCCGCGTCAATGTCGTCGGCGGTTGCGCCGTCGGCAGTAGTGACACCCGAAAGTGCGTAAGGTGCGAGTGCGCTCTGAACCAAAGGCAGACTGTCGTAAATATCCGACGCGATAGCGTCGTACTGAGTTTCGCCTATCAAATCCTCGTTATCAATGCCTGCAAGGTCTGTTAAAACCTTGTCGCCAGAGCCAACGCAGCCGATGGCGAGCGCCTTATAGATGGTAACGTAAACCGCGGTGCTGCATTGCATAAAGAGGTCGATGTACTCATCGCGGGTTTTAGTGGTGTCGAGCAGATAGTCGCCCATCAGTAAGCCGGAGTCGTCCTCTACGAGCTTATTGAGCATTTCTCTTGCAAACTTGGCAGACTCTTTGTTTGCGTTATAGTTTGTGCGGTACTCGCCTACCGAAACCATCAGAGCGTCAATCTTGGCACCGATGAGCTGGATTTTTTGCTCGATAAGCTGTTCGTATTCGGCATACGAATATCCGCCGCCCATATTCATGACGCGGATGTCGGTGATAGCCTCGTTGGGGTCGCTCGTGGTCTTGTAGCCGATATACATATATCCGCTCGTGTTTGTGTCGTTGGAGGTATTGCTGATGTTTTTGTCGTAAACGGTATATCCGTTGTCCGTGAGCTTGGCTTTTGCCTCAGCGGCGGAGGAACCCGTCTCGATAACTAATTCGCTGATGTAGGTTTCCTCGTTTGCGGCGACGACGGCACACGGCTGTATTGCCGCAAAAACTGCCACCAAAACCAAGGAAATTAAGATTCTGATAAGTCTGGTCATACCTTTTGGACGGAGCAAGCTTTTTGCTCCGCATCCCCCTTTTTATGTTTTGTTTTTATAATAACGAATATTATAACGCCTATCGCCATAACCGCGAGCATAGCAATCACAAAGATAACCGATATCTTTTTTGTAACTACCGAGGCATAATAAGCGTTGGACGCGTACGCAGAGTTATCCTTGTGGCTCACGAATGCGTAATAAGGGCTCTTTGCTCCGACTGCGGACGCGATGTCGGCTTTTTTGCCGCCTGCATCCTGCACGTACTCAAAGCATGTGCCCTCGGGATAATTGCTCTGGTTGGGTGCCGCAGAGCCGAAAGCAAAATATACAATCGCCTTGGTCTTTACGCCCTCGGTCGTTTGATAAAGCGTTATGCCGTTTGCTCTGCCGCATTTTGTATAAGTAACGTCGTCAACAGTAAGCGTGTCTGTCGCGGAAGTGCTGAAGAGGATATTGCGCACCGCCTTTGAGGTAGAGGACGTCCGGACGTAACCGATATAGGTTGCTTTGCCGCTCTGACTGATTCTTTTGACCTCGTTACAGCCGCTCTCGAGCAGTGATTTAATCACCATGGTTTCGTTGTCTCCGCTCGCTATGTTAAACGCGGTGTAATAAGGCAGTGCGGCGTCAGAGAATGTGTGGAAGAAATAGCCCAAATCGGTATAAACCTTTGAGTCCTGACCGATTACCGTCGCATAGTTTGCGTTGTACATCTTTGTGTCGACGGTAAACTCGTTTATCTTGTTGCCGACCTTGGCGTAGTAGAAATAATACTTTGTGCCGCCGCAATAAGAAATGCCGTCACCAGACTTTGTAAACGCGGTGGTCTTGTCGGTTTCGTCGTATCTGAAATTCATCGTGTCGGGCGCAGAGCCGCTCGTCTTATAAATAACGATACTGCCGATGGCTTGGTTTTTGACGCTCGTGCGCGTCACGCGGATATAACCTACCGAGTCTTCATAATCGTCGAGGTCGCTGTCCTCGTCAAAGCCTGCGGCGTAGCTTGCGTTTTGCCAGCTTTCGGACTTAAGCTCCGCGAGGTTTATCTTGATGATTTCGTCACCGCCGAGCGACATCAGCTTATACATCGTCTTATCGTAGGCAAAATCCTCGGCTTTTGAAGTGACGACCGTTATCTTGGAAATATACTTTTGCTTTACTGGAGCGGTGCCCTCGTAGGTGATGTAAAGGCTGTTTTTATTGTCGCCGTCGTACAACGCGAGGTTGAGCGCCTTGGTGGCAAACTTGTCGGTCATATCGTGCACCGCGACGCATCCGTAAGGAATGGCAGCTGATTTACTGAAAGTGAGAGTAGACATCCTTATCGGCAGCTTGCCGTTTTCGGGACCGCAGACATACATACCGCGATTGCAGACTAACGTGTCGCCGTATTCGTCGTCGCCGCCGTAATCCTCGTTATTTGAGATATAAGCGTGCGTAGGACGAATGATACGGTAGTTGCCACCCCAAAAGATATTGCCGTAATAGCTCCTGTCGCCTTGTGTGTAGGTCTGGCAAGCCGAATAGCCTACGTTATCGAGGACGACGTTTTCGGGCATGGACTGCGACTTGTATTCGCAGGTATAAACGCCTATGTCGTATATCGCACGGTAAGGATTGTAGGTCGTGCTATAACAGAGCCACGTGCGGTCTTCGTCGTTAAAAAAGCCTTTTGTGAGGTCGATATTGCAGATAGTCATACCTATCTCTTTGGCGTAATTCTCAAGCTTGCCGTAGTCCATATCGGTAGAGCCCGAAACAAACGCTATGCCGCCGAGATAAAGCTCGCTGTTTGTTTCGTCATAGCTGACCGAAGGCTCAAAATAGACGTATGCGTGATTTTTCCAGTCAGACGGCGACTCCTCAAGGTAGGTGTTAAAGTCAAAAGCTCCGCCGCCCGAAAAAGTATTAACCGGCTCGTAGCCTATGGGAGTGGTGCCGTTTTTGGTCGCCAAGAGGTTTGCGTATATCGGAGTGCCGCGCTTTTGGCTCTTTGTGTAATACAGCGAGAGCAAAAGTTCGGTAGATTCGTTTTCGGTAGTCAAGGTATTGCCGCCCGCGTAGCCGTAAGTATCGGTCACATCGCCGTAATAATACTTGCCGTCGGTGCCGGCGTACGAAACGCGAATATCGGTAATGGCGTTTGCGGCGTTTGTCGTGGTAGTATAACCGATATAAGTAGCGTAATCGGTATCTGAAGTCAGATTAAAGTCGAGTATCTTATAGCCCTTTATCGTGAGCAGGTCGCGCACGACGCTCGCGCTCTCGTGGCAGAGCATAGTGAGGCTTTCGAGATACACTCCCTCTTGCTTTGGCTCGTTATTAGCTTCTTCGGCGGTGTAATAAAGGTATATGCCTCCTACGTCGTCATCGTAGGTGTCGGCGTTGAGATTGACTGCGATTTGAGTGCCGAAACGCTTGACCGCCGTCATACCTTCTGGCACCTTGGTACTGCCGTAAACGACCTTAAAGCATTTGCCGAGGTCGTCCACGACGAGAGGCGAGCCTGCCGCAGTGTCGGTGGTGTAGTAAAGGGCATTCCACTTTTTGCCCTCCCACACGTTGACGTCGGTGTTTCTAAAGCCTCTGTCCGTAACGGCGCGGTAAGTGATATAGCCGTTTTCGCAGGAATCGACTACTATCGTAGGAATGTCGGTGTATTCGGGGTGATAATAATTGTAAATATCAATGATGCAGTCAACGGCGTAAACGATAGCGCAAACGACGAGCGCCGCGATAACGAGCAGAGAAACGGCTATGCCTATCATGCCGATACATCCGAGCGCCACAGCCGAAACGATAGTCGAAACGGTACTGCATATAGACAGCGCAACCGCGGTTTTGATGACAATGCCGCCGACGCCGAAGATAATGAGCGTAACGCCGGATGCGGCAGCCGCGGCACCGCCTATATAGCAGAGCGCGACCTTGATATTGAGGTCAAAGTCAGAAACGTAAGTGATTTTTTCATAATCGTTAGCCGCCGCGGCGTTTCTGCGCGCCTCGCTCGTGAGAGCTATCTTGCCGTCGTAAACGTCACGGTTGGTGCCTATCCAAACCGAAGCCGTGTCGCTGTCGAGCGCGGCAAGAAGGTCGTTTTTATAGCCTGCTAGGTCGCCGTTTAGCGTCTCCAAAGCGGCATCGTCAACCAAATTTACGGACGTAAAGGTGGTGAGACCTTCAATGCACATCAGAGTTTGCTGTGCCGGAGTAAGCACGCTCGCAAGCTGATAAAGCAGTGCTACGGTCTCTTCGCTCTCTTCCATAGCGGCGATATTCATAAGCGCATCGCCGAGATGCTCTGAGCCGTACTCAAATCCGTTGAGATATTCGATAACCGACAAAACGAGCGCGTCGTTCGCCGCAGGGTCAGCTGGTTCGCCGGTCTTGACAAAAGACTCGATGGCGTCGTGTGCATCATCTTCGCTTGCTTCGACCGTGACGACCTCGCCGCCGTTTGCCGCTTTGCGTTCGAGAGCCGCGAGGTATTGCTCGCGGTAGGACACCAAAATCTTATACAGTCCTAGCGCGTCGTCGTAATACAGGTCGTGTTTCGCCTGCCAATAATCGGTTTCGTCCTCGTCGGTATCGTCTATGCCGAGGTCGGCGAGGCGCTTTGCCCACACGTCGCCGCCGTAATCGCTACAGCCGAGCGAGAGTTCTGCGTATATGATGCTGATAACGAGGCTATTGCAAACCAAGAGAATCATGCGATAGTCGCCGTCGGTGCGCTTTGTGTCCAAAAGATAGTCGCCGAGCGGCATTTTTGCCTCGGGAACGGTAAAAATATTGAGGTAATCGAGCGCGGTTTGTGCGGCTCTG
>DCHM01000001.1:13303-13833 GCA_002314835.1 Clostridiales bacterium UBA1752 | reverse complement strand
TAAGTCATCTGCGCGATATTAGCTTGGTTCTGCTCCGCAAAAGCGGCGTAATCCATCAGCTCGTAGCCGCCGTTCATATCCATAATCGAAATGTCGGTGATTGCTTCGCTCTTTTTGGTGGTGGTTTTGTAGCCGAGATAAATAGGATATTCGCCAGTGCCTGCGTTAAGGTCGCTGTCCAAAACGGTATAACCGCGGTCTGTCAGCCACTTTTTTGCGCTCGCAGAGTTTTCACCTATGCTCGTGATAACCTCTTTGATATACAATTTTGTCTCTGCCGCTATGGCAGGAATCGACGTCCTGAATAGCGTAATCAGCGCCATTAGGCAGCATATCGTCACGGTTATGAGCTTATTAATTTTCATCAAGTTACTCCACACAAAAAGTCTTTGGTTTTTTACACGATTATCATAATTCAAACCGTTTGTTTTGTCAATAAAAAAGTCGGGAGGAAATAAAAAAAATAAAGCCTTCGCCTCACCTATCCGCGCCGTGCTGTTAAAACATAAACAAACTTAAAAATCGGCTGC
>DCHM01000001.1:0-13212 GCA_002314835.1 Clostridiales bacterium UBA1752 | reverse complement strand
GAGGACGCCCAAGAGAGGTCCGCGCCGTCGATATACTGAATAACAATGCCTATCGCGGAGCCGTCGCCTGCTGTGGGAGGAGTGATACCGAGAGCAGCAAACGGGACCGTGATATAAGCGGTGTCACCCTCGACTGAATAAGTTACCTTGGAAAGGTTTACGCCCTCGCCTGCTTCGCCGCCCTTGACCCACGAGGTTTGTCGGCGGTGGAGGTACATTCTGACGCCGTGAGCTACGCTATCGGCTTTTCCAGTAGTAACGCCAGTGCCTGTCATCCATATCTGCACGAGGTCGTCTTTGCCGTTCCACCACGTGCCGTCCTGATAGTTAGCGGTGGTATCGTTGGTTTTGACTGCGATATAAAGGTTATCCGAGTCAAACGCGAGTGCGTACATGGGTTTCGCCGCACCGTTGCCGAGTGCGAAATCTTGGTAAACCATCTTATCAAAGCCTCCAAACGCAGTCAAAACGCCGTCGTTGTAGCGTGTGTCGTGCTTTGTAGCTTCGTCAATAGAAGTTTCCTTCTTTCCGGAGTCCCTCTCGACGGTCCTGCCGTCGTCGGTGACTACCCAAGGAGCTTCGGCATTCTCGCCCACCCTGTCGTAGGCGGCAAAGCCGCTGTAATATCTGATGTAATCGCGCAGTATGAGGCGCTTGTAATAAGCGTAACTGTCGTTGAACGCGGTCATCGTGATATTGGGCATATAGTGAGGAGTATCAAAGACTATAATCGAGCCGCTGATTTTAGCTTCGGTTGCGAGCGACTTGATGAGGTCGTCGTAATTTTTGGAGGTCGAAGTAATCTCAAATACTTCGGCATCGTGCCAGAACTCAGCCCCTGCCCTGCGGACTGCTTTTGCCCACAGCGAGCAGTAATTTTCAAACGAATCGTAAGCAGCGTCACTGACCGTGAGCGTCTGCTCTCTGCCGAGGCAGTCCTGTGCGGCGACTATATCAACCAAAGGTCTGCCGCCGTCGGTGTCCGAAACGATGAGCTTATAAAGGTTGTCTGCGCCGGTCTGAGGGTCGCCGCTGCGCCAGATAGCAGGAGAAATCATTATGCGTGCGTCGGGGTTTATCTCGCGTATGCGTTCGCTCTGACCCTGATATACCTTGCGGCCTGCGGCAACGCCGCCATTCATATTGAGCCATTGGTCACATTCCTCGTCCGAAAGGTAATAACCTGCAAACGACTCGTGGTGTGCGTACATTTCGTTAATGTCGTCTATTATCAGCAGAGCGTCGGCAACTATACCGTCGTATGCGTCGTACTGTCCTATCGGGTCGGTGAAATCGGCGTCGCAGATAGTGCCGAGCCAAACCTTCATGCCGAGCTTGTCGGCGGCGTCGAGTATCGCTTCGCAGACGTCCTCGGTGCCGTAGCCTCCGGTATAGGTATAGCCTGCGGCGGTTACGCGCTTGCCGTTAATAAGCGTAGTCTTGGCGAGGTATCTGATAGAATATTGGATAACTACGTAGTCCTGACCGAGGTCCTTCATGCCCTTGAGCTGGAGGTACCACATATAGGCGCTGTGCTCGGTAGCGGCGCCTGCATAGCTTGCCGCGGTGGTGAGCTGATAAAAGCCGCCTCTTATAGTCGGGAGCTGTGCCTGTCCGTCGTAAAGCGCCGCTTCGGTAACGAGCGTGCCGCTCCCACAGGCAAAGTTTATCTTGACTTCCTTGGCGGCAAAAGCGTCAAAGAAAATATAAGTCGTAACTCTCGAACCGACCTTGAGGGCGTAGGTAGTGACGTTTGACGCGCCTTCTACGGTCACGTCGGTAAGCTCGCTCGTGGCGGTAACTGCAGCGCCTACGAGATTATCGTACTGCTTGTCGAGTATAAAGTCGAGGGTATCGTTTTTGAGGCAGCTTACTCCCCTTGAATATTCGAGGTCGGAGAGGATTGCGGTGGAGGCACCGCCGAGCTTGACGGTCTTAAACGATGCAACGTTGGAATTGGATAGCTGATTGACCTTATTTATATGGTCGAGGTCTGCGGACACCTCGTGCTCACAGCCGTAGATGCTCACTTCGTCCAAAAACAAAGTGCTCGACATATAGGTATATAGCTTAACGTATCTTGCTTTTACTGTATCGGCGCGGGTGACGCAGTATTTGTTTGAGCAGTTGTCCTTGCCAGAAACGTTGGTGCGCAGGTAGGACTGACCGAGGTCGCTCCACTCTGTGCCGTCAGCCGAATATCTGACGTTGACGAGCGTGGGCATAGTGGCGCTGTAATCTATCGGGCGGTAGATGCCGAAGGAAAGCTCGCTGACATTCTTGATTTCGCCGAGGTCAAACGTGATAATATTGCCTGCCTTGCCGGTCAAGTCGTCTTTTTCGCTCGACATCTTGGCGGCAACGGCGTCCTCACCGTCGTAGCGCGACAGTTTGCCGTCCGTGAGCTTGGTGCCGTCGTCCTTGTAGGTACTGTTGTCTTTGCCTTCCCAAACGTAAGACGCGCCCGTAGAAAGCAATACTTTTTGATGCGGCGCGGTGCCCCAAACTACGATTTCGCCTAATTTGACGGTATCGGTTATGTCAAAAACGAACATAAGCGCCTTGGCTTTGATATTCAAAGAAACGCTGTTTGTATCAAATTTGCCTGCGTAATAAGTATAGTTGTAGCCGTCGGTCGAATAAAACAATTCAAAGCCGTTTACGCCTTCGCCTACGAGCTCTGCTCCACTGATATTGCAGATAAATCCGAGGTCAACGCTTATCGCGCCCGTGCTGTTATCTATATGAACCTGATGCGAAGCGCCATACCAGTCGTTGGCGGTAAAATCTGTTCCTTTGGCGCCACCGAGCGAAGCGGTAATGGTGGCACAGGTGGTCTCGTCACCGTCTGTGAGTACGTCAACAGCAGGGTCGCCGCTAACCGTAACGCCGCATTCGTAATAATACGGTGCGCCTTTTGCGAGATTGACGGTCTCCAAAGGCTCATCCGAAACCTCAGTGCTTGTTTCAGTGCCGATTTGTGTGCAACCAGACATTAGTATGCCTCCGAAAATAGTAGTACCTGCGAGTAATAACGATAATAGTTTTTTCATTTGTCCATCCCCATTTTAACAGTCAAATCGTGATAGCTCTTGTCAAACTGCTCTTTGGATATTGCATTGCGCTCCAAAAACATCCTGAGCATTTTGACTTGACGATTATACAGTTCAACGCGCTTTTGTTCATCAGTCATTTTTTCCCACTCTATCTCTTTTTTGTCCATATAATCGCCTCCTTTATACAGCCATTATGACACAAACGCAGTAAAATGTAAATAGCAACTTTTGCAAACTTTAACAAAAAAAGCGCTACCTTTATAAGGTAACGCCTACTTTACGTAATAATTGATTGATAGTGAGTGATTCGGCAAAGACCGACAGCTCGCCTTTTTTGCCGGCGGTGAAATAATCAAACACCTCGGTAAACTGGTGGTCGAGCTTGTTGAGAGACGGATAGTCCTCGCTGTAAATAACAGAGCCGTCGATATCGGTGACGGTAAGGTGGTCGAGCCCATCCTCGCAGTCAAACGCGAGCAATATGTCCCTACGCTCGCCTACCGCGTTTTTGAAGGTGAAATAAAACTCTCTGCGTTTGTCGGGTGACTTAAACGACGACGTGATGAGCACGAGTGCGTTATTGCGGTCGAACTTTTGCAAGTAGGACATCTGTGCATAGATAACGCGGTCCGACTTTTTGGTATCAAACTCGAGACGTGAGTCGCTAAAGACGGTTTCGCCCTTTTTAAACTCGAGGAAGTTAAACAAAAGGTCCCAGACGTGGACTACCTCCTCAAAGACGCCGAGGTCGCCCTGTGCGCGCTCCTCCTTGTCTGCAGGCAGGTATTTTTGATAGCTGACCGAGCAAAGCTCCATGTGATAGCCTTCGTCGTGCATGTCACAGAGCTTTTGCTTGAGTGCAACCATGATGCTCGACTGTCTCAGTATATAGCCTGCGACAATCTTTGTGTCGCCCATCATAGAAGCGATGCGATAAAACTCGTCGTCGGTGACGACGGCAGGCTTTTCGACATATATATTGCGGATGCCGTTTTTGATAAGGCGCTCGATAATGTCGGCGTGAGTATTGGCGGGAGTGGCGATAAAAGCACAGTCAAAGCTCGGTATATCTGCTTCTTCCAGAGACTTTATGTGCTGTACGCCGTCCTCGCAATATGAATTTGTGTATTTGGTGTCGCACACGTAAAGCGTGGTGACGAGCGGCGACGCCTTGAGCGCCTTGCAGATAAACGCGCCCATCTTGCCGTTGCCGATTTGTAAAACTCTCATAACAAACCCTTTTTTATACTAACTTAGTAAAAGGTATCATAAATAATCAAAAAAAGCAACCCTTTTTTACAAAATGTTTTTGTTTTTATTGACTTTATGTGCTTTTGATAGTAAAATCACAGCAGGAGGAAAAAATCATGGATAAATACATAAACAGCGTAAACAAATGCTTAAACTGGATAGAAACTCAAATGCTCTCGTTTAATCACGGCTCGGTCGGAGTTTACGAGCGCATACGCATAGACGTGGGTCGCCGCGTTTCGTGGACTCGCCCCGACTGCAACAGCGAAATAGCGAGAGTTTATACCAAGCTCGGCAAGGGCGACGGCGTTGTATGCCAAAACATCATAAATTGGGTACTCAGCACTCAGGACAACGAGCCGCTGTCGTGCTGGTACGGGTCATTCCCATTCTTTCTCAACGACGGAGAGGTCATCGCGCCAAACGGTCAGGCTCGCTGGACAAACGATAACGGCAAGGTTATGATAGCCCTGCTCGACCTGTATGACCTCACTAAAGAGGAGCGCTATAAGCAAGCGGCTCTGAGGCTCGCAGGCTATTGGCTAAAGATACAGCGTCCCGAAGGGTATTTTATACAGATAGACAACGGCATTACGCAATATAGGTATCTCAGTCCCTGCTTTATCTTTTGGATGACGGCAGGCATCGCCATGTGCTACGGCGTCACGGGAGACATCAAATATAAAGAGAGCGTCGAGAGGGCACTCGGTTATGCGCTGACATTACAGCTCCCTAACGGCAGGTTTAAGACCTCATACGAGATACACAAGGCGGAGGACTGGAGACCTGCTTCGTCCGAAGCGGCACTCGCTATGTTCTGCCTCGCACGAATCATCAAATACATCGACAAGCCCGAGTACAGAAATGCGCTTGACAATGTAGGCTCTTACGTGCTGTCTCTGCAGCACCCTACGGGCGGCATTGTCAACAGCGACGCAGAAGGTGCGTCGGCATCATTGCAGGACGACATAAACCGCTTTGACCTCGTTTATACCGAAGGATTTGCGCTGATGGGCTTTAACGAGGTCTATGAACTTACACACGACGAACGGTACAAAAAAGCCGCCGTCAAGCTCGCAGACTGTCTCGTTGACCTGCAGTGCGAGGGCGAAAGCGAGCTGTGGGACGGAGCTTGGCGCGGAGCGTATTCGCCAGACCGCAAGCGTTGGGAAGGCAGAGCCAACCAAAACAACAACATCGACGAGGGCGGTATGTATTCGGTTTACACCGGCTGGTGCTGCTCTACTATTATGGACGGCCTTATCGGCGTCAGCAAAATGACAAAGGAGTAAAATATGAAAAAGCATTTATCCCTTATCTTGGCGCTAATACTCGTACTTTCTTTCTCTTCCTGCGGCAGTCCCGCAACCGACGTAAGTACCGAGAGTGCGGAAAGCCCAGAGGTCTTGGGCGAGGCCTTTGAAATCACTGAGGATTTTGTCATATACTGCACTGACAAGCTTGAATACGGCGATGCGCTCGCCGAAGTACACTCGGCGTACCGTCTCAAATTCGGCAAGCGTGCGACGCTCGTAAACGAAGTGCAGGAAAAGACGATTATCGTCGGTTGCTGTGACGAAGTGGCGTCGTATTACGAAGGCATACATTCTGGTGCAGAGTTTTATTACGTCATCGACAAAAACCTTATTTTGGTCGGCGGAGGCAGCTCGTCCTCGGCGTACAGCGCCGCAAAAAGGTTTGCGTCTTATGCGTTTGAAAGCGGCGAGCCCATCAACGTCGGCAAGAGCTTTTTTAACGAAAAAGCCCACAAGGTAACGTCTTTTACACTCAACGGCGTACAGTTTGCAGACTATACGCTCGTCTATGAAGAGAGTGCTTTTGAAACCTATTGTGACACTATCAACGATAGGTTTTACGCAAATATCAACACCGACCGCGCTCCAAAGTCGCCTATTGCAACCTCGGGCCCCGACATAATCTTGCGTCTCAACGGCAATCTCAGCGAGTTTGAGTATAATATCTACTGTGAGGGCGATGACATCATACTCGAGAGCCCCTGCGGCGCCGGCGTAGAAGCGGCTTCGCAGGTATTCCTCACCAATTTTCTTACAGGGCAGGAAGGCAACGTCTCGATTGAAATCGACGCAGAGCCTTATAAAAACTATTATTTTCTCGGCGCGACGGTTTATTTTGAAAACCAAACCATCACCTCCGCCCGTGCGGAAAACGGTCTCGTTTTGCAGGAGGATATGACCGAAACCGTGGCCGTAACCGACGGTGTGCACTATGAAATCAGACATTACAAGGACTATCTCGGCGCCCCCGTCGTAGCGTATTGTCTGATATGCGAGCCCGACACCGTTTCGCCGGTATGCGGTCTCCCGTACAGCAATACCACCCTTACTCAAACCCGCGAGGACATCGTTTCGATGGCGTATTCGAGCGAAGAAATTTACGGCTACGATATTTGCGGCGCCGTCAACGGAGATTTGTATCACATAGACACCGACAACCATCCGTGCGGCTACAACTACCGCAACGGCGTGCAGTTATCTGTGGCAGAAGACCCGAGCATCGAGTTTTTTGCGGTTATGAAGGACGGCTCATATTTCTGCGGCACGATGGACGAATGTGACGAAAGCCAAATCAAAGAGGCTGTCGGCGGCAGATATATGCTATTGAGAGACGGCGAATTTACCGACCTCGGATACGGAGTTGACTTTGGCTCTATCAGACATCCGCGCACCGCTATCGGCTACGATAAAGAAGGCAGACTGTACGTCGTAGTCGTTGACGGCAGGCAGACGCAGATTTCCAACGGTGCGTCTCTGCCCGACCTCGCTATGATTTTTAAGGAGCTGGGTGCTACCGACGCGGTAAATATCGACGGCGGCGGCTCTTCGACCTTTGTAGTAAAAGATTATGCTACAGGAGAATTTAATTATCTCAACAGCCCGTCGGACGGCAGCCTGAGACCTTCGATTAACTCTTTCCAAGTCGTAATGAAAGATAAATAAACGTAAAAATCCCTTACGGTTTGCGCCGTAAGGGACGTTTTTATATGTTGACCTTAAAATTGCTTATCTTTGCCTTGGCGTCCTCGACGGTAAATGCCAATCCGCCCTGCGACGGCTTTGTGAGCCTGCAAACCATAGTCTGCTCGCCCGTGGCGACCTCGAGTATGCCGTTGTCATAAACGACGTCGGCGCGGACTATTTGTCCCGGGGTGATACTGCAAGGTATGACGGCGATGTCGCCTCGCTGGTCCCACATATAATGCTCACGCAGTTTCAGCATACCGTCCGCCGCGTCAAACATAAGGTCGTAGCCCATATCGAGATATTCGTTATCAGTCGTGTATGCGTTGTGAGCACAAAGAGTAACTGTCAGACATCCCTTGTCGCTAATCTCAAAGTCAAACCTTATGCGGCATCTCTGCGGCATTTCCTTGTAGCTAACCATACTGCCGCCCACGTGAGAATCGCAGACAAAACCGTCTGCCGTCTTGCTCCACTCTCCGGTGCAAACGGTGGCTTTTGCAGGTGCAAAACTGTCGTCAGTGCAGGTAAACCACTCGTCAAGCTCGCTGACAAAGCGAGTCTTAGGAGTTTTGCCGTCAAATGACAGCTCGCGCGGAATAAGCATATTGCCGCCCCAGACACGTTCTGAGCAGTCGCAGTTTTTGCGCGGCAACCAGCCGAAGAGTATGCGGCGCTTGCCGTCAAACAGCTGCTTTGCCGCCATAAAGTCAAAGTGGTCGGGCGAAATAGTATCGCCTCTTTGCCATTCGCCGTCTATGCTGTCGGCAGAGCGAAAACGCGTCTCGTGCCAATAATAGCCGAGATAATATCTGCCGTTCTGCTTCATAAGGTCGGGGCACTCGATAGACCTCGCCACGCCACGCAGGCTGAGCGGAGGCAGGCACTCCCAGTTTATCAAGTCCTTTGAAATAGCCTGTCCTACTACGCCCGGCGTGCAGTTTGGCGTATCGCGCTCAGGTATCTTGGCACAAAATACCATGCGGTAAACGCCGCACTCGGCGTCGTACATCACGGCAGGGTCGCGCCAAGTGTCGTCTTGGCGGTAAATATCCTTTGGTCTCTCAAAGCAGACGGTGCCGGGATAACTGAAGGTCATGCCGTCGTCGCTCTCGGCGCGGTACATGGCAAACTCTCCGCCGTTATCCACGGCGTAAAAAGCATAGTATTTTTTATCCTTATAATAGACGCAGCCCGTGTTGCACGGCGTGCCGAAAGCACCTGGAGGAAAAGGGTCAACGCACTCGGTGTAATGAACCAAATCCCTCGTGAGTATGTGTCCCCACGACATCGGCTTGTCTTTATAAAGTTTTGTGTAATAGATATGATAAACTCCCTCGGCGTATAGCGGCATGGCGTCGCCAAACCATCCGTCCTCGGGACAAAAATGCAAAAAATCCATAATTTTTACTCTATCGTCTTTAGATATTCTATGCAACGCTTAACCTCTGAAAGTCCGTCCGGCTGCATTGATTCGCTCTCTACGACTATGGGCAAGCCGAGTTGTGTTGCCTTGGCGTAAACGGCGGCTACGGGCGCATTTCCCTCGCCGAGTGCGCGTCCCTCGAGACCGTTACCGTCCTTGAGATGGATGCAGGGTATGCGGGACTGTAGCCTTTCGAGCATGGCTACGGGGTCCTGACCTGCATAAAACGCCCAGTAGGTGTCTATCTCAAATCCGATATTCGTGCGAGTTTCGAGCTCGTGATGAGGATACAAGCCGTCCTTATTGGGCATAAACTCGGTATAATGGTTGTGAAAAGCGAGCTTGATGCCGTTTTTGGTTAGCACGGGCTGTACCTCGTTGACGAGCGCGACGAATGCGTCTATGCTCTCTTTGGTCGAGAGGTCTGTGCCGGGCACTACGTAGGTATCACAGCCTATCGCCTTGTGATAAGCTATCTGATAGTCGATGTTTTCTTTTTTGAGCCCGTCGGCACCCGTATGAGTAGCTACGCAGGTAAGGTTATACTTGTCGAGCCACTGCTTAATTTCGCTCGCCTCGTGACCGTAAAAGCCAGCAAACTCGACGGTCTGATAGCCCATTTCTGACGCTTCTCTGAGCGCCCTCTCCATATCCGTGGGCGTAACGTCACGCACGGAATACATTTCAAGTCCTACTTTCATTTTACACCTCATAATCAAAACAGTTTCTGTTTTTAACAAACGGTCTGATGTACTCATTCGCCGCGGCAACGTGCAACGGATGGTCTCTGTAAGCATACAGCGCGTCAAGGCTCTCGAGCGTGCTGTCGAGCATCATATCGCAGTTTGACGTGCCTTTTGGGTCTATATAAACCTTGATATCTATTAGCCCGTCAACCCTGCCCTGTAGGCCCTCGAGGGCAGCTTTTGCGTCTTGCTTTACCTTGTCTTTATCGGCAACGTCATCTTTGAGTTGCCAAACGATAATATGTTTTACCATACCACGCCTCCTAACGGTAACATTATAACATATACAGATTAACAATTCAAGTATTTACTTTTACGATAAAATGTATTATAATGCCTTTGGAGGTAAATGATTATGATTCCAGAATCCGAATTGATTTATTATGGTTTTCACGTTTTAGGCTTTATTTTTGTACTCGCGTACATACTCATCTTTTCGCCCAAATACGGCTTTAAGCTTTGGAAGGGCGCAGTCCTCACCGCGCTGTCATACGGCTCGATGTATATCTGGATGCTCGCGCTAAAGCGCATCATCACAGGCACCGGCGGGCAAAACATCGTCAGAGCTTTTGTATTTTTGCCGTTGTTCGTGCTTATCTATGCCAAGCTGTTAAAGCTCGACGTCAAAAAATCCATGGACCTTGTAGCCGCCGCACCGACTATCGTTTTTGCCATTTCGCACATCGGCTGCGTATGGGCAGGCTGCTGCGAAACTTGGCTGCAGGTTGACTGGGGCATTTACAACCCCGTCACCGGCACAAGACTATTCCCCAACCAGATAGCCGAATCAATCACTGCGGCTATTATTTCGGCTTTGCTCATCGTTATGATAATCAAGGACAAGTATCAGGGCAAGTGCAACGCTATGCCCGTCATGCTCGTTATGTACGGCACCACGAGGTTTATGTGGGAGTTTGTGCGTGATAACACAAAGCTGTTTTGGGGCATCGGAGAGCTCGCTCTCTGGGCTATCGGCATGGCAATCGTCGGCGGCATTTGGCTGCTCGTAGATTATTTAAAGAGCAAAAAAGAGGCTAAAAATGCCGTACTATGAGTCGCCGAAGATAAACTATAACGCGCCTGCATCCGAATGGGAGGATAGCAGCGACAAAACGAGATTTGACCTGGTGCGCGGATTGCCTTACGATATCGTGCCCGTGGTTGACCCCGACGGCAACTTCGCAGACGAGCATTATAACACGCTCGCGTCCAAAGGCTTATTGACCAACGGCGTCAAGGCAACCAAAATCACCTACTGCGACCCTGCCGTAAACCGCATCAGCGGAGGCGGCGGACGCTATATTGATTTTGACCTTAAACACACGAGCGCAGTTGACGGATATGCGATTAGTTTTATTTACGAAAAATCGACCGCCTGCGTCCCTACCCCGTTCGTCAAATTTTACGTCAGCAAAAACGGCACCGACTGGCAACTTTTGGACCAGTCGCACCCCACTGTACCAACGCAGGTCGAAAACGACATAGTTATACACAAGGTAAACTTTGACTCAAAATACGAGACGAGGTTTGTCAAGATATACTTTAAGGTGCCGCTCCACGTTTACATCGAGGAAATCGAGGTTTACGGATGCAAGTGCCTCGAAGGCGCAAATCAAATCGTAGGCGAGCCGTTAAAAGCGGCGTCCGACATCGGTTATCCCGATTACAGCGCGCTCTGCGGAGTGCACAACATGGCGCTTTTGTACCACTGCACGCCAAAATCGGACGGCAGTGCCGCCGACCTCGTTCCCCCGTCTGCCATCAAACCGATACTCGGCTATTATGACAAGGACGGCAAGCTAAAAGACACCTTCTTTGACTCGATACTGATGTTGCCGAGGGTGAATTTTGAGTTTTCGGACTATGCGTTCACCAAAGCAGGCAGGAGCCATTATTTTGACAACCTGTTTACAGACGGCTACAACCTATCTGCAGTCGAGCAGTGCGCGTCTGAATTGTCGGATGAGCTCGGCAAGGACGTCAAAGTAAAGATATTTTTATCCATTGCTTGCCCACGCAAAAAGGTAACGGACTTCGGCGACGTGGACGGGACGGGTTCGCTTAATTTCTCAAAAAAAGAAGACCGCCTCAAGGCAGTCGAATGGATGGTAAAAGAGCAGTATGACCGCTTTAAGTCAAAGGGCTACGAGCACCTCGAGCTCTGCGGCTTTTACTGGTTTGAGGAGGAGGTCAGCTCGATCGACCAAGACGAAGTTTACCTCGTCGGCGGTGCGCGTGACGCGGTTCACAAACACGGGCTAAAGCTGATATGGATACCTTGGTTCTGCTCGGCAGGCTTTGACGACTGGCGTGATATGGGCATAGACCTCGCCTGCATGCAACCAAACTACGTATTCAGTAAGGGTGCACAGCGCGACAGGCTATACAAAAACGCCGCAGTCACCAAAAGCCTCGGCATGACGGTCGAAATCGAATTGCACTGGGAGCACACGCCCGATTATCTCACAAAGTATCTCGAATATCTCGAGGTCGGTGCCGAGACCGGTTATATGAATACTCCCAAGATTTATTACGAAATGTCCGGCATTTCCGCCGCCAAGGACGCAACCGACCCCAACTACCGCAGCATTTACGACGCGACTTATCTCTTTGCCAAGGAAAAGCTCACCGTCGCAAAGGCACAGGAGTTTATCAAGGCTATCAAGTGGTAATCAAAAATTAAAGGACGCATAAGCGTCCTTTTTTATTTGTTTAATTAAGCGGCAAACCGCAAACGCCGTATATCTTGCCGTAAACGTCGGTGATATAGAGTCCGCCGTCAAAGGCAAACACAGTTTCGGGCTCGGTAGTCAGCACTCCGGCGCGTCCGAGGTCGAGCTTTAAGAGCTCTTTACCCGTGTGATAATCATAGACGCTTAGCAGTATGCCGGTCTTGATTTCATTGCCCGAAGCGAGATAAAGCTTGCCGTCTATGACCGCACTACCCTGCGGCGCAACTACGGCAGGCAGTCTGAAGCTGTTTATTGCCTTATCTACGTGCAAAGCCACGTCGCCGTCTGCCAGCCTCGGCAGGTCGTAAACGTCCAAAATCAAGGCTCTCGCAAGGCTCCAGTGCGTTTCCGGCGTTGGGAGGTCGAGAGAAAGGCACAAAAGCTTTTTGCCGGCGGCGTCCACCGACACGTTGGGGTAAAACCTGTTTACCTGCCTCGGGTCGTCAAAGGTTATCGTCTGCACGGGCGTAAACTCACCTTCCTTAACGCGGTAAACCACTATATTGTGGCGGTCGATGTTTTCATTAGAAACGTATAAAAGCGGCAAAACGTCGTCGCCATCGTAAAATTCACAGCCAAAGCCTGCGGAATTGCAGTGATACAGACTGTCGGGGTTTGGCATACGGCAGTCTGTAACAGTCTTTTCCTCGAGGTCTGCTATCTGAGCAGAACGGTTGCCGTCGTGCATCTGAATATAATATTTGCCGTACGCGGCGCCGCCCTGACACGAAACGCCGAGAGCCATGTATTCGCGCGCTTCCAAAGGCAGTGTCTCTCCAAGGTATGCAAATCTCGGCACCTCGGCTCCGTCCTTGACTACCGTCTCGTTCCACATGCAGAGAGGTCTGACCCAAGTCTTCATTTCGCCGTACAGCGCCTGATAGACTACGAGCTCCTCCCCCGTTTCGGTATGTTTTGCAATGTCAATCAGCCTGTATAGTTTGCCCTTAAAATGTCTGTAATATCCTTGTTTTGTCATATCATCCTCATTATCAGTTCTGT
>DCHM01000007.1:5005-13816 GCA_002314835.1 Clostridiales bacterium UBA1752 | reverse complement strand
TACCGTTGGATTTCGCTCATACGACTGCCCGACTTTGTGACAAAGGCAGACTTTGACTGGGCTGTGGCTGTAGCCACTCAAAAAAAGAAGCTCGACTGCACAAAAGCCGAGTTTATGACGATAGACGAAGGCTTGTGCGTGCAGATTATGCATATAGGTGCATTTGACGACGAGCCTGCGACAGTTAAGATAATGAATGATTTTATCGCCAAAAACGGCTACGTCACCGACATTACAGACGCCCGTATGCACCACGAAATCTATCTGACCGACGCGCGCAAAGTGGATAAATCAAAATATAAAACCGTTATCAGACATCCGATAAAAAAGGTAACGTTATGAACGATACGAAATCAAGAATATTGGACGCGGCGCTTATGATGTTTGCCGACAAAGGCTACGCAGGCACCAACCTGCGCGACCTCGCACTCACTCTCGGTATCACAAAAACGGCGCTTTACCGTCACTTTGAGAGTAAAGAGGCAATATTCAACGCGATTATCGACGCAAACGAAGGCTATTATCAGTCGGGCACAGGCACTTGCACGGTGCCCGATTCTTTTGACGAGCTTATAAGCGGCGCTCTGTCAAAGATAGATTTTACCATGCACGACCCAAAAATAAAGCTAATTCGCAAGCTGATAGCGACAGAGCAATATCGCAACGAAAGAATGGCAAACCTCGCTACAAAGCACTTTGTCACAGATATGCAAGCGTTATACACGGTTATACTGCAGGGCATGATTGATAAAGGGATAGTCAAGCCAATCGACGCTTCGCTACTCGCCATAGAATTTTTTACGCCGGTTTCGGCGATGATACAGCTTTGCGACCGCGACCCGAGCCAAGAGCCTTACGCCATGCAGGTCATAAAAAATCATTTTATACTGTTTTGCTCTCAGTATAAAACGGAGGGATAATAATGCAACAAATCACAGAAATGCTCACGTCAAACAAAGACGCGGCGTATGCGGAATTCATTTCAAGCCTCGCCCCCACCCTGCCCAAGGACTGCTTTATAGGCGTGAGAGTGCCTGCCCTGCGGTTGGTGGCAAAGCAGGTAAAGAGCTCAGGACTGACAGACGGCTTTTTGGCAGAACTGCCGCATAAATACTATGAAGAAAATCTGTTGCATTCTATTTTGCTGTGCGAAACAAAAGACTATACACGGTGCCTGTCACTCGTCACTGAGTTTTTGCCGTACGTAGATAACTGGGCAGTCTGTGACACACTAAGGCCCAAGGTGTTTGCAAAGCACAAAAGCGAGCTGTTGCCCATAGTCAAGGGCTGGATAAAGTCGGATGCTGCATACACCTGCCGTTTTGGGCTCGATATGCTGATGACGTATTATTTGGACGCCGAATTTACGCCAGATATGCTATCGCTCGCCGCGGCAGTAAACAGTGACGAATACTACGTCAAAATGATGGTCGCGTGGTTTTTTGCCACTGCGCTTGCAAAGCAGTGGAACGCCGCGATACCGTATATAACAGAACGTAAGCTGCCCGATTGGACGCATAAAAAAACCATACAAAAAGCTATCGAGAGCTATCGCATCACAGATGAGCAAAAGGCATATCTGCGCAGTTTGAAATAAAGGAGAAATAAATGCTTTACATCAATAATCTCACAAAAAGGTTTGACACCAAGGTCGCAGTTGACGACCTCACGTTGCATATCGCCCCGGGCGAAATCTACGGATTTATCGGTCACAACGGCGCAGGCAAAACCACCACGCTAAAGTCTATCGTCGGCTTGCAACAGTTTGATGCAGGCAGTATCACGATAGGCGGCAATTCGATAACCGACGCCCCTCTATCCTGCAAAAAGATGATGGCTTACATCCCCGACAACCCGGATTTGTATGAATTTATGACCGGCACAAAATACCTTAACTTTATCGCTGATATTTACGGCATTAGCCTTGCAGACAGGCAGTCGCGCATTAACGATTATGCCGCAAGGTTTGAGATAACCGGTGCGCTGAATGACACGATAGCTACGTATTCACACGGCATGAAGCAAAAGCTCGCCATAATCTCGGCTTGGATTCACGAACCAAAGCTCATACTGATGGACGAGCCGTTTGTAGGTCTCGACCCCAAGGCGTCTCACATGCTCAAGGGCATGATGCGCGAATTGTGTGACAAAGGCGGTGCCATATTCTTTAGCACCCACGTGCTCGAGGTAGCGGAAAAGCTCTGTGACAAGGTCGCCATTATCAAGCAAGGCAAGCTCATCCGTTACGGCACGATGGCTGAGGTCAAGGGCGACGATAGCCTCGAGGACGTATTCCTCGAGCTGGAGGAAAAATAATGTTAAAAGCGTTACTAAAAAAGCAGATTGCCGAGGTTTGGCGCAATTACTTTTTTGACTACAAAAAAGGCAAGCCGATTTCCAAATCAAGCACTATCGCAAAGTTTATACTATTCGGTCTTTTGATTGTAGTGCTCGTCGGAGGTATGTTTTTTGGCTTATCGGTTGCGCTCTGCGGCGCGCTCGCTCCGCTCGGCTTAGGCTGGCTGTATTTTGATATACTCGCCGTATTGGCTATTTTGCTCGGCATATTCGGCAGTGTCTTTAATACCTACGCATCGCTTTACCTCGCAAAGGACAACGACCTTTTGCTGTCGATGCCGATACCCGTCAAGTATATTGTAGCGTCGAGACTGCTCAACGTTTATCTGCTCGGACTGATGTACTCGGGCGTGGTATTTGTCCCTGCCGTGCTCGTATATCTCGCAATAGGCGGAATTGGCGTATCGACCGTAATAGGCTGTATCGTTATGCTGCTGCAGGTTTCAGTAATAGTGCTGATACTATCCTGCCTGCTCGGCTACGTCGTAGCCAAAATCAGTGTCAAGCTAAAGGGCAAGAGCTTTATAACCGTAGCTATTTCGCTCGCGTTTATCGCGCTGTATTACGTTTTTTACTTTAACCTGCAAACCATCATTTCGAGCCTCATTGACAACGCCGTCAACTACGGAGTTGCCATCAAGGATTCGGCGTATCTGCTGTATCTCTTTGGCGACTGCGCCTGCGGCAACTATGTTTCGATTTTAATTGCTTTGGCACTGACGGTGCTGATGCTGTACCTCACTTGGATGCTCTTGTCTAAGACGTTTTTTAAGCTCGCAACGGCAAATACCCAAGCTGCAAAATCCCCTGCCAAATCAAAGCAGGAGAGCGCGTTATCTCCCGACAAGGCACTGCTAAAAAAAGAGTTTGCCCGTTTTACGTCGAGCTCGTCGTATATGCTCAACTGCGGGCTCGGCATCTTGATGGTACCTGCCGCCGGCATAGTTATGGCTATCAATAGCGGCGAAATAATAAGCAATGTCGGCAGTAACCTCCCGAGCTCAGCATTTCTTGCCATGCTTATAGCAATCGGAGGATGTATAATCTCGTCGTTTAACGACGCGATAGCGCCGTCGGTTTCACTCGAAGGCAAATGCTTTTGGCAACTACAGGTGTTGCCCGTCACCCCCTGGCAAATCATCAAAGCCAAGCTAAAGATGCAGCTTTTGCTCGCGGCGGCACCTGCTGTTATTTTTGCAATCTGCTTGATAATAACGGTGCAGACCGATGCGTTAACTCTCGCAATGTGCGTTTTGCTCATTTTGGTCTCGCTGATATTCGACGCCTGCTTTGGTATGTACGTAGGCATCAAGCACCCGTGTATGAATTGGACGACCGAAATCGTGCCTATCAAGCAAAGCTCCTGCGTAGCGATAGCGTTGTTTGGCCCCATAGTGTTTTTTGGCTTGCTCGGAGCGATAGGCTACGCTATTTCTATGTTATTGCCGATAGCGGCTGTACTCGCATTACTTATTGCGCTCACTTTACTCACCTCGCTATTGCTCTGCAAATGGCTAAAGGGCAAGGGCTCAAAGATATTATCGGAGCTGTGATATGACGTACAGATTAGCAACGCAATCAGACAAAGACGCGGTATTATCGGTTTACGAGTCTGTAAAAGGCGACGCAATGTGCACGTGGAGCGAGGTATATCCTACCGAAACCGAATTTGACATAGACGTGGGCAGCGAGTCACTGTATATGTTTTTTTACCGCAGCGAACTCATAGGCGTAGCGTCGATAGTCGCTCAAAACGAGCTTGACGACCTGTCATACTGGCACTGTCACAGCGCATCCGAAATCGCCCGTATAGCAGTTGCTCCCAAACACCGCGGACACGGCTATGCCAAGCAAATGATGCTTTTGCTCGAAAGCATCATTAAACAAAACGGCAAAGCCGCAGTCCATCTGCTCGTCTGGGACGGCAACAAACCTGCCTGCAAAACCTACAAATCACTCGGATATTCGTTTTACGGCACGGTAAACCTGTACGGCGGAGTATATACCGCATGCGAAAAAATACTGTAATAGCATAAGAAAACGCACCTTCTCGGGTGCGTTTTCTTACATATTATTTATCTTATCAATAACTACCTTGATGTGTCTGTCCCAGTATTCCCACGAGTGACAGCCGTCATCCCATATCATTTCATAATCAATACCGAGCTGTTTTAGGTACTGAGGGAACTTTTTGTTATCGTCGAGACAACATTCGTCCTGCTCGCCGCAGGCAATATACAGCTTTGGCAAATCCTTGCCTACCGCTCTGTCTGCGATGGCAAAGAGGTCGTCCTTGCCCCCCTTAAACTGCTCTTCACTGCCGTAAAGCATCTTGCAAGAGCCGTGAGTAGCTATGCGCTTTTGCATATCAAACGCCGCCGAAAGAGAGGCGCAAAAAGCGTACTTTTGCGGATATGTCAAAGCCGCCTTCATAGCTCCGTAGCCACCCATCGAGAGCCCTGCTATAAAGGTATCCTCCCTGCGGTCACTGATTTGAGGGAAATAGCTCTTTATGAGCTTTGGCAGGTCGTCCGTAATATAGGTGAAAAAGTTGCCCAAGGCACTGTCGCTGTACCAACTTATCTGTGCCGACGGCATAACTACGGCCAATCTGCCGTTGTAGCCGAGATAACGCTCGAGCGAGGTGCGGCGCGTCCACATCGAGCAATCGTCCGAGTGTCCGTGCAGGAGATATAAAACCTTGACTTTTTCGCCCTCCTTTAGTCCGTCTGGCATCAAAACGACGCATTCGGTCGTCTGATAGAGTGACAAAGCATAAAATCTGATGTTAATAACTGCCATAATTTACTCCTTATAATCGGGATGAATATATCGTCCACGTTTTTTGGTACTTACTCCGCACTGTATAGCCCTCTCGGGGCAACGATTGATACAGCCGAGGCATCCGCTGCAATACTGCTTTATCCATACGGGCTTGCCGCAGCGCATCAGGATGGCGTGAGAAGGGCAATTTGCCACACACTCGCCACAGCCGATACAACTATCGGTTGTTTCAAAGCACGATGTTTGGCGCCCGAGTGGCTTGTAGAGTGGCCTCAAAGCAAGATAAAGCATTTCACCTCCTGCGTGACATCTAAAGTCACCGCGTGCTAACGACTTTATCTTTTCGGCGGCGCCTGCTATCTCAAAATCAGCACTGCACAGCAGCTTTGCTATCCTATCTTGGCTCGGCACGTCGTATGCCTTGATATAATTGTCCGGCATCATCGCGTCATAAACGGCGTCGAGCCTGCCGAGATATTTGGACGCGCTTTTTGCCGCCATGCCGTCAGAGCCTCCGCAGGTCAAAAAGAGATAAACGTACTCGGCGCCGCTCGCCTTTATGCCCTTTAAGCACTCTATGACGTCGGCAGGCAATCCGTAAAAATAAACCGGGCTGAATATACCGATAACACTGTCGCTCGTCGGCACATCGTCAAAGCCTATGCGGTATAACTCGTCGCCCGTTACTGCGGCAACGGTGCGCGCCGCATGGTAAGTATTACCCGTACCGCTGAAATACACTATCATCTGTCACACCTGAAATAATAAAATTCGTCGTCCTCGTGGGTAAAAACAAATCCCACCTTTTGCAAAACGTGCCTGCTGCGGGTGTTGCGCTTTACACAGTCGGCGTAAACGGTTTTCAAACGCAATACGTCAAAAGCGTAGTCGAGCATTAGGCTTTCGGCTATCGTGCCGTAGCCCTTGTTTTTGTACGCGTCGTTTACCAAAATTATGCTGAGCGTAGCGGTTTTTGCCGACAAATCAATATGTTTGAGCTGTACTTCGCCTATCGGCTCGTCGCCGAGCATGACGGCAAAGAGCCTGCGGTCTGCGGCGCCAACGCGAGATGCAAAATACCTGTCAGCCCACGCGTCACTGTAAACAAATATGCTGTCTGTCATCATCGGGTCTGCGACGTACCTGCCGTAAACCCTGCGGCAAAGCTCGTTGGTGTAAGGCTCTAATTTGATGTTATCCATTTTTACCGTTCTTTATCAATTCCACGTAATTTGCAAACGGCATCGGCTTGTTAAAATAGTAGCCCTGGATGGTATCGCATCTGAGGCGTTTTAAAAAGTCGTGCTGTTCGCCGTTTTCGACACCCTCGGCGACGACTTCCATTTTGAGGAAGTGTGCAAGCTCGGTTATATGTCTGAGTATCTCTTTGCCGTTGTCCTTGTCGATGTCGTCAATGAGCGACTTGTCGAGCTTTACGGCGTCAAAAGGCAGCATGCTGAGGTTAGCGAGTGACGAATATCCGCTTCCAAAGTCATCCATAAAGAGAACGAAGCCTGCGTTTTTGAGGTCGAGCACGAGATGGCGCATCTTGATATTGTCGGTCGAAGCGCTCTCGGTCAGCTCCAAAGGTATGAGCTCTTTTGAGATATGATACTTTTCGGTGATGGCGTTGTATCTGTCGATACTGCCGTTCTGCAAAAGCGTTGACCTCGACATATTGATTGAAACGGGCACGACCTTACAACCTGCGTCGATGAGACGCCTTTGCTCTCTGCATATATACTCAAATACGTATTCGTCGAGTCTCGAAATCAAGCCGTCATTCTCAAATATCGGCACAAACTCACCCGGTGAAATAAACCCTTCGGCAGTCTGCCATCTGACGAGCGCTTCCGCACCGTTGATTTCGGAGGTAAATGTGTCGTGCTTTGGCTGACACCAGACGACAAACTCACCACACGTGATAGCGCGCTCAAACATCGACTCGTACATCTGAACCTTGTAATGGTCCGAGATAACCTTGCCGTCGTAGAGAGCAACGTATTTTTCAAATATCGGTTTGACGCTCTTGAGTGCGAGCATAGCCTTGTCGCAGATAACTAACATCGTGTCATCGCGGTTAATGTCGCGGTTTATGCCAACTTTAAAGGTCAGATAAGGGAGCGGAGCGCCCTTTGTGATAGCTTCTATGCGATTGCTGATGCTTTCGTCGCTGTCAAAAGAGCCTACCTCTGCCAAAATCACAAACTGGTCTGCGCCGTACCTGCCCGTAACTGCGATTTCGGGCATATCAAAGAGCACCTTGCTTATATATCTGAGCACCTTGTCGCCTTCGGCACCGCCGTAAGTGGTGTTGACAAGGTTAAAGTTTTGCACCTCGATAATAGCCACGCTGTAATGCTTGTCGGGGTTTGCTTCCAAATATTCTCTCGTATGGTGACTGAACGCCTGACGCGTATAAACACCCGTGAGCTCGTCGGTTTCGATAGCGTGCATCATCTGACGTTCGCTGATGTTGACACTTTCTGTGACAATCGCAATCGCTACGGTCATAAAGTCGTCGGGCGAGCCGAGCCTTATCGCCATAGCCTTGTAATAGCCTATCGCGCCGTCTCTGAGCACTCGGTAATACACGTTGACCTGCTGAGTGCTTTGCAATTTTTCGCATATTCTGCCAAATTGCATCTGCTGTTTAAAGTTCTCACGGTCGGCAGGGTGAACGTTTTTTTCTATGTACCTATTGAGCAATACATAGTATCCGTTGCCTGCGACAAGCTCGGCATTCATGCTCGCCGTTTTGCCTTCCATACGGTAAATCGTGACGGTCTCGGTAAGCTTATCTACCGCAAAAATATTTTTAATTTCGCCGCATATAGCGTTAAGTATGCCAAAGAGTGCTATATTTGACTTGGCGTTTGCGGTAATGGCTTCAAGCTCGTTGACGCCCGACGGGTCAACGCATTTGTCGGCAAAATAAATGCTGTTGCGTTTGCTCGTTTTGCCGATATACAGCTGATTGTCTGCCGCCATAACGTAGTCGCCGCTATAATTGGGCATAGGCTCTATCGAGCCGCCGACGGTGACGGTAATGCGGTCAAAGTCCTCGATGTCGGCACGAACGATATTTGCGTTGAATATCGCACTGCGGACACCCTCCATGGCGTCTATGAGCGACCTTTCGTCCGCACCCTCAATGAGCGCGATAAACTCTTCACCGCCGTATCGGAAAAGGTATGCGTTGTCCATATCCATCAGACGGCTTTCGGCTGCTTTGGCTACGTCGCGCAATACTCCGTCACCGCTGATGTGGCCGTAATAGTCGTTGTACTTTTTAAAATAATCCACGTCAAAGAATACTACGCCTATCTGCTTGGCCTGTTTATCCTGCAAAAGCTTTTCGATATAATGGTCCATCGCGCGGCGGTTTAGGGTGCCGGTGAGCGTGTCGGTTATGGTGTATTCTATCATTTTGTCCGACAGTGTGCTCGTTTCGTTCTCGTACTCTGCGGTATTAATAATCGTGTTTCTGATAACGATCATCGCAACGACAAAGCAGACAACCAAAATGATGCTCGCAAACAAACTGTAAGTAGATGTGTGAGCTATGATTTCGGGCAACGTAATGCCGACAAACATTATGGATACTACGATGGCAGTATCAACTTTGTGAGGCAGCGGCAGCAGAGCGAGCAAAAAGAGGTAGAAGGT
>DCHM01000007.1:1693-4938 GCA_002314835.1 Clostridiales bacterium UBA1752 | reverse complement strand
GTTACGTGTATAGGTGATGACAAAAATGCCTGCTATGATAATAAAATAATACAGTAAAAACGATATGCGCTGCAGATATCCGCCGTAAGACTTTTTGGGGGTCAATCCGTATATGAGCATAAGCACGGACGCGCCGAACTGAAACCACACGCCGAGCCTCGAAATAAGCGCGAGGTTATACGACTGCGAGGAGTTGTCTATGACAATCCAATAAATGCTGACGCACATAACTACGATAGCGCCTATCGGCAGCAGCTTAAAGTTGCGCCGATAGACCGACTCCGTTATTGAGCCGGTAGCTTTTGATTTGTATTGTAATACTTTGCTCAGGTATTTTTGCAGCATAATCTACCTCATATCGTTTTGATTAAATGCCAGAAATAATATCAAACCTTATATAACTATTGTCAATCTGCAAGCCGAGCCTGCGGTAAAAATCTATCTGATAATCGACCTTTGCCTGCCACATCGCTTTGCCCGTAGCCGTGCCGCAGGGCATTTCTCTCAGCTCGCAAAGCCTGTTAACTCGCTTTTCCAAGAGCGCCCTTTGGTCGTTTATGGGCAACTCTCTGTAATCGGCGGTCATCAGATTTTCGTACAGTCTGAATGCGTCAAAGCGGTCGATGTTGTCGGCGTCTGCCACAGTCAGTGCGAGCGGCGTGCGCTCGTATTCAAAGTCGGATTTGTCGTCAACGTGGATTGCTATGCCGTAGCAGATTTCCTCTATCCGGTCGTCGGTGTATGCGCCGAGGCTATGCAAAAACGGCATTGCTATCTGAGCACCGAGCCTGCCGTGGTCTCTAAAATCAAGTCCGCTGCTATAATCAAGCGAATACCCGATGTCGTGCAAAAGCCCTGCTACGTACATTCTTTCGCAATCAAAGCCTTCGGCACGGGCTATCTCAAAGCCAATGTTGGCTACCCGACGCGAATGCTCGATGCGATACTCGGCAGCGCGTTGATTGTTGCCCTCGTAATGCGCACTCTTTTCAATATTCTCGCACAAAAAGGCGTCAACCTTTTTGATAAGCTCTATGTTCATCGTATTATCCTTTTAATATATTCGTATAGCGTTTTTGTTATTTCGTCAAGCTCCATGGACGGATATTTGCCGCCCTCGGATTCTATGGGCAAAAACGGCACGTGTATAAAGTCGCACGCGATGTTTTTGCCTTTGCAATAGTGCAGAGCGAGATAAAACGTATCGTTGCAGACGTACCTGCCTGCGTTATCCGAAACGGCTATGTTGTACCCCTCGTCCGACATCGCAGAAACGATTTTTTGCACGTCGATATCCGTGCAATAGCTGTTTGGGCAACCTTTGATAACGCTCTGACCTTCAAACGTTACGCCGTCGTTATCGGTGCCCTTGCGCTCGTTAAAAGCGGTTGTTTCGGGCGTTACGCTCGGTCTGCCGCCTGCCTGACCGACCATAAATATAAAGCTTGGGCTTATTTCTTCCACGAGGCTCAGCAGCTTTGACGCGGCGCTGCCGAAGGTAACGGGTATCTCGGTCTTGACTAACTGATAACCGCATATCGTATCGGGCAGTGCCTTGACCGCCTGCCAGGAGGGGTTGATGCTGTTGCCCCCAAACGGCTCAAAGCCGCTAATCAATATCTTTTTCATCTGTTGCTGTAAAACTCGACTTCCTCGCCGAGCGGTCCTTTGCAAAACGCCACTCTCAGAGACAGAGGCTCGTCGCATTTGATGGTGACGTCGCACGGCTCGATAAATACCTCGTAGCCTGCTTTACGCACTGCGTCGGCGCAGGCGTCGGGGTCGTTTACCAAAAAAGCGATGTGTCTGATAACGCCGTCGGTGTGAGAGTCCTCGCCCGTCATCAATACTTCGACAATTCCATCACCGGTGTCGAGCATCGTGCCGGTCTCCCATTGCCTGTATATTGTAAGCCCCAAAAGGTCTTTGTAAAACGACAGAGCCATTGCGTATTGCTCGCCGTCCTTGCATTTGACTGCCACGTGATGTATTCCGCTGATAAGTGCCATAATTATTCTCCTATTATTTCAATCTACCGTAATCGTTCCACTCACCAAAGGTTTTGCCCTCTCGGGCGGTCTCTACCGTGTGCGATAGCATCTTTTGATAAGCTTGCTCACTCCCGTGCTTGTAGTATGACAAATTCGCGCCCCTGATACGCTGATACAGCGGTGGCAGAGCACAAAAAGCCTCCCACACGCCTGCGGCTATAAGGTCGCACTCAACTTCGGGGTCGATAACGTACTCGGTATCGGCAGGCAAAACCGCTCTGCCTGCGTCGGTCATCAGCCCCAAGCCTTCGAGCCTGCTTACACGCTCGATACTGAGCCGAGTCCAATTTGAATTTTTGCGGCGAGGCGAAAACCTCTGATAGCATACGCCGTCGATGTTGCGCAGTGTACTGTCAACCCAGCCGAAGCAAAGCGCCTCTTCTACCGCGTCCAAGTACCAAAAGTGCCCGTCATCGCACGGCTTGCCGCGCTTAATCACGACAAAGCACTCTTTAGCCGTGCCGCCGTTTTGTATGAGCCACGCGCGGAACTCCTGCCTCGTCTTGCAGGTCAAAACGCTTATCTCCATAAGCCACCATTTGTTTTTCTACATCTAATCAATTATAAATCCATTTCACATTCATAACACGTGAGTACTTTCCCACGATATTCTTCTTTGTCTGATTTCCCACTTAAATGCATGCCACATTTTTCCATTACTTTCCGGCTTCCGATATTTCCTTCAAAGAATTCGGCAATCACCTTCTTAAAGCCCATTTCTCTAAACTCATTAATAACAGCACTAACAGCTTCAGTTGCAAATCCTTGTCCTTTATATGCCGGATCAATAACGTATCCGACTTCGATGGTTTCATCATCATACCCGCAGTCATTTACAAAACCAATCATATATTCGTCCAGATAGATTCCATATTCAAAATGTGTGGTATCTTCAATTTGACTAAATCTGATTAGCTTGTCCGCCAATGCATAGAATTGAGATTCTTCTGTATAGTCAGGAACCATAAAGGTCTCCGTAATCTCAGGGTTTTGCATCATTTCCACAAGTCGTATATTGTCCTCTTTCCGATATGGACGAAGTGTCAATCTATTGGTTACGATACATTCTTTTTTTATTATTTGTCTTTTCATAATCTATCTCGCTTTTGCAATTAACCGCTAAACTTAGATTTGTCTCTCCTTGCCGGAATCCAAATTCTCCTGCTCAAAAAGAAAAATCTCTATGTTATAAGG
>DCHM01000007.1:0-1623 GCA_002314835.1 Clostridiales bacterium UBA1752 | reverse complement strand
TGCCCAGTTCTCGGGAACATATCAAAGCACTTGACAGTCGTGGGGGCATAGCCTTTATCCTTAAAGAGTGCCAAGTCTCTGCCGAGAGTGAATGGGTTGCAGGAAACGTATATAACCTTTTGCGGCGAAGCTGTGGCAACCGTGTCAATAACCTCACAGGACAGCCCTTTACGCGGAGGGTCAACTATGATAAGGTCGGGTGTGCCAAAGCGGCCGACGCACTCTTTTACTCCCACGGAGGCGTCGCCGCAGACAAAGTGGGTGTTTGTATCGTTGCGACCGCACAATGCAGTATTGCGTTTTGCATCGGCAATCGCCTCGGGTATAACCTCGACGCCGCAGAGGCTGGCGTCGTCGGGTGCGGCGGTCAGACCGATAGTGCCGATGCCGCAGTAAAGGTCGAGGACGGTTTTTGCTCCCCGTGCCATGTCCTTGACGGCACCGTAAAGAAGCTCGCAGGTGTATGGATTGACCTGAAAGAACGACATAGCCGAAACGAGGAACTGCTTGCCGCAAAGCGTTTCGCCGATATATTCCTCGCCCCACAGCGTATAAGTCGTGTCGCCGGTGATAACGTTGGTGTTTTGTCTGTTGACGTTGACGCAGATGCCCTTGATAAAGCCGAAGCGGTTGGTGATTTCTCTTGCGATTTCCCTCTCGTGAGGCAGTCTTTCGGCATTGACGACGGGCATCAAGAGCATATCTCCCGTGCGGCTTACGCGCATGAAAATATGTCTCAAAACGCCCTTGCAGGTCGTTTCGTTATATCCCGAAATGCCGTATTTACGGCATAATTCGCACAAATACGCGGCAACCTCGCTGAATTCGCGAGGTTCGAGCGCACAGTCGGTATGCGGCACTACTCTATGCGAGCGTGCGGCGTAATAGCCGAAACGCAGGTTTTCATCGACGGGGTACGCCGCTTTGTTGCGGTATCTTTCGGTGCGAGCCGCAGCAACCTCGGTAGGCAAAAGCGCAGGGTCTATATCTCTGAGCGCCGAGCGAACTATGCCGAGCTTTGATAGCTTTTCGGATTCATAGCCGATATGTCTGTAAACGCATCCACCGCAGTGGGCGTTATAGCTCTCGCAGTCAACCTCCACCCTGTCCGGCGAAGGGGTGATGATTTCGAGCGGTTTTGCTACGAGATAGTCTTTTGCTTCTTTGATGATGAGCGCATTAACCTTGTCGCCCACGGCAGTGCCGACGACAAACGTCACTATGCCGCTCTCGTGGCGCGCGATACCTGCACCCTCGGAAGACAGCGCGGTTATATCCAGTATCGCGGTGGTGTTTTTATACATCGTTTTTTACCTTTTTGGCAGATTTGATTTGATAAGCAGGCGCAGTCACCTTGTCTATCATCGGGGTCAGCAGGTTCATAACGAGTACCGCAGGGTACGCGCCGTCAAAGCTCTTGAATACTACTCTGAAAACGTAAGTGAGCAACGCACAGCCCACGCCGAATACCAGTCTGCCACGCGAATATTTTGGCGTCGTGGTCGGGTCGGAGAATGCAAATACCGCAACGAACACGGCAGAGCCGGTCATAACCTGCCAAATAGCGTAGTAGGTTGCTTCACTGTCGCCGAGTGGGAAAAAGAACGCCATAATAAACAGTAC